>NZ_JBWKKF010000002.1:18018-332420 GCF_056431745.1 Amycolatopsis sp. NPDC045836 | reverse complement strand
CCTCTCTCTTCCCCCTCCCCTACCCCCCCTCCCCCCCCCCCCCCCCCCCCCCCCCCCCCCCCCCCCCCCCCCCCCCCCCCCCCCCCCCCCCCCCCCCCGCCGTGTGCTTGGCTTTGGACCGGGATGGGGAAGGGGGAGTGTGGGTGGGGAGCTGGGTTCGGCGCCCGGGTCGCGTTTGCTCTTTGGGTGGGTTTGGCGCCCGGCTCCTGTTCTTTGTGTTCGGCTCGCGTGTTCTGTCTCTAGTTGGCGTCTTCTGTGTCGGCTCGCGTCTTCCGTGTCCCGGCTCCCGTTGTGCCGGCTTCGTTTGTGTCGCCGGGGTGGGTGAGTTCGGTGCTCGGCTCCCGTTGGTGCCGTGGGTGCGGCCGGGGGTTCAGGAGCAGACGGCGCCTTGTGCGGCCGAACCGACCAGGCGGGCGTATTTGCCGAGTACGCCGGTTCGTGCGGTGGCGGGCGGGGTCCAGCCCTTCCGCCGTTCCGCGAGTTCGTCCGGGGTGATGCCCAGGTCCAGGGTGCGGGTGGTCAGGTCCAGCACCACCGGGTCACCATCGGCGACGAAGGCGATCGGACCCCCGTGGGCGGCTTCTGGTGCCACGTGGCCGACGCACAAACCCGTGGTACCACCGGAAAACCGGCCGTCGGTGAGCAGCAGGACGTCCTTGCCGAGGCCGGCGCCCTTGATCGCGCCGGTCACCGCGAGCATTTCGCGCATACCGGGGCCGCCGCGCGGGCCCTCGTACCGGATCACCACCACGTCGCCCGGTTGCAGCGTGGGCAGGGCGTCCATCGCGGCCTGCTCGCCGTCGAAAACCCTCGCGGTGCCTTCGAAGCGATCCGCGTCGAAGCCCGCGCTCTTCACCACGGCGCCTTCCGGGGCCAGGCTGCCGTGCAGGATGGTCAGCCCGCCGGTGGGGTGGATCGGGTTGGACAGCTTGCGCACCACCTCGCCGTCCAGCTCGGGCGGGGCCAGTTCGGTCAGGTTCTCCGCCAGGGTCTTCCCGGTCACGGTCAGGCAGTCGCCGTGGAGGAGGTCCGCGTCCAGCAGTGCCTTCATCACCACCGGCACCCCGCCGACCCGGTCCACCGCGGTCATCACGTGCCGCCCGAACGGCTTCACGTCGGCCAGGTGGGGGACCCGGTCGCCGATGCGGGTGAAGTCGTCCAGCGTCAGCTCCACCTCGGCCTCGTGCGCGATGGCCAGCAGGTGCAGCACCGCGTTCGTCGAGCCGCCGAGGGCCATCACCACGGCGATCGCGTTTTCGAACGCTTCGCGGGTGAGGATCTGCCGCGCCGTGGTGCCGGTGCCGAGCAGGCCGACCACGGCCTCGCCGCTCTCCCGCGCGAAGCGGTCGCGTCGGCGGTCCACCGAGGGCGGGCTGGCCGAACCCGGCAGCGACATGCCCAGCGCCTCGGCCGCGCAAGCCATGGTGTTCGCCGTGTACATGCCGCCGCACGCACCCTCGCCGGGGCAGATGGCGCGTTCGATCTTGTCGACCTCCTCGCGGGAGATCAGCCCGCGCGCGCACGCGCCGACCGCCTCGAAGGCGTCGATGATGGTGACCTCGCGGCCGTCCACCGTGCCGGGCAGGATCGAACCGGCGTAGAGGAACACCGAGGCCACGTCGAGGCGGGCGGCGGCCATCAGCATGCCCGGCAGGCTCTTGTCGCAGCCGGCCAGCAGCACCGCGCCGTCCAGCCGCTCGGCCTGCATCACCGTCTCCACCGAGTCCGCGATCACCTCGCGGGACACCAGCGAGAAGTGCATTCCCTCGTGCCCCATGGAAATCCCGTCGGACACCGAGATCGTGCCGAACTCCATGGGGAAGCCACCACCGGCGTGCACGCCCTGCTTGCTCGCCTGCGCCAGGCGTTGCAGCGAGAGGTTGCACGGGGTGATCTCGTTCCAGGAGGACGCGATCCCGATCTGGGGCTTGGCGAAGTCCTCGTCGCCCATGCCGATGGCGCGGAGCATGCCACGGGCACCCGCCCGTTCCATTCCGTCGGTGACGTCCCGGCTGCGTGGTTTCAGGTCGGCCATCGCCCCATTCTGTCCGCCGCCGGGGGCCGACGCGAGTCCTCTTGACACTGTAAATGCCTCAACGGCTATATTCCCCGAGTGGCAACTACGTTCGAAGTGCTGGCCGAACCCCGTCGCCGGGAGATCCTCGACCTGCTCCGCGCCGGGGAACGCCCGGTCGGGGACCTGGTCGACCGGCTGGCGCTCACCCAGCCGACGGTCTCGAAACACCTGAAGGTGCTGCGCGAAGCCGGACTCGTCGAGGTCCGCCAGGACGCACAACGGCGGTGGTACCGGCTGCGCCCCGAGCCGCTCGCCGAGATAGACGCCTGGCTCGCGCCCTACCGCGCGCTGTGGAACGCGCGCCTGGACGCGCTCGAACGCCACCTCGAAACCATGTCCGACGAGGAGGACCCGTCATGACCCTGCACACCGTCGCCGGCAAGCCGGTACTGCGGTTCGAGCGCCGGCTCGCGCACCCGCCCGCGAAGGTCTGGCGGGCGGTCACCGACCCCGCCGAACTGGCCCACTGGTTCCCCGCGTTGATCGCCGGTGAGCCGAGGGCCGGGGCGGCGCTGGAGTTCACCTTCGAAGGCGAGGACGAGAAGAGTCACGGCGAAGTCCTCGAATACGACTCACCCAAGGTGTACGCCTTCCGCTGGAACACCGACGTGCTGCGGTTCGAGATCGTGCCCGAGGAGTCCGGCTGCCTGCTGGTGTTCACCCACACCATGGCCGAGGGGGCGCGGTTCACCGCCGCGCGCACCGCGGCGGGCTGGGACGTCTGCCTCGCCGCGTTGTCGGCGCGGCTGGACGGGCGCACCGGGGAACCGCTCGACCACCGCCCGCTGATGCTCTCCTACCTGCGGGAATTCGAATTGTGCCGCGGTGAGGACACCGAAGACGGGGTGCGGTTCGTGCTCGACGTGGTGTGGCGGTCGTTCGACACCGTCTGGGCGGCGCTCACCGGGGGCAATCCGGTTGAAATCGGGCAGGAACCGCCGCTACCGTGCACCATCGGCCCGGTTCCCGCGGGCCAGGTCACCGCGGTGGACGCACCGCGCGAGCTGGCCTACCGGTGGCGGCACGGCGGCGAGGACGCCGGGCTGGTGCGCTGGCGCCTGGTCCACGATCCCGAAGTCGCCACCCACGTGGAGCTGATCCAGACGATCCCGGCGAAATTGTCGGGGGTGCGCGCTACCGTGCTCGCCGCTGGGCAGATCCGGCTCGAGCAGTTGTTCGCCGAGCTGGTCCTCGGTGACCGGCCCACCTGGCCGGAGCAGCGCTTCGCAGAACTCGAACAGCGAAACCGGTGATGGGGGTTCCATGGATTTGGCGATCGAGGCCAGTGGCCTGGTCAAGACGTTCGGCAAGACGAGCGCGGTGGACGGGGTCGACCTGGCGGTGCCGGAGGGGCGGGTCTACGGCTTCCTCGGGCCCAACGGCGCGGGCAAGACCACGACCATCCGCATGCTCGCCACCCTGTTGAAGCCGGACGGGGGTGCGGCGAAGGTGTTCGGGCACGACCTGGTCACCGAGGCGGACGCGGTGCGCCAGCGGGTCAGCCTGACCGGCCAGTTCGCCTCGGTCGACGAGGACCTGTCCGGGGTGGAGAACCTGGTGCTGCTGGCCCGGCTCCTCGGCTTCTCGCGGCAGGCGTCGAAGCGGCGGGCCGACGAGCTGCTGTCGGCGTTCGGCCTGGAGGAGGCCGCCGAGCGGCTGGTGAAGACGTACTCCGGCGGGATGCGGCGGCGCATCGACATCGCCGCCAGCATCGTCGTCGCACCCGACCTGATGTTCCTCGACGAGCCGACCACCGGCCTCGACCCGCGCAGCCGCAACCAGGTGTGGGACATCGTGCGGGCACTGGTGGCGGGCGGCACCACGGTGCTGCTCACCACGCAGTACCTGGAGGAGGCCGACCAGCTGGCCGAGCGCATCGCGGTGATCGACCGCGGCAAGATCATCGCCGAAGGCACGTCCGGCCAGCTCAAGGCTTCGGTCGGCACCGGCGCGCTGCACGTCCGCGTGGCCGAGCCGGAGATGCGTGCGGAAGCCGGTCGCGTGCTCTCGCGGGTGCTCGACGTGCCGGTCGAGCACGATGCCGATCCGGTGGCGCTGACCGTGCGCGTGCCCGAGCCGGACAAGGTGGCCGGGGCGCTGGCCGAACTGCCCGCGGCCGGGGTGCAGGTGGCCGCCTACTCGCTCGGGCAGCCGAGCCTGGACGAGGTGTTCCTGGCGTTGACCGGGCACACCGCCGAAGAGGTCGAAGGGGAACTCGAGGGGAGTGTGGCATGACCACCACATCCGCACCGGCCACGTCCGCCAAGGTGGTCGACGAGACGCTGCTGAAGGCGCTGGCCACCCGCGAGCGGCCGCCGAAGCCGAGCGCGCTGACCACCTCGTTCACCTTCGGCTGGCGGGCGCTGCTGAAGATCAAGCACGTGCCGGACCAGCTGTTCGACGTGACCGCGTTCCCGATCATGATGACGCTGATGTTCACCTACCTGTTCGGGGGTGCGCTGGCCGGTTCCACCGAGAACTACCTGCAGTTCTTCCTGCCGGGCATCCTGGTGCAGAGCGTCGTGATGATCACCATGTACACCGGGGTCGGCATCAACGAGGACATCTCGAAGGGCATCTTCGACCGGTTCCGCTCGCTGCCGATCTGGCGCCCGTCGGTGATCGTCGGCGCGTTGTTCGGCGACGCCGTCCGGTACCTGCTCGGCGCGACGATCACCATCCTGCTGGGGCTGCTGCTCGGTTTCCGGCCGGGCGGCGGGTTCGTCGGCGTGCTGGCCGGGGTGGCCATGCTGCTGGTGTTCTCGTTCAGCCTGTCGTGGGTGTGGACGATGTTCGGGCTGAAGCTGTCCACGTCGAAGTCGGTGATGGGCTGGAGCATGATGGTGCTGATGCCGCTGACCTTCGGCAGCAACATCTACGTCGACCCGGCCACCATGCCGTCCTGGCTGCGCGCGGTGGTCGACGTGAACCCGGTGACGCACCTGGTCAGTTCGGTGCGCGGGCTGATGCACGGCACGGTCGCCGGTGCGGACCTGCTGTGGGTGTTCGGCTCGTGCGCGGTGCTGATCGCCGTGTTCGGCCCGATCACCATGCGCCTGTACGGCCGCCAGCGCTGACTCTCCCCGGATGCCCCCGGCCCCTTGTGCCGGGGGCATTTCCGGCCCTACCCTCGGCGCTAGAGCGATCTATCAAATGGGGAGGCGTGCATGGGTGAGCAGCACGAGCGGGGGCTGGTGGTCCTGCGGTGGGTCCTGCTGGGGAGCCTGCTCACCACCGGCCTGCACTACGCCCACAACTCGATCCGAGCCGAGGACTACCCGCCGGTGGAGGGCCTGAGCCTGCTCGCCACCCGCCTCCTGGTCGGCGGTGGGTGGTTCCTGTTCGCCGCCTTCGCCCTGCTGGCCTGTGTCGCCTATGTCCGCCGCCGCTACTGGGCCGCGAACGCGTACCTGCTGGTCTTCTCGCTTTCGGGCGTGGCGAGCCTGGGGCACTTCCTGTTCGGCGTGCCGGACATCCCGGCGTTCTGGTTCGCCACCATCTTCACGGACTTGCTGTCTTCGCTGGTGCTGTGGACTTTTGTGACGTGGTCCGCGATCACCATCCGGACCGCGCACGCCGTGTCCGCCTGACCTTCTCGGCCGCCTGCCATGCCTCGGGTGCCGCCCTCACCCACCCGGACGTGAACTCGCTCCCCCGCGGAGGCGCGACGTGGGTTCAGTTGCCGAGTGCGCTTCGGCCGCGTGGTCGAGGTGGTCGTCCTCGCCACCCGCCATGCCTCGAGGGTCGACCCCGTCCACCCGAACATGAACTCGCTCCCCGAAACATGGGGTTCGGCTACCTGAGTGCGCGCTTCGGCCGCGCGGGGGTGAGTCTCGGCCGCGCGAGCATGGCTCGGTTGCCGAGTGCCCGCTTTGGTCGCGCGAAGGTGGACCTTGGCTGAGTGCGAGGGTGCCATTCAGCTGCGCGAACAGGAGCTTCGGCCGCGTGGGCAAGAGGTCAGGCCGCCAGGATGCGATCCGGCCGCCCGGTCTTGCGCAAGCTCGGGGTCCGGCCGCAGCGGAAGTCAGGCGTTGTGCGTGCGCAGCGTGCGCATGGCGTCGGCCAGGGCGGTGGAGGCTTCCGCGCCCAGGGGGGCCAGCACGATCTTGCGCAGGATCTCGGCGCACGCCCGGCGTGCGTCCGTGGCCACGGAGAGGCCGTGCTCGGTCAGGGCGGCGTAGGTGACCCGCCGGTCGTCGGGGGAGGGGACGCGGCAGATCAGGCCGGCGGCCACCATGCGGTCCGCCACCTTGGTGAAACCACCGCTGGACAGGGCGGCCTCGCCGGCCAGGCGGGTCATCGGCATCCGGTTCTCCGGGGAGCGCACCAGGCGGAGCAGGATGTCGAAGGAGGCGGGCGCCAGGCCGAACCGGTCGGCGATCTCGCCCATCAGCTTCTGCTGCGTGGCCAGGTAACCCTCGATCACCAGGCCCCACCAGGTCACGATCTCGTCGTCGTCGGTGCACGGATCCGGTCGCGTCACGGAGCCGAGTGTACCGCAAATGTCTCGCCGGAATATATCTTGCACGCAAGAGGTTATCGGGTTAGCGTCGAGTCACCCCCGCTTCCCGAGGAGTAGCGATGTCCATCAAGACCAGCGGCCTGCACCACGTCACCGCCATCGGCGGCGACCCCCAGCGCAACGCCGACTTCTACCTGCGCACACTCGGCCTGCGGCTGGTGAAGACCACGGTCAACTTCGACGACCCCGGCACCTACCACCTCTACTACGGCGACCAGTCCGGCAAGCCCGGCACGCTGATGACCTTCTTCCCGTGGAAGGACGCACCGGGCGGGCGCCACGGCACCGGCCAGGCGACCACCACCTCCTTCTCCGTGCCGGAGAACTCGATCGGCTGGTGGAAGCAGCACCTGGAGGCCACCGGTGTGCGGACCAGCCGCGTGACCAACCGCGACAACGAGGACACGCTGAGCTTCGCCGACCCCGACGGCCTCGAGCTCGCCCTCGTCGCGCACCCGCAGGGCGACCCCCGCGACCCGTGGGACACCCCGCTGGTGCCCGCTCAGCACGCCATCCGCGGCCTGCACTCGGTCACCCTTTCGGTGGCCGAGGAGGAGGCCACCGCCGAGATGCTGACCGACGGCATCGGGCTGAGCCTGACCGAGCAGGACGGCAACCGCTTCCGCTTCGCCGCCGGTGACGGCGGGCCCGGCGCACTGGTCGACGTGCTGGTCACCCCGGACGCGCCCCGCGGGCTGGTCGCCTCCGGCACCGTGCACCACGTCGCCTGGCGGGTGCCCGACGAGCAGACCCAGGTGGCCTGGCGCGAGGAGCTGGTCGACCGCGGGGTGAACGTCACCTCGATCCTGGACCGCCAGTACTTCCGCTCCATCTACTTCCGCGAGCCCGGCGGCACGCTGCTGGAGATGGCCACCGACGAACCCGGTTTCGCGATCGACGAGCCGTTGCTGGAGCTGGGCCGCGCGCTGAAGCTGCCGCCGTGGCTGGAGCCGACCCGCGAGCAGATCGAGGCTTCGCTGCCGAAGCTGGAGCTGCCCGCCGAGAACGACATGGAGCGCGCGTGAACGACCTCGCCCTGGAGCACAAGTTCGTCGAAGGCGACCCGGCCGAGCCGGTGCTGCTCCTGCTGCACGGCACCGGCGGCGGCCCGGACGACCTGGTCGGCCTGGCCGGGGAGCTGAACCCGGAGGCGTCGCTGCTCGCGCCCGCCGGACCGGTCTCCGAGCACGGTGCCGCGCGGTGGTTCCGCCGCCTGCGCGAGGGGGTGTTCGACACCCGGGACGTGCTCTTCCGGGCCAACCAGCTGGCCGAGTTCGTGCTGGCCGCGCGGGAGCGGTACGACCTGAAGGGCAAGCGGCTGGTCGCGCTCGGCTTCTCGAACGGTGCCAACATCGCCGCCGCGACCGTGTTGCTGCGCCCGGACGCGCTGACCGAGGCCGTGTTGTTCGCCGCCATGTCACCGGTGCCCGAGCCGCCCGCCCGCGAGCTGCGCGGCAGCCGGGTGTTCCTGTCCAACGGCGAGCGGGACCCGATGGCACCGCTGGCTTCGACCGAGCAGTACGTGGCGTTCCTGCGCGAGCGGTCGGCCGAGGTCACCGAGCACCGGCACGCCGGTGGGCACCAGGTCACGCCGGAAGGACTGGCCGCCGCGAAGGCTTGGCTCGTGGTGTGATGGAGGCAACGGCGTCCGTTCGGCCCAGTGAACCTACTGGAAAGTAGTATCCGGGCGTCGGGGAGGGGAGGCGTGCCGTGGGTGCTCAGGAGAACTTCGCCGCGCGGGCGGGCAGGCTGGCCGGCCTGGCCGCCAAGGCCGGCTACACCCTCGGCAAGCGCCTGCCCGGCGCCGACGCCGCCGAACGCGGCCTCCGCTCGCTCGAACGGCTCGCGCTGACCGAGCTGCGGCGGCGGCTGGAGGAGGTCGACGACCCGTACCTGGCCGCGTTGAGCGCCGCGTCGGCGATGAACGTCGGCAACGGGCGGCACATCCAGCCGCCGCTGACCGGCGAGATCCGCGGCACGGTGGTGGTGATGCCGTCGTCGGACAGCATCGAGCCGCTGCGCGCGGCGATGGCCGAGCTGCTCAACCGGTCCATCGGCTTCGGCCGCGAGCGCGCCCGCGAGTACCTGTTCGCGATCATCCTGCGCCAGCTCACCCCGGACGAAGCACGCATCCTCTCCGCGCTGGCCGACGGGGCGCCGTTCCCGCTGATCGACGTCGCCGAGCGCACCGGCCTCGGCGGTGCGGGCCGGGTCGTGCTGCGCAACGCGTCCACTGTGGGCAAGGCGGCCGGGGTGACCCTGCTCGACCAGGTGCCCAGCTACGTCACCCGGCTGATCGGCCTCGGCCTGGCGGAGGTGGACGAGGAAGTGCCGGAACTCGAGACCCAGTACGAAATCCTGCTCACCGACGACGCCGTGCGGGCCGCGGAGAACTCGGCCAAGCGGGTGAAGTTCGTTCGCCGGACCGTGCACATCTCCCGGCTCGGCAAGCAGTTCTGGGCGGCCTGCGATCCGGCCCGCGGCTGAGCGTTGTCCCAGGTGGACGCCCGTGTGATCATGAGCTGTGGGCGGCATCGTGGAGGACTTCGCGCGGAACTGGCCGCTCTACTGCTCCATCCCGCTGGTGGCCGCGCTGATCGGCTACGGCACCAAGCTGGTGGCCATCCGGATGATGTTCCAGCCGCTGGAATTCGTTGGCGTCAAACCGTTCCTCGGCTGGCAGGGGGTGGTGCCCAAGCGGGCCGCGCGGATGGCGGGCATCGCCGTCGACACGATGACCCAGCAGCTGATCAAGCCCGCTGACGTGCTGGACCGGCTCGATCCGGGGCGCATCGCCGAGGAGATCGAGAAACCGCTGCTGGCCGGCCTCGAGGAGATCATGCGGGTGGTGGCCGCGGAGTACCAGCCGGGCCTGTGGGAATCGCTGCCGACGCGGGTGCAGCGCCTGGTGATCACCCGGGTGCAGGCCGACACCCCGCGCATGGTCGCCTCGATCATGGCCGGGGTCCGGGAGGACGTGGACAGCGTCTTCGACCTCAAGGACATGGTGGTCACCAGCCTGGTCAAGGACAAGCGGCTGCTGAACCGGATCTTCCAGGAGGCCGGGCACCGGGAGTTCCGGTTCATCGCCCGCTCCGGCATCGTCTTCGGCGGGCTGATCGGCGTGGTCCAGATGGTGGTCTGGGTGCTGTTCAAGATCCCGCTGATCATGCCGCTGTTCGGCCTGTTCACCGGCTGGTTCACCGACTGGCTGGCGCTGAAGATGATCTTCTACCCGAAGCAGCCGAAGCGCTACTTCGGCCTGTTCGAGTGGCAGGGCCTGTTCCTCAAGCGGCGCGCCGAGGTCTCGGCGGCCTACGCCGCGCTGATCGCCAAGGAGATCATCACCCCGCACAACGTGATCGAGGCGGTGCTGCGCGGGCCCGCCGCCGACAAGCTGCTCGCGCTGGTCCAGCGGCAGGTGGACGCGGAACTGGCCAAGCACGCCAGCGTGGCGCGGCCGCTGGTGGTGATGGCCGTGGGCAGCAAGCGGTACCAGGCGATGAAGCTGCGCATCTCGGAGCTGACCATGGCGCGGCTGCCGGAGACGATGAGCTACGTCGAGGACTACGCCGAAGATGCGATGGACATCCGGAACCTGCTGGTCACCAAGATGAAGCAGCTGAGCCCGGAGCAGTTCGAGAACCTGCTCCGGCCGGCCTTCCAGCAGGACGAATGGATCCTCATCGCCACCGGCGCGCTGCTCGGCTTCGCCGTCGGGGAGGCGCAGGTGCTGCTGTTGGAGAACTTCTCCGCCTGATAGCTTTTCCCGGTGTCGAACTCCAGTTCGGGGGAAATGGCGGATCCGGTGGCGCGGGCGTGGCCGGAGACCCGGGCCGGGGACGAGCTGACCCTGCTCTGGGGCTTCCTCGACTTCCTGCGGGCGACCGCGGTCAACAAGGTCGCCGGGTTGAGCCGGGCCGAGGCCGCGGGCACGCCGTTCCCGGCGTCGCCGGAGATGAACGCGCTGGGCGTGCTGCGGCACCTGATCGCGGTCGAGCGGTGGTGGCTGACCATCGTCGGCGGCGGCAGCGACCTGCCGGACCTCTGGGGCGACACCGGCGACCACGACCACCTGTTCCGCGTCGGCCGGAGCCAGTCGCCCGCCGAGCTGGTGGCCGCCTACCAGGAGGAATGGCGGATTTCCCGCGAGGCGCTGGCCGGGTTGGCCGCCGACGACCCGGTGCGCCGCCCCGGCGAGGACAAGACCGTTCGCTGGGTGCTGACCCACCTGGTCCAGGAGACCGCCCGGCACGTCGGGCACCTCGACGTGCTGCGTGAGTTCGCCGACGGGACGGTCGGCGAATGAGGATCTCCCGCTGGGAAAAGTCCAGGGGTACCCAGCGTATGCTTGGGCCAAACGCGTAATCCGGGTCGCGTCCGGTGAGCGCTGCCACTACCGTGTCCGAAGTGAGACCACTTCGTCACGAAGCGGTATCGGTGAGTTGCGCATTATAGTCCGTGGATAGCGGCAAACCTACGTTACTGTTGCCATGCTCACAGGGTTTTTTGTGTTCGTGCAGGTAGCGCCGGTGCACTAGTCCGTCCGGGCTGAGCCCCCTTTGCGATTCTGTTAAGTTCGTTCGACATGTCCGGAAAGCACTTGATCGAATCCCCGACCAAGGCAGACGGTGCCGCGCTCTGGCGAATCGCGCGCGATTCCCAGAAGCTCGATCTGAACTCGGCGTACGCGTATCTGCTGTGGTGCCGCGATTTCGCGGACACCTCCGTGGTGGCGCGCGTCGACGGCGCACCGGTCGGCTTCGTGATCGCCTACCGCAAGCCGTCCGACCCCGAGGCGGCGCTGGTCTGGCAGGTCGCCGTCGACGCCTCCCAGCGCGGGAAAGGGCTGGCCGGAGCGTTGCTCGACGCGTTGTTCGACCGGCTGGTCGGGCGGGGCGTGCGTTACCTGGAGACCACCATCACCCCGGACAACCAGGCGTCCATCAAGCTCTTCGAATCCTTCGCGAAGCGCTGGGAAGCCGATCTGGAAAGCGCAGAACTGTTCAGTTCCGCCGATTTCCCGGACGACGACGGCGGGCACGAACCCGAGCACCTCTATCGAATCGGACCGCTGACGCGCGATTGATCCGCGCGTCGACCAGAGGGCAACTCCACAGGGACGGACGGAAAACTGGCGATGAACATGGAAATCTTTTCGAAACTCGAATCCGAGGTGCGCAGTTACAGCCGCGGCTGGCCGGTGGTCTTCGACCGGGCGCAGGGCAGCAAGCTCTACGACGAGACGGGCAAGGAGTACCTCGACTTCTTCGCCGGCGCGGGGGCGCTGAACTACGGGCACAACAACCCGGCCCTGAAGCAGGCGCTGCTCGACTACATCGCGCGTGACGGCGTGACCCACGCGCTGGACATGTTCACCGTGGCCAAGCGCGACTTCCTGACCGCCCTGCAGGACCGGATCCTCGGCCCGCGGGACCTGGACTACAAGGTGGTCTTCCCCGGCCCCGGTGGCGCGAACGCCGTGGAAGCCGCGCTCAAGCTGGCCCGCAAGGTGACCGGCAAGGAGTCGGTGATCAACTTCACCAACGCCTTCCACGGCATGACGCTGGGCGCGCTCTCGGTCACCGGCAACTCGATGAAGCGCGGCGGCGCGGGGGTGCCGCTGGTGCACGCCACGCCGATGCCCTACGACAAGTACTTCGACGGCGCCTACCCGGACTTCCTGTACTTCGAGCGGCTGCTGGAGGACTCCGGCAGCGGCCTGAACGAGCCCGCCGCGGTGATCGTCGAGGCGCTGCAGGGCGAGGGCGGCATCAACGCGGCCCGGCTGGAGTGGCTCAAGGGCCTGTCCGACCTGTGCCAGCGGCACAACATCCTGCTCATCCTCGACGACGTGCAGATGGGCTGCGGCCGCACCGGCCCGTTCTTCAGCTTCGAGGACGCCGGCATCAAGCCGGACATCGTCTGCCTGTCGAAGTCGATCGGCGGCTACGGCCTGCCGCTCGCGCTCACGCTGATCAAGCCCGAGCTGGACGTGTGGGAGCCGGGTGAGCACAACGGCACCTTCCGCGGCATCAACCCCGCGTTCGTCACCGCCACCGAGGCGCTGAACGTGTACTGGAGCGACGACAAGCTGGAACGCTCCACCCGCGCCAAGGGCGAGCGCATCGGCTCGGTCTTCGAGGAGATCGTGCAGACCTACCCCGAGGCGAAGCTGGTGGCCAAGGGGCGCGGCCTGGCCCGCGGGCTCGAGTTCGCCAGCGGGGAGCTGGCGAGTTCGGTGTGCGCGGACGCCTTCGAGCGTGGTCTGCTGATGGAGACCTCCGGGCCGGACGGCGAGGTGATGAAGCTGCTGCCGCCGCTGACCCTCAACGACGCCGAGCTGGACCAGGGCCTGGAGATCATCGGCGAGTCCGTTCGCGCCGTGCTGACCAAGTAGGAACACCGTAAGGAGAGACCGCTTTGATCGTCCGCACCCTCGACGAGATCACCGACACCGACGCCGACATCAAGACGCCGAACTGGCGCAGCAAGCGCATCATCCTGGCGAAGGAGAAGGTCGGTTTCTCGGTGCACGAGACCACGCTCTACGCGGGCACGGTCAACGACTTCTGGTACGCCAACCACATCGAAGCCGTCTTCGTCTACGAGGGCGAAGGCGAGGTGGTCAACAAGGCCACCGGCGAGCGCCACCAGCTCAAGCCGGGCTCGCTGTACCTGCTCAACGACCACGACAAGCACCAGGTGCTGCCCAAGACCGACATGAAGACCGTCTGCGTGTTCAACCCGCCGGTCACCGGCCGCGAGGTGCACGACGAGAACGGCGTCTACCCGCTGGTGACCGAAGAATCCTGAGCGACCGGCACGATTTCGAGGAGGCGAGCAGCTTGACTCTGATGGACACCCGGATCGGGGACGCCTACCCGACCCGACTCCCGGCTGGGGAGGCCGGGGCGATCGACCGCCTGGACCCCACGGTGTGGGGGACCGAAGCGGACGGCCCGATCGACGCGGCCACCCTGGCCTCGCACGACGCCAAGGGGTTCTCGGTGGTGGAGGGCCTGCTCTCCCCGGCCGAGGTGCAGACCTACTGGCAGGAACTCGTCCGGCTCTCCGGTGACGAGCAGCTGAAGGCCGACGAGCGCGTGGTGACCGAGAAGGCCAGCGGCGAGGTCCGCTCGATCTTCGAGGTGCACAAGATCAGCGAGCTGATCGCCGAGCTGGTCCGGGACCCGCGCGTGCTCGACCGCGCGCGCCAGATCCTGGGGTCCGAGGTGTACGTCCATCAGAGCCGGGTGAACTACATGCCCGGGTTCCGCGGGAACGGCTTCTACTGGCACTCGGACTTCGAGACCTGGCACGCCGAGGACGGCATGCCGGTGCCGAGGGCGGTCAGCTGCTCCATCGCGCTCACCGACAACTACCCGTTCAACGGCGGGCTGATGGTGATGCCGGGTTCGCAGCGCACGTTCGTGCAGTGCGCCGGTGAGACGCCGGAGGACAACTACAAGTCCTCGCTCAAGGAGCAGAAGGTCGGCGTGCCGTCGGAGGACGAGATCGCCAAGCTCGCCGCCGAGCACGGCATCGAGCAGTTCAC
Source organism: Amycolatopsis sp. NPDC045836 (assembly GCF_056431745.1). Classification (NCBI taxonomy): domain Bacteria; kingdom Bacillati; phylum Actinomycetota; class Actinomycetes; order Pseudonocardiales; family Pseudonocardiaceae; genus Amycolatopsis; species Amycolatopsis sp. NPDC045836. The sequence continues at coordinate 318,263 of NZ_JBWKKF010000002.1, read as the reverse complement.
CGGGCCCGCGGGCTCGGCGCTGTGGTTCGACTCGAACATCATGCACGGTTCGGGGAACAACATCACCCCGTACCCGCGCTCGAACATCTTCCTGGTGTTCAACAGCGTGGACAACGCGGCGGTCGAACCGTTCGCGGCGGGCAAGCCGCGGCCGGAGTTCATCGCGGCCAGGGACTTCACCCCGGTCCGGCGCTGACCGCCGACGGGCTGCGAGGGGTGGCTCTTCAGTGACCCTTCGCAGCCTGTTACGTTTGTCCGCGTCACGGTTCCGGTGACGCGGCGGTTACTCCTTGCTCGGGGTGAGCCCATCCGCACCGGGACGCGTGGCAGTCGGCAACACCGCCCTGGACCATCAGATCGGGACTGATGGTGCAGGGCGGTGTTGTTTTCCCGCTGTTCAGCCTCCCGCCGGGTTTGCGAGTAACGTCTTGTCCTGCTCGTCCACGACGCAGGGGAGGCGTAGTGAGCGAAGGGGATTTTGCGTCCCGGCAAGCCTGGTTCCAGCTGCTCGGGCCGGTGCAACTGCTCGCCGGATCGCGGCCGGTGCCGGTCGGCGGACCGGGGGTGCGCGGCCTGCTGGCGCTGTTGGCCTTGCACGCCAACAAAGTTGTTCCACTGGACGACATCATCGACGCCTTGTGGGGGCACGATCCGCCCGCCACCGCGCGGACCATCGTGCACGGCAACGTTTCGCACCTGCGTCGCGTGCTGCGGTCCATCCAGGGTGACGGCGGGGACGGCGCGCAGATCCACACCCGGCCACCCGGTTACCAGCTGACCGTCGACCCGTCGCAGATCGACGTGCACCGGGCGCGGGCCCTGCTCGAGTACGCCACCGCGGCCGGTGCCGAGCGCCGCGCGTCCGTGCTCGCCGAGGCGCTGGCGTTGTGGAAGGGCCCGGTGCTGTCCGGAGTGCCCGATTCGGTGCACGCGCCCGAACTGGAGGACCTGCGCCTGGCGGTGCACGGCGCCCGCGTCGACGCCGACCTCGAACTCGGGCGGCACGCCGAGCTGATCTCCGAGCTGACCACCATGGTGCGCGAGAACCCGCTGGCGGAGCGCACCATCGGCCAGCTGATGCGGGCGCTCTACCACGCCGGGCGCCGCGCCGACGCGCTCGCGGTGTACCGCCGCGCGGCCCGGCACGTGGTCGGCACGCTCGGCATCGATCCCGGCGCCGAGCTGCGCGAACTGCACGACCGCATCCTCCGCGACGACCTCACCGACCCCTCGTCGGCGAAGGGGCCGCCGCCCCGGCTGGTCCGCGTGACCCCGGCCCAGCTGCCCGCCGCGGTGCCGCGGTTCGCCGGCCGGACGGCCGAACTGGCGTGGCTGGACGACCTGGTCGAACGGGCCCGCCGGGGGGCCGGTGTGGTCGGCGTGGTCACCGGTGCGCCCGGCGTCGGCAAGAGCGCGCTGGCGATCTCCTGGGCGCACCGCAACGGCGCGAGCTTTCCCGACGGCGTGTTGTTCGCGGCGCTGCGCGGGTTCGACCCGGAGCACCCGCCGCTCGAACCCGGCGACGTGCTCACCCAGTTCCTGCTCGGCCTCGGCGTGCGGCCCGCGGAACTGCCGGAGCGGGCGCACGAGCGCATCGCGCTGTACCGGTCGCTGCTCTCCGACGCGAAGGTGCTGGTGGTGCTCGACGACGCCCGGTCGGCCGAGCAGGTGCGCCCGCTGCTGCCGCCCGCGCCCGGGTCGGTGGCCGTGGTGACCAGCCGGGCCCGGCTCGACGGGCTGGCGGTGGGCGGCGGCGCGCACATCCGGGCGCTGGACACCATGCCGCCGGCGGACGCCACCCGCCTGATCGAGGAGCTGGCCGGGCCGGGTGACTACGGCGAGCTGGCCGAGCTGTGCGGTCACCTGCCCCTGGCCCTGCGCATCGCCGGTGCCCGGCTGGCGGCCAGTCCACATTGGACGGTAGCGGACCTGGTGGCGGAGCTGGCCAACGAGCGCACCCGGCTGGCCGCGCTGGACGTCGCCGGGGCGGACCTGGCGGAGGCGAGCGTGCGGGCCGCGCTGGACGTGTCCCGGCGGGGACTGCCGGACGAGGTGGCGTCGTTGTTCCGGTTGCTCGGCGCGTTCACCGGACCGGTGGTCGGGCCGCACCTGGCCGCCGCGATCGGCGGCACGGAGGTCGCCGAGGCGCGCCGCCGGTTGCGCACGCTCGCGGCGTACCACCTGCTCACCGAGGTCGGCCGGGACGTGTTCGCCCCGCACGACCTGGTCCGGCTGTACCTGCGCGGCCTCGCCGAGACGGAACTGGCGGCCACCGAGCGCGAAGCCGTGCTGCGGCGGTCGGTGCGGTTCTACCAGGCCGCGGCCGACCGGGCGCGACGGCGGTTGCTGCGCATCGTCGACCCGCTCGACTTCACGACTTCGCTGCCGGACTCGGCTTTGCCCGAACTGCCCGGGTTCGACGACGCGCTGGACTGGTTCGCGCTGGAGTGGCCCAACCTGCTGGAGACCTGCGAAGCCGCCCACCGCGCCGGGCGGTTCGAGGACGCCTGGCAGCTCGCGCGCGTCGTGCACACCTACCGCGTCGTGCGGCCGCTGCGCGACGAGTGGACCGGGCTGGTCGAGCTGGGCCTGGCGGCGGCTTCGGCCAGCGGGAACCCGCTCGCGCGGTGCTGGATGCTCATCTCGCGGTGCGCCATCGCGCTCACCTTCGACATCGAGGGCGGCGGGCTGGCGGACGCCGAGCGCGCGCTCGAACTGGCGGCCGAGGTCGGGGACAAGCGGTTGCTGGTGTCGGCGAACATCCACGTCGGGTCGGCGCTGAGCGGTTCGGCGCGGTACGAGGAGGCGATCGAGCGGCTGCGGCAGGCGATCGAGGAGACCGAGCGGACCGGTGACCTGGCGTTGCGGGGGCAGGCGCTGGCGAACTGCGCCGAGGCGGAGAAGCTGTCCGGGCGGTACGCCGAGGCGATCGAGCACCAGCTCGGTTCACTGGCCATCGACCGCGAACTCGGGGACGACAGTTACGCAGTGGTATCACTGAACAACCTGGCGGAGTTGCACCTGCTGACCGGGGAATTGGGGGAGGCGGAACGGTATGCGCGTCAGGCGATCGAGCTGACCACCAGCCGCGGATTCGTGTTGCAGGAGGGCGTTTCCCGGACGGCGCTGGGGCGGGTGCTGGTGGCCCTCGGGGTCGTCGATCAGGCCCGTGAGCAGCTGGAACTCGCCTCGGAACGGTTCCGGCAGGCCGGGGCGCCGTGGCCGGTGGAACTGGGTGAGGAACTCGCCGCAATGGAAGAACAGCGGTAAGTCACCACTGCCGTCCGTCGAGCGGAAGATTCTCGCGGACAGGTGAAATCTCTACTTAGTGAACTCTTAGCAGGCTCGCGGCGCTCACGCGTAGTGTTCAAATCGCGGTGATCGTCCGGCGGCCGGGGAGGGCCACGAGCCGGCGACCACCGCGGCTTCCGGAATCGCGGTGGGACGCGTGGAAGCCACCGCGCCGGACCGGCCAGGGGGAGGGCCCGGCGCCCACACCGGCCGGCCGGCGCGCCGAGGGGGAGCGCCGGCCGGCCGCGTCCCCGCGCGTGGGTGGGGCTAGAACAGGCTGGTCTCGGGAGTGATTTCCAGCAGCTCGTAGACGGGGCGGCCCCGGCGGCCGTCGATGGTGGTGGTCCGGACCACGCGCAGGCGGGCGGTGACCGGCCGGTCCAGGTTCAGCTTGATCTCGTCCAGCAGGTCCGGGGCCACGGCGCCCTGCACCGTCCCGCCCGATTCCCGTTCCAGGTAGAAGATCCGCCGCCGGGTGCGGACGCCGTCGAGCCTGCCGGAGACCGTCTCGTACCCGACCTCCTCCCGCGACTCCCGCAGGCTGCCCCGCAGCACGCGCGCCTGCTCGGTGGTCATGCTGCGCGCCACGTCCTCGCCGGCGGTGGTGGTCAGCTGCAGCCCGATCCCGGCGTTCTTGGTCACCGCGGCGACGATGTCGCTGACCGCGTTCCGCACGGTGTCCCGCTGCAGCAGCACCGCGTCCAGCGCCCCGTCGTCGGAACCGTTGGCGGGCAGGAAGTCGCACAGTTCCTTGACCGCGCGCTCCGACAGGGTCTCGATGCCGTCGTGGATCAGCGCGTCGGCGGGCTCCGGCTCCGGGAAGCCGAAGAACAGCGTGTTCCCCGCCTGCCCGCGCTGGATCAGCGGCGCCTTCTCCCGGTCGGCGGGCTGCACGTAGGTGATCTCGCTCTGCGGCTCGCGGATGATCCGGCCGATCTTCGCCGTCGCGTCCTGCAGGGCCCGGCCGATGTCGGAGAAGGTGTAGGCGTCCTGCTGCGACGAGCCGAGCACCGACACCCGCAGCAGCGGCGACCGCGAGGTCCGCTCGAACTTCGCGTGCGCCGCCATCGCCGACGCGCGCGCCAGGTCGTCCAGCCAGGTGCCGCCGGCGATGTCCTCGGCCAGTTCGCGGAACCTGTTCACCAGCGCACCTCCGCGTACCCCTTGACCAGGCCCTCGATCGGACCGTACGGCCCGCGCACCGAGGACCAGGTCTCCGCCCACGTCTCCTCGTGGCCGGGCACGCACAGGTAGCCGTCGAGCAGGCCGCCGACCGGTTGCACCTGATCGAGGTACATCGCGGGCTGGCCGATGATCGCCCCGCGCAGCGTGACCATGCCGTAGAGCGCGGCGCGCGCGGCGCCGTCGAGCTTCTTCAGGCTGCCCCACTCGTCGGGGATGAGCACCACGTCGACGGTGCCCGGCGGTTCCTCCGACCACAGCGTCAGCCCGCCGTCGACCCAGGCGCGGCCGGACGGGATGATCCGGCACACCACGCCGAGGTAGCTGCTCAGCGCGCCGAACAGGATTTCGCGCTCGTTCTGGTAGGGCGCGTCGCAGACCAGGCGCTCGTAGATATCGGCCAGATCCGCCGGATGCGCGCCGGGTGGGAGCACCCCGTCCGCGGTCCAGTGCGGCAGCGGCATCGACCCTCCTCGAATGGGACAGCCGAAATTACCAGTCGCGCCGACGCGGCTCCGCAGGCGGCCAGTCCTCGTCGGTCGGCCACGCGGGCTGGGCCTGCTCGACCGGCCAGTCGATCTCGCCGCCGCCGGGCCGTCCGCGGTGGGCGTCCTCGTCCTCCGCCGGGTAGGCGTACTCCTGGTCGTCCTGCGGGTAGCCGTCGTTGGCGTGCAGGGGCGGGTAGGGCGCGGCGGGGTGGAGGTTGCCGGGGTAGTCGCCGTCGTGCGCCACGGGCTCGTGCGACGGCGGTGTCCGGTCGTAGGCGTCGGTGGGGTGGGTGAGCAGGTAGGGCTCTTCGTGCTCGCTGTCGGGGTCCGGGTAGGCGGCATGGCTGCTGGGGCCCGCGTAGCCGGTGCCGGGGCCTGGGTAGGCGTCGCGGCTGTCGGGGTAGCTGGCGTGACCGGGGTAGGGATCGTGGTCACTGCCCGGCTCCGGGTAGGCCGTGTGGCGGCTGTCGGGGTAGGCAGCCTGGCCGTTGGCGGGGCCGGGGTAGGGGTCGTGGTCGCTGTCCGGTTCGGGGTAGGCCGCGTCGCGGCTGTCGATGTCCGGGTAGGTGGCGGGGCCGGGGTAGGCAGCGTGGCCGTTGGCGGGGCCGGGGTAGGCATCGAGGCCGCTGTCGGGGCCGGGGTAGGCGGTGTGGGCGCTGTCCGGCTCCGGGTGGGCGGTGTCGTGGCTGTCGGTGCCCGGGTAGGTGGCGTGGCCGTTGACGGGGCCGGGATAGGCATCGAGGCCGCTGTCGGTGTCCGGGTGAGCAGCGTGGCTGTTGGGCCCGGGGTAAGCGTCGTGGTTGCTGTTGTCCTGCGGGTAGGCCGTGTTGCGGCTGTCGGTGTCCGGGTAGGGGGCGTGGCCGTTGGCGGGCCCGGAGTAGGGATCGCTGTCGGTGTCCGGGTAGCCGGCGTGGCTGTTCGGTCCGGGGTAGACATCGTGATCGCTGTCGGGCTGCGGGTAGGCGGCGTGGCCGTTGACGGGGCCGGGGTAGGGATCGTGGTCGCTGTCCGGCTTGGGGTAGGCCGCGTTGCGGCTCTCGGGCTCCGGATGGGCAGTGGCGGGCCCGGGGTAGGCGTCGCTGTCGGTGGCGGGGTAGGCGTCGGCCCCCGGGCGGGCGTCGTCGCGGAGGTCGGCGAAGGTGTCGTGGTCGGGGGCCGGGGCGTTCAGCGGGGGCAGCGCCGCCGCTTCGGCCGCGGCCAGTTGCTTCCGGTGCACGGCGCCCAGCACCAGCCAGGTCAGCAGCACCCCCAGCCCGAACGCGGCCAGCAACCAGAGCCAGATCTGGCCGAACAACCACAACATCGCCGATTTCCCCCTACTTGACCGTGATCTCGACCCGGCGGTCGTCCCCACCGTCCGCCTTGGGCCGGGTGTCCCCGTAGCCCTTCGCGCTGATGCGGTCGCCGAGGCCGAGCAGGTTGGCCACCGCCTCGGCGCGCTGCCGCGACAGCTCCAGCCCCGCCTCCTCGTCACCCGGCGTCTTCGCCACGTGCCCGCCCACCTCGAAGGTGGCCGAGGCGGGTGCCTTCGCCAGCAGCTCGCGGATCCGCCCGACCGTGTCCTGGCTCTCCGCGGTCAGCTCGGCGGTGTCCGGGGTGAAGGTGATCGGGTGCGCGGCCAGCACCCGGTCGATCTCGGCCTGCAGGTCGCCGCCCTCTTCGGCGGTCGCGGGCCGCACCGGGGGCGCCGCGGCGGGTGTGCTGGAGCGCTGCGCCAGTTCGGCCTCCAGCCGGGCACCGTCGGTCCAGGTGATCACCAGCGCCAGCGCGGCGGTCACCACCAGCGCCAACGGGATCAGCAACAGACGGCCGGACATGTCCTGACCATAACTCGCGGTTTCACCCCGGTGCTAATCGTCAGTACGGCCGGAGGGCGGAGTCCGCCGCGTGCAGGTGGCGGGCCAGCGCCTCCGGGCTGCCGGGAGCGCAGTGGACCTGCGGTTCGGCACCCCGCTCCTCGGTGACGAAGGTCATCACCCGGCCGCGCCCGGCGAGGTCGAGCACGGTCAGCGGGGCACTGCGCCGCCGCGAGCCACCGCGGTCCGGGCGGGCCGCGTGCAGCTTGTGCACCCCGGTCCGCCGCGACCGGATCACCTCGGTGACCGCGTCCGCCTGCGACCGCGGCACCCGCAGCTCCGGCACCGGCGCGGGCGGCACCCGCGGCAGCGACTCCACCAGGCTGCGTTCCGGCGCGTCGAACTCGGCGTGGTCGAGCCGCAGGTGCGCGTCGTCGCGGAACACCCGGACGGCGCTGCCGAACTCGTCGGTGGCCACCAGCACCCCGGCCGACCGGCCGGAGTCGACCAGGCCGACCCAGCCGTAGTACTCGCGGTCGGCCTCGGCCAGCACCTTGAGCACGTCCTTGAACTGCTTGCTCAGCGCCCCGCCGCGGGCCAGGCCCACGCGGTTGAGCCCGTCGAGGATGCGGTTCTCCAGGTCGCGCTGGGTGTCGGTGTCGGCCCAGCGCTCCTCGATGCCGATCACCGGGTGCAGCGGACCGAGCCCCTGCCACTTCCACGCCTGCCGGAACGCCGCCAGCGGCAGCACGATCGGCTGGGGCAACCGGACGCTCACTGCCCGATCACCGGCGGTGCCGTCCGCTGGTCGGTGCCGAAGATCGCGTCGGGATCGGCTTCCTCCAGGTAGGAGGCGCGGCGGTGCTCGCCGTCCTCGCCACCCTGGCCGCGACCACCACCGCCACCACCGCCGCCCATGCCGGAGCCGCGGGCACCCGCGGCGGGACCGCCCGGCGCACCCCCACCGGGCGCCCCGGGGCCACCGGCGCCGAGCGGGCCGGCCCCGACCCGGCCACCGGCGCCGGGTGCCCCGCTGCCGCCACCCGCGCCCGAACCGGAACCGCCACCGCCGACCCCGGCCGACGGGATGCCGCCGCCGGGGCCGAAGGCACCGGCTCCGAAGTCACCACCGGCACCCCCGCCACGCGGCCCGAACGCACCGGGATTGCCGGGCCCGACGCCCGGAATGCCCGGCCACGCCGGTTTGGCCGGTTTCGGCGGCTGGTAACCCGACGGCGTGGTGCCGATCGGGATCGACGGCGTCGGCAGCGGTGGCTGCACCGGCGGCGGCGGGGAAACCGGGGGCGGTGGCAGGTGCGGCACCGGGATGCTGGGCTGCGCGTGCCCGGTGAACCCGCTGGTGCTGGTGGAGCCGTCGATCTTCTTCTCCGGCAACCGGTACTTCCCGTGGTGAACCGGATCCTCCGGTTCACCCGGTTTGCGTGGTTCCACTTCGAAGTCGTTGCCGCTGTACCCGGGCACGTGGCCGTAGTCGGCGACCATCGACGCCTTGTTGCCGTCGCTGGTCTGCACGTACGCCGAGTACTTCTCGCTGTTCTCCGAGACCTGCCGGCTGCGCTGGTTGATCTGGTCCTCGGTGTCGGTGTCCCACGGGGTGGCGCTGTCCCAGAACCCCTTCTCCGGCGGGTCGTTCGACACCTGGTGCAGCGACGCCTTCAGGTTCTCGAAGCTGTGCACCTGGTTCTGCACGATCTCCGAGTTCGACTTGAGCGTCTTCGCCGCGATCTCGGCGACGGTGGCCAGCGGCTGGATGTTGGCGCGGGCGGCGTCGGAGGCGCTGCCGGTCCACGCCGATTCGAGCTTGGCCACCAGCCGCCGCGTGCCGTCCTCCAGCGCGCGCTGCTCGTCGTGCTGGTCGAGGCCCAGTTGCCGGGCCTCCTGCAGGCTGGCCGGACCGGCGCCGTCGCGGACCATCCGCACCAGGTCGCCCGGCGGGATGAACGCGCCGTCCTCCTCCAGCTTCTTCAGGTAGTCGTCGAGCCCGGCCCACGGGCCGACGGCGCCGAGGAACCAGCCCATCAGTGCTCGCCGGCCTTCCGCGCCGCGGCCGCCGAGTTCGCGTCGTTCTCCTCGACGTTGCCCAGCGCCTTGTTCAGCTTGCCGACCAGGTCACCCAGGTACTTCGACTGCAACCGCAGGTGGTTGATGTAGTTGAAGCCGGTGAGGTTGGCCGCGGCCACGTAGCGCTCGCTCGCCGGATCACGCCCCGGCGGGGTGATCCGGCTGAGCGCCTGGGTGGCCATGATCTGGGTGTCGACCTGCACCCGCAGCTGCTTGGCCTCGGTCAGCACGCTGATCATCTCGCTGCGGCTCATCGCGAAGCCGCCGGCCGGCGGGCCCGCCGACTGCGGTGCGTCGGTGACCACCCACGGCACCGCGTTCAGCCACCCGCCGACGTCTGCGGGCTGTTGCCACGTGGACACGACGAAACCGCCTCCCCCCAGTTGCTCCAGGTAGCGGACCTTAGCCCACCCCCGGCACCCGTGTCCGCCGAACGGCTCAGGGCGCGGGCTTCGAGTCCACCAATCCACCGTCCGAGGGACGCAGCGGGTCCAGCCGCGGCCGCTTCGGCACGAGCCCGTCCCCCAGCGACTCACCCCGCAGGTGGCGGCGGATCCACGGCAGCAGGTGCACCCTGGTCCACTCCAGATCGGACCGGCGCAGCGAGATCCAGGTGACCGGTTCGGCGGTGGCGGGCCACGGCTCGCGCCAGTCCTGCTCGGTCGGCACGCCGAGCACCTCGGCGGTGCGCAACGCGATCCGGCGGTGGCCCTCCGGGGTGAAGTGCAGCCGGTCGTCGCTCCACGCCCGCAGGTCGTGCAGCGCGTCCATGGACCACAGGTCGACCACGTGCGCGCCGTGCCGGTCGGCGATCGCGCGCAGGTGGGCGTTGTAGATGGCCACCTTGCCGCGCAACCGGTTCATCACCGACATCACCTTGGTGTCGGGACCGGTGTACACCACCACGGTGATCCCGGCCGCGCGCAGCGCGACCACCGCTTCCTCGAAGCGCGCGGCGACCGCGTCGACGTCGACGCCGGGCACGACGATGTCGTTGCCACCGGCGCACAAGGTCACCAGATCGGGCTGGAACTCCAGCGCCAGCGGGATCTGCTCGTCGACGATCTCGGCGAGCATCTTCCCCCGCAGCGCCGTGTTGGCGTAACGGAACTCACTCCGGCCCCCAGCCAGAATCTCGGCCAGCCGATCGGCGAAACCCCGGAAACTGCCGTCCGGAAGCTCGTCGTTCAGCCCTTCGGTGAAGCTGTCGCCTACCGCGACGTAGCTGTCAAAGCCAAACACTCTGGGTCTCCCTCCACCCCGTGCCCTGCGGAAACTCCTCTGGTACCCCGGGTTCCAACACTCGAAGATCGCCCCACAATCCCGACTGCCGCAACCTCTGTTTTGCTCGGACGTCACAGTGTCGTACGCCCGGCGCCATCTTGGCACCCGTATTAGACGCCGCCGAACGGGTGCCCGGCATCATCCTGGGGAATGATCTAGCGACCGGCCAAAGGTAAGGGTGCCCTTCGTCGGGTGTTTGAGGCAGGCTGTAGGGGTGACGGAGCCGCCTGTGACCGAATCGCGCGAGTCCCTGGCCCAGCTGCTCGGTGGCCGCAAGGGCGCGCTGGACGCGAGCGTGCCGCCCGCCGCCTTCGTGGTCGGCTGGCTGGCCGCGGACTCTTCGATCGCCTGGGGCGCCGGGGTGGCCATCGGCGTGGCCGTGCTGCTCGGCGCGTTCCGGCTGGTGACCGGGGACAAGGCGCGTGCGGTGGTGGTCAGCCTCGCCGCCGTCGTCGCCGCGGCGCTGATCGCGCTGCACACCGGGCGCGCGGAGGACTTCTTCCTGATCCAGCTGCTGTCCAATGTGGCCAGTGCGCTGCTGTGGGCGGCGAGCATCGTGGTGCGCTGGCCGCTGCTGGGCGTGGTGGTCGGCTTCGCGCTGGGCCAGAAGACGCGCTGGCGGCGCGACCCCGAACTGCTGCGGGCGTACTCGCGGGCCAGCTGGATCTGGGTGTTCGGGCAGTACGCGCTGCGCGTGCTGGTGTACGGCTCGCTGTGGTGGAGCGGTCAGGTGGTCGCGCTGGGCGTGGCCCGCACGGTGCTCTCCTGGCCGCTGGTGGCGCTGACCCTGGCGGTCAGCGGCTGGGTGCTCCACCGCTCACTGCCCGCCGGGCACCCCGGACTGCGGCACCCGCGGGTGGCGGCGGAGGAGTGAGACGGCCCCCGGCGAGGGGGGAGGGTCCGGGGGCCGACTACCACCGTACTCGTAAAGCACGTTCGTCGTCGATGTTCTGTTCTCGCGCTCTACTGGATTTCCAGCACCGGTCGCGGAGCGTTCTCACCGAAGGCGTCCACCGCGGCCAGCCAGGCGGCGCCGAGTACGCCATCGGTGGCGGAACGGACGTCGGCGGCACAGAGCGTTTCCCGCACCTTCGCCCCGACGGGGCTGTCGCCGACCAGCACGCTGCCGACGATGACCACCGGCGTGTCCTCACCGGGTTCACGGGCGGCGCGGGCGTTGGCCACCAGCAGTTCCGCCGCGCGGTCGGTGATTTCCCGTGCGGTGGCGTCGCCTCCGGTGGCCGCCGCGCTGACCAGCGGGGCGAACCGGGCCAGCCGGATCGGCGATTCGAAGTTGCAGGTGGTGATCAACCGGCGGGAGGTGAGCAACCGGTCGGTTTCGGTCTGCGCGCGCAATGCGTCCAAATCGGACAGGTGCAGGGCTTCGCGGAGCACCGCGGCGGGCAGGCCGTCGAACGGCCCGCCCGCGGCGAGCGCGGCCAGGGTGGACCGCACCGCTTCGCGGCCGATCCAGAACGCCGAACCCTCGTCACCGAGCAGCCAGCCGTAACCACCGAACGTGGCGACCAGGCGCCGCTTGCGGATGCGGGCGGCGATCGCACCGGTGCCCGCCACCAGCACGGTGCCGTCCAGCGCGTCGGTGGCCGAGGCGAACGCCGCCTCGGCGTCGGCCACCATGCGCACCCCCGAGCCGAGCCCGAGCCTGGTCCAGGCGTCGTCGAACACCTTCGCCATCGCCGGGTCGGTCAGCTTGCTCACCCCGGCCATGCCGACCACGCAGGCCCGGACCGCACCGGGGTCGGCGTCGCGCAGGGCGTCGCCGATGGCGGCCGCGATGTTCGCCGCCGCCTGCGCGGGCGGGTGCGCGTTCGGATTGGCACCGCCCGCCCGGCCGCTGCCGAGCACGGTGCCGTCGGCGTCGACCGCGAGCGCGCGGGTGGACGTCCCGCCCGCGTCGACACCGACGACGCAGGGGCGGCTGGGGTCACTCACTGGGGGCCTCCTCGCAACACGGTGGTGACTATGCCGTGAAACCGGTCACTCGTCATCCACCGCGGCGAACGGCTCAGCGAGTTCTGGTGACCTTGTTGAGCCCGCGCGGCCGGTCCGGGTCACCGCCCCTGGCCAGCGACAGCCCGAGGGCCAGGCTCTGCGCGGGCAGCACGTCGAGGATCGGCGACAGCTCCTCGGCCACCGGCGGCACCTCGATGCGCAGCGCGGCGGGCACCTCGGTGGCGGCCGAGCCGATGGCCAGCACGTCGGCACCGCGCCCGGCGACCGCGTCGAGCACGTCGCGCATGGCGTCCCCGCCCTTGCCGCGGTTGGTCAGCGCCAGCACCGCGGTGTCCCCGTCGATCGCGGCGACCGGGCCGTGCAGCAGGTCGGCGCCGCTGTAGGCGCGGGCGGCGAGGTAGCTGGTCTCGGCGAGCTTGAGCGAGGCCTCCAGCGCGGTCGCGTAGGAGTAACCGCGACCGGCGGTGATCACGCGGTGGACGAAGCGGTACCGGTCGACCGCCCGCTGCACGCCCGCCGCCGAGCGGTCGAGGGTCTGCTGGGCCAGTTCGCCGAGGCCGTCGGCGTCGGCGCCCTTGCCGCCGCGCACGGCGTCGACGAGCAGGTACAGCGCGAGCAGGGTGGCGGAGTAGGTCTTGGTCGCCGCGACGGCCTGCTCCTGGCCGGCGCCGATGTCCACGGACAGTTCCGCGGCGGCGCTCAGCGGTGACGACGGAGTGTTGCTGACCGCCACGGTGCGTGCGCCCTGCTTGCGGGCGGACTCGGTGAATTCCACCAGATCGGGTGAACCTCCACTTTGGCTCACCGTGACCAGCAGGACGTCGCGCAGGTCCGGCGCGGCCCCGTAGAGGGTCACCGTGGACGGTGAGACGAGCCCGGCGGGCAGCCCGAGCAACACCTCGATCAGGTACTTGGCGTACAGCGCGGCGTGGTCGCTGGACCCGCGTGCGGCCAGCAGGGCGAAGCGGGGCGGGCGGTTCGCGATGGCCCCGGCCACCTCGGCGATCTCGGGCTGGCGCTCCCGCAGCCCGGCCAGCACGGCGGGCTGCTCGGCGATCTCGGCGGCCATGTGCGCGCCGGGCTGCTGACCCTCTACGGTCATCATGCGTCTCCTCTAATAGGTCTAGACCAATCCTAGCCGGTCGACCTCTTCCCGTCGAAGAGTACTTTTTCCGTGAGGAGTCGCGCGTGTTGTGAAGGAGCCGCTCATGTTGGAGACATCACCGCCCGGGGATCCCGGCTCGGCCACCGGAACCCGGGGGCAGCGCGAGCCGAAGTACTGGGCCCTCAAGCAGCACCTGCTGGACCTGCTGGACGCGTTGCCCGCCGGTTCGTCCATCCCCACCGAACGGGCGCTGGCCGGCGAGTTCGGCGTCTCGCGGACCACCGTCCGCCAGGCGCTGGCCGACCTGACCGTGGAGGGCAGGCTGCACCGCGTGCAGGGCAAGGGCACGTTCGCCGCCGAGCCGAAGTTCGCCCAGCGGCTGCAGCTGTCCTCCTACACCGAGGACATGCGGGCGTCCGGGCGCGAGCCGTCGTCGAAGCTGCTGGAGATCGACGAACTGCCCGCCGAAGGGGAACTGGCGAAGCTGCTCGGCATCCGGGCCGGCGCGAAGGTGCTGCGCATGCGCCGCCTGCGCCTGGCCGACGCCGAGCCGATGGCGCTGGAGACCACGCACCTGCCGCTCGGCCGCTTCCGCGGGCTGCGCAAGCACGTCAGCGCGGGTGGTTCGCTGTACGCGGTGCTGCGCGAGCAGTTCGGCGTGGAGATGGAACGCGCGGAGGAGACCATCGAGACCGCGCTCGCCGGACCGCAGGAGGCCGAGCTGCTCGGCGCCGACGTCGGCATGCCGATGCTGCTGCTGTCCCGGCACTCGTTCGCCGCCGACGGCAAACCGGTGGAGTTCGTCCGCTCCATCTACCGCGGCGACCGGTACAAGTTCGTCACCACGCTCAACCGGCCGTGACCTCCCCGGACCTCGTCCGCTGGGGAACCCCGGCCGCGCGTGGGGTGCTGGCCACCACCATTCTCGGCTCGGGCATGGCCATGCTCGACGGCACGATCGTCAACGTCGCACTGCCGCGGATCGGCGGGGAGCTCGAGGCCTCGGTTTCCGGTCTGCAGTGGATCCTCGACGGGTACCTGCTGGCACTCGCGTCGCTGATCCTGGTCGCCGGTTCCCTCGGGGACCGGTACGGCAGGCGGCGGGTGTTCGTCGTCGGTGTGGTGTGGTTCGGCGTCGCGTCGGTGCTGTGCGGGCTGGCGGTGTCCACCGAGGTGCTGGTGGCCACCCGGATCCTGCAGGGCGTCGGCGGGGCGCTGCTCACGCCGGGGTCGCTGGCCATCCTGCAGTCGGCGTTCCCGCGGGCCGAGCGGGCCAGGGCCATCGGCGCCTGGTCCGGGCTGGGCGGGATCGCCGCCGCGATCGGGCCGCTGGCCGGCGGGCTGCTGGTGCAGCTGTGGTCGTGGCGGCTGGCGTTCCTGATCAACCTGCCGCTGGCGGTGGTCTGCGTCTGGCTCGCCCGCGAGTACGTGCCGGAGTCGTGCGACCGGCGGCAGCACACCGGCCGGCCGGACGTGCTGTCCGCCGTGGTCGGCGCGCTCGGCCTGGCCGGGGTCACCGCGGCGCTGGTCGAACTGCCGGTGCGCGGGGCCGCCGACGTGCTGGTGCTCGGCTCCGGCGGGCTCGGGCTGGCCGGGCTGGTGGTGTTCGTGGTGCTGCAGCGGCGGTCGGCCGATCCGCTGGTGCCGCCGCGGTTGTTCGCCGACCGGACGTTCACCGCGGCCAACGCGCTGACGCTGGTCGTCTACACCGCGCTCGGCGGCGTGATGATGCTGATGGTGCTGCAACTGCAGGTGTCGCTGGGGTACTCGCCGACGGCGGCGGGGCTGGCCGGGTTGCCGATCACCGTGGTGATGCTGGTGCTTTCGGGTTACTCGGGACGGCTGGCGCAGCGGATCGGGCCGCGGCTGCAGCTGGTGGCGGGGCCGCTGCTGGTGGCCGCGGGCATGCTGCTGTTGCTGCGGGTCGAACCGGGCGCGTCGTACCCCGGGGCCGTGCTGCCCGCGGTGACCGTGTTCGGGCTGGGCCTGGCCACGGTGGTGGCACCGGTGACGGCCACCGTGCTGGCCGCCGCGCCCGACCGGTACGCCGGGGTCGCCTCGGGGGTGAACAACGCCATCGCGCGGACCGGCGGGCTGCTGGCCATCGCGGTGCTGCCCGCGGTCGCGGGGCTGACCGGGGCGGCCTACGCCGATCCGGTGGCGCTCACCGCAGGCTGGCGGACGGCGCTGCTGGTGTGCGCCGCGCTGGCCGTGGCCGGTGGGCTGGTGGCCGTCGGCGTGCGCAACGACGTGCTGGCCGGGGAGCCGGAGCCCGGCCACGACCACCCCGAGCCGGGGGAGTGCCTGCACTGCGGCGTGGAGGCGCCGCCCGCCGCGTACTCCAGGTCACGCCCGGAGTAGTTCGGCGAGCAGGCCGGGGTCGATGTTGCCGCCGGAGACGACGGCCACCGTGGGGCCCTCCGGCAGTTCGGCGCGGCGGTGGAGGTAGGCGGCGGTGGTCACCGCGCCGCTGGGCTCGGCGACCAGGTGCGCCCTGGTCGCCAGCACCTTCACCGCCGCGCGGATCTCGTCCTCGCTGACCGTGACGATGCCGTCGACCACCCGTTCCAGGTGCGCGAAGGTCAGCTCGGACGGCTGCGCGCGCAGGCCGTCGGCGATGGTGCGCGCCCGCCACTCGACCGGCCAGTTCACCCGGTGGCCGGAGTTCAGGCCCTCTGCGGTGTCGGCGGCCAGTTCCGGTTCGACCGCGTACACCTTGGCCGCGGGCAGCAGCGCCTTGACCGCGGTGCCGATGCCCGCCGCCAGCCCGCCGCCGCTGACCGGCACCAGCACCACCCGCGTGCTCGGCAGGTCCTCGGCGATCTCCAGGCCGATGGTGCCCTGACCGGCGATCACCTCGGGGTGGTCGAACGGCGGCACGAGGCTGAGGCCGTGCTGGTCGGCGAGGGCCTGCGCGGCGGCCTCCCGCTGGCCGATCGGCACCTCGACCACCTCGGCGCCGTGTGCCGTGGTGGCCTCGACCTTGTTGCGCGGGGTGCTGTCCGGGACCACGATCACCGCCCGCACCCCGAACGCCTTCGCCGCCGCGGCCACGGCCTGGGCGTGGTTGCCGCTGGAGTAGGCGACCACCCCGCGCCGCCGTTCGGCCTCGCCCAGCGCGGCGATGGCGTTGTGGGCACCGCGGATCTTGAACGCGCCGATCCCCTGGAGGTTTTCGGCCTTCAGCCAGAGCGGGGCACCCGTGGCCCAGTGCTGGGGCAGCAGTGGCGTGCGCACCGCCACACCGGCGATGCGCTCGGCGGCGGCCCGGATGTGCTCGAGGGAGATCAGCTGCATGCCCGGAGTATGCCAAGAACCCAACCGGGGTAACCGAACCCTGCCGCGCGAAAGTCCACATGGTGACTGATCCATTGTGGACAGTGAGGGTGGCGGGGCTCACCATCGGGCAACTCGGGGAGCACCCGGGACGACCTATTCGTTGGGAGCAGTGCAGGGAACAGGGGTGGAGAAGAACGGATCCATGTCAGAGGAGCAGGAGAAGAAAACCGGAATCCGGCCGATCCAGGTGGCCGCGACCGCGCTCGCGGCGGTGACCGCCGCGCTGCTGGGCTCGACGCTGGGTGTGGCGGGCACGGTGCTCGGCGCCGGACTGGCCAGTGTGATCACCACGGTGGGTGGCGAGTTGTACACCCGTTCGCTCGAGCGGACCAAGGAAGCCGCGTTGCGAGCACGCACGCTGGCTTCACGGACGCAGGTGGTGACCGTGGAGGCTCCGCCGGAGACGGCCGAAGGGCCGGTCGGCAGGCTGCGGAAACTGCGCTGGCCGCTGGTCATCGGCACCAGCGTGGTCGGTTTCGCGCTGGCCGTCCTGATCATCACCGGGTTCGAGTTCGCCACCGGCAGCAGCATCTCGGGTGACGGCCGGAGCACGATCGGCCACCTCGTCGGCGGCGACGGCGGTCAGCGCGGGCAGCCCGCCGACCAGCCGGCCCCGGCGTCGGAAACCCGCGAAACCCCGGTGACCGAGCCGTCGGTCCCGGAGTCGGGCGAATCCACCGCACCGACCACCACGACCACGGTGGCGCCCTCGGAGGAACCGACCAGCAGCACCGGGGAACCGCCGGTCACCACCACCGAACCACCGCGGCAGCCGAGCGGGCAGCCCAGCGGCGCCCAGCGGTGACGAACCCGGCGCCGCCCCCACCCGGGGCGGCGCCGCTTTCGGCGCAAAACAAATACCGGGCGGGTCAAAAACTGGACACGTCGTTCACCGGATTGTGCGACGCCGCGAGTCAGTCGGTCTACCTTTCCCGTCCCCTGCTGCGACTTTTGAGCTAACTCCCCGGTGGAACTTCGGCTTTTCCCGGGTCGTGCGGAAAAATGTGCCGCACCAGCCGCCGAGGTCCGGGGGAAAAGATGATCACTGCCGTGCGGTGCACGGGGGCGGATTTCTGCGAAGAAATCTCCGGTGCGGCCGATACCTCGTTCAATCGCTTCTACGCGGGCGACCCGCCGTCGAGACGGATCCATTCGTCGGAGAACTTCGAGTTGCTGGCGGACATGTCGCCGTTGACCGCCGGCCACCTGCTCCTGCTGCCGAAACGGCACTACCTCTCGTTCGCCCAGGTGATGACCGTGCACCCGGGGGAGGCGGTGGACCTGATCGGCCGGGTGTCGGTGCTCTACCGCGAGGCGTTCGGGGAACCGTTGTTCCTCGAACACGGTTCCAGCGCCGGTGAGGTGAGCCACGCCTGCATCACGCACGCGCACCTGCACCTGCTCCCCGTTTCCGGAGCCGCGGTGGATCGGGTCATGGTCGGCGACGGACTGCGTTACCGGGAGCTGGGTTCGATCACCGAACTGGCCCGTCCGCCGTGGCCGGAATCCGCCTATTTCCTGCGTTTGCACGAGGGGAACTGCCGCGTTTACCGGCCGAAGGCACAACAGCGGCAGTACCTCCGCGCGGTGGCCGGTGCGACGCTTTCGATCGACGACCCGGAATGGGATTACGCCGTGGTCATGCGCAAGGAAGAGCTTCGGTCGACCATGCGGGAGGTCCGGTGGTGGGCCGATCGCCTGGCCGAGGCGGTGGGGCATGGCTGACGGCGCGTGTTCGGACGAACCGACCCGGCTGGCCAGGACGGTCGTACCCTTGTTCGGCCGCCAGCTCGACGCGTTCGACGGGGTGAGCTGGCCCGACCGCAGCCGGGTGGACCTGGTGGCCGGGGTCGAGGCGCAGGACGACTGCGCGGTCTTTCGCTTCCACGGCGACCACGAGCTGGTGGCGGGCTCGGACTACGTGCGCGGGCCGAAGTTCCGCCTGTACGAAATGGGTCACCTGGACGAATACGACCTCGGTTACTACCTGGTGGCGGCGAACCTGAGCGACATCGCCGCGATGGGCGCCAGGCCGATCGGCCTGCTGTCGGTGGTGCGCTACCCACCGGACATGACCGACGCCGTCTTCCGGCGGGTACTGGAGGGGATCCGCGACGCCTGCGCCGCCGCCGGGTGCCTGAACGTCGGCGGTGACATCGGCGGGGCCGAACGCCTCATCCTGTCCGCGTCGGCGCTCGGCGTGTGCCCGGCCGGTGGCGCGTTGTTCCGGACCGGGGCGAAGCCCGGCGACGCGATCTGCCTGACCGCGCCCACCGGGTTCGCCGGCGCGGCCATGGCCTACCTGCGGGCGGACGTCCCCGAGCCCCGGATCGACGAGGAGCACCTGGACACCCTGCTCGCCTACTGGCGCCGCCCCGAGGCCAGGATCGACAGCGGCCTCGCGCTCAGCGCCAGCGGCGTGGTGACCAGCTGCCAGGACACCTCGGACGGGCTCAAGGCTGCGCTGGAGGGCGTCGCGCAGGCGGGGGCCGTCGGCGTCGAGATCCACGAGCACGCGTTGCCGGTGCCCGAAGCGGTGTCCGCGGTCGCCGCGCACCTCGGCCTCGACCCGCTGTCCGTGGTGTTCGGTGATTCGGTCGACTTCGAGCTGGTGTTCACCGCACCCACCGACCGGCTGGACGCGTTGGCCTGCCGCGTCGGGTTCCACCGGGTGGGCGTGGTCACCGAGCAGCGGGACGTGGTGCTGGTCCGGTCGGACGGCACACGCGGGCCACTGCCCGGCACGGCGTGGCGGCACGCTCCCGCCGACGTCCGCGCGTGAAGCGGTCGACAGCCAGGTTCGTCGACCGGGGTGCCCTGCTCTCCGCCACGCTGGGGCTGGCGGGCAAGACCTACCACGTGCCGTCCAAGCAGTTCTGGGACGCGCTGCTCGGCGACTGGCCGCACCTGATGCTGGTCTTCCTCGGCGTCGCCGGGGTCTTCGGTGCGCTGACCCCGTTCGAGAGCTGGCAGGCACGCAGCCTGGCCGACCGGAACGTGATCATGCGGCGCAACATCCTGTCCAGCTTCGGGCGGTTGCTGGGGATCAGCGAGCGGATCGAACCGCCGCTGGACACCGGTGACCTGGCGCTGCACGTGTGGCGGAAGCGGCGCACGCTGCGCCACCCGGTGCACGGGGTGCTCAAGCGCCTGGCCACCTACCGGATGTCCACCCACCCGACCACGCGGGCGTTCGCGCCGACCCGGGGCGAGGGGGTGGTGGGCCTGTGCTGGGAGCACGACCGTGAGATCGATTTCGACGTCGAACCGCTGGCGGCGAAGCTGACCGGGAAAGCCGTGTTCGACCGGTTCGTCCGGGAGAACGGGTCCGCCGCCGTGATGAACCTCTCCTGGGAGAGCTTCGAGCGGGTCAAGCACCGGACCGCCGTGTTCGCCACGCCGATCCGCAACGGCCGGAACAAGTTCGTCGGCTGCATCAGCGTGGACGCCAGCCGCGGCTACGCCGTGCTCAACCGCCGGGAGGTGCTGGAGGAGATGACCACCCTGGGCATCTACATCGGCCGGGAGGACTTCGAGTGCATCTGAACGACGATCCGACCGAGCGCGTCGTGCACGTGACCAGGAGGCTCTACAACGAGCACGCCGAGCAGTACGCGGCGAACACCGCGAGGCTCGACCAGTTCCCCGACTTCGAGCAGGACCTGGACCGGTTCGCCGACGCGCTCCCCGGCGGGCCGGTGCTCGACCTCGGCTGCGGTGCCGGGCGCGACACCGAGCACCTCATCGGCCGGGGCCTGGTCGTGGTCGCGGGGGATCTCAGCGAGAACCTGCTCGGACTGACCCGAGCGCGGTGCCCCACGGCCGGGGTCGTCCAGCTGAACCTGCTGGACCTGCCGTTCCCCGATGCCGTGTTCACCGGGGTGTGGGCCTGCGCGAGCGTGCTGCACCTGCCCCGCCGGGAGCACCGGCGGAGCTTCGCCGGGATGCACCGCGTGCTGCGGCCCGGCGGGGTGGTCGCGATCAGCCTGCAGGCCGGGTCGTTCGAGGGCTGGAAGGACGGCAAGCGGCTGACGTGCGCGCGGTGGTTCTCGCAGCGCATCCCGGATTCGGTGGTGGCGGAGCTGCTGGCCGCCGGCTTCACCTCGGTGACCGTCCGCCTCAGCTCACGGGGCACCTGGTTCATCGCCACCGGGGTCAAGCCCTAGAACTCCACTGGTCGGCATCGGTGCCCGGCAGGACGTGCCGGACACCGCCGCGGGGATCGGTGACATCGCCTTCGTGGCGGGGGATCAGGTGGATGTGCAGGTGGTCGACCGTGCGCCCGGCGGCCCGTCCCTCGTTCACGCCGATCGTGTAACCGTCCGGCTGGAACTTCTTGTCGAGCAATTCCCTGGCTTCCTTGAGCAGGGCGTACGTTTCGGCGACTTCCGCTTCGGTTAGGTCGAAATAGCTCACCACGTGCCGTTTGGGAACGATTTCGACGTGGCCGTCGGCGGCCGGGAACTTGTCCCAGCGGACATAGCAGAGTTCGCGCTGGAGGAGCACCTCGTTGACCGAGGAGTCGCCGAGTTCGCAGAACAGGCAGCCCGCTGGGGTGGGCACCACTTCACCACCGTCCGATCGCCGGGGGTCGCCCGGGTACCTCGGGGTCAAAAACGGTGTGTCGTTGCCGATCATGGAACCGCTACACCCCGCTCCCGGCAGACCGCGGCCATCTGCCCCACCACCTGGCCGACCGACAGGCAACTGGTGTCTATTTCGACGGCGTCCTCGGCGGGCACGAGCGGGGCGACCGGCCGCGACATGTCGGCCCGGTCGCGCCGGATGACCTCCGCCAGCACCTCTGCGTAGCTGCCCCGGCCTTCCTGCTGCACCCGCCGTTCCGCGCGGACCTCCGGTTTCGCCGTCAGGAAGAACTTCGCCGGTGCGGTGGGGAAGACCACGGTGCCGATGTCCCGTCCCTCGACCACGCAGCGGGATTGCGCCCCGGCCCACTGGTGGATCAGTTCGGTGATCCGGCCGCGCAGTTCGCCGATCTTGGCCACCGCGGAAACGGTGAGGTCGACCGCGTTCGTTCTCAGCTCCTGTGGTCTGTACCGGGTCGACGCGAGCAGATCGCTGGTGCGGTTCTCGTCGATCAGCCGGTCGCACAGGCCGACCACCGCGGACCGGTCGTCCACCGGTACCCCACGGCGGAGCACCTCGTAGGCCACGATGCGGTAGGTGCGTCCGCTTTCCAGGTACCGCAGGCCGAAGGTGTCGGCCAGGGCCAGGCAGGTGGTGGTCTTGCCGGCCGCGGCGGGTCCGTCCACCGCGACGACCACGGTTTTCGACATGGTTGTTCCTCCGCGCGTAGAATGGCTTTCCGGTGAAGGGCCGAAGATTACCAGGGAATTTCCGGAAATCTGCCGGAAAACGCGCACCCATGGTGCGGTGTGAATACCAGTCGACCGTGCGATCAAGTGACCCAGTGTCGAGGTTCGGCGAGATCAACTCCGGCACACCTCACTCACAGGTGGGGTGTGCGGTCCGGCTGTGTCCGGTCACCCGACCGAGTATGGGGGATCAGCGCCGGTGCGACGAGCTTTTTCTCGGCTGCTACGCCATTCAGCCGTGCGTGCTGAAATGCCGGGCCGCGTGCGACTGGCGGTGAGTTTCCGCCGCCCTCGGTCAGGTGAAAGTTCTGCGTGGTTTACGCGAGTGCCGTTTTCAACGCGCGTGCCGCCGCCGCCGGGTCGTCGGCTTCGGTGATCGCCCGGACCACGACGATCCGGGTGGCACCGGCTTCCAGGACCTCGGGCAGGCGTTCGAGGTCGATGCCGCCGATGGCGAACCACGGGCGGGCGGTGCGCAGCGCGGCGGTTTCCCGCACCAGGTCCAGGCCCGGCGCTTCCCGGCCCGGTTTGGTGGGGGTCGGCCAGCACGGGCCGGTGCAGAAGTAGTCCACGCCCGGTTCGGCGGCGGCCGCGCGGGCCTGGGCGCCGGAGTGGGTGGAGCGGCCGATGGCGATCTCGTCGCCGAGGACGCGGCGGGCCAGCGGGACCGGGATGTCGTCCTGGCCGAGGTGCAGCACGTCCGCGCCGGCGGCCAGGGCGACGTCGGCCCGGTCGTTCACCGACAGCAGCGCGCCGTGCCGGGCGCACGCCTCGGCGAACACCTCCAGCGCGGCCAGCTCCGGCTTCGCCTCCAGCGGCGCACCGCTGGTCTTGTCACGCAGCTGCACGACGTCCACCCCGCCGGCCAGCGCCGCGTCGAGGAACTCCGCGAGGTCCCCGCGTGCCGACCGCGCGTCCACGCACAGGTACAGCCGTGCGTCGTCGAGGCGCTTCCTGATCTCGTCACCACTCAGCCCAGGCATGTGCGCGACGGTACCCGGCGGCGGTGTTACGGTGGGATCGTCCGCACGGGAGCCCGGGGCACGGGCTGAGAGGGAGCTGCCGCTCCGACCGTGGAACCTGATCCGGGTCATGCCGGCGCAGGGAGCGTGATCCCATGAAGCGAAAGCACCGCGTCACCGTGGTCGGCGGCGGCGTCGTCGGGCTCGCCATCGCCTGGCGCGCGAGCACGGCGGGCCACCAGGTCACCCTGGTCGACCCCCGGCCGGGCCGGGGTGCGTCCTGGGTCGCGGGCGGCATGCTCGCCCCGGTCACCGAGGCGTGGCCCGGCGAAGAGGACGTGCTCGCCCTCGGCGAGGAGTCGCTGCGCCGCTGGCCGGAGTTCGCCCGGCGCCTCGGCGGTTGCGGGCTGTCCGAGAAGGGCACCCTGGTCGCCGCGCTGGACAGCGCCGACCTGGGCGTCATCGACCAGCTCGCGGGTTACCTGGCGAACGCGGGCCGCGAAGCCGAGAAGCTGACCAGCCGCCAGCTGCGGCGGCTCGAACCCGGGCTGGCCGGTTCGATCCGCGGTGGGCTCGCCGTGCCGGGTGACCTGTCCGTGGACAACCGGGCGCTGCTCGACGCGCTCGGCTCCGGGCTGGACACCGTCCGCGAAGCGGTCGTCGAGCTGGGCCCGGAGACCGTCCGGACCACCGGGCGCACGCTGACCAGCGACGTCGTGGTGCTCGCCGCCGGGGCGTGGAGCGCCCGCCTGCACCCGGCGCTGCGCACCGCCGTCCGCCCGCTCAAGGGCGAGATCCTGCGCCTGCGTGCCCGGCGGACCACGCTGCCGCCGCCCGCCCACACCGTGCGGGCCTTCGCCGAGGGGCGGCCCGTCTACCTGGTGCCGCGGGCCGGTGGTGAGCTGGTGCTCGGCGCGACCCAGTACGAGGCCGGTTTCGACGAGGCCGTGACCGCGCGGGGGGTGCGTGAGCTGCTCGACGGCGCCGAACGCGTCTTCCCGGCGATCGCCGAGTACGAACTGGCCGAAACCGCGTCCGGCCTGCGGGCGGCCAGCGTGGACAACCTGCCCTTCATCGGCAGGCTGCCCGACGGGGTGTTCGCCGCGACCGGGCACCACCGCAACGGCCTGCTGATGGCGCCGATCACCGCCGACGCGGTGCTCGCCGCGCTCGACGGCGCACCGCCGCCACCAGGGGTGGCCGCGGCCGACCCGGCCCGGCTCCGGGAGAAGGAGAGTGTCTGATGCGGCTTGTGGTCAACGGCGACGAGCGGCAGTTCCCCGACGGCACCACCGTGCGGGACCTGCTCGGCGCGCTCGGGATCCAGGAGAAGGGCGTCGCGGTGGCGGTCGACGCCGCGGTGGTCGCCCGCCGCGACTGGGCGGAGTTCGTGCCGGCGGACGGCAGCTCGCTCGACATCCTCACCGCGGTCCAAGGAGGCTGACATGACCGAAACCGGCGACCAGCTGCTCATCGGCGAGCACAAGCTGACCTCCCGGCTGATCATCGGCACCGGCGGCGCGAGCAGCCTGGCCGCGCTGGAGCGCGCGCTGGTCGCCTCGGGCACCGAGCTGACCACCGTGGCGATGCGGCGGGCCGATGCCGAAGGCGGCTCCGGCGTGCTGGAGTTGTTGCGGCGCTTGGGGATCAAGCTGCTGCCGAACACCGCGGGCTGCCGCAGCGCGGCCGAGGCGGTGCTCACCGCGCGCCTGGCCCGCGAGGCGCTGGAGACCGACCTGATCAAGCTCGAGGTGCACGCCGACGACCGCACGCTGCTGCCCGATCCGCTGGAAACGCTGGACGCCGCCGAGCAGCTGGCCGCCGACGGCTTCACCGTGCTCGTCTACACCAACGACGACCCGGTGCTGGCGCTGCGGCTGGAGGAGGTCGGCTGCGCCGCGGTGATGCCGCTCGGCGCGCCCATCGGCACCGGGCTGGGCATCCGCAACCCGCACAACATCGAACTGATCGTGTCCAGGGCCCGCGTGCCGGTGGTGCTCGACGCCGGTATCGGCACCGCGTCGGACGCCACGCTGGCGATGGAACTGGGCTGCGACGCGGTGCTGCTGTCCACCGCGGTCACCCGCGCGCAGGACCCGGAGCGCATGGCGCTGGCGATGCGCTCGGCCGTCGCCGCCGGGCGGCTGGCGCGCGGTGCGGGCCGGATCCCGCAGCGGTTCTGGGCGCGGGCTTCCTCGCCTCCCCGCTGAACTTCCCCGCTGAGCGGAAGCGCTCCATCACAAATCCGGCGGGTTCACGCGGAACCACGGGTCGCGGCACGTATGGTTGACGGCACTTTCGACCACTCGGGGCTGACCCGCGCCACACCTTACGTGCGCGGTAAGGAGCGTGAGGTGACCACGTCGCCGTCTCAGGACGTGTCCGGCCGGCTTTTCCTGGCCGTGGGCAGGCTTTCCCGCTCGCTGCGGCAGGCGGGCGCGCCAGGCCCCGGCCACGGGGCGATCTCCGCGCTGGCCACGCTGGTCAACTACGGGCAGCTGCGCCTCGGTGATCTCGCCGCCAAGGAGGGGGTGGCCGCGGCGACCATGTCGCGGATAGTGGCCGCGCTGGTGGAGGCCGGGTACGTGCGCCGGGAGTCCGATCCGGTCGACCGCCGCGCCTGGCTGGCCACCGCCACCGAGGAGGGCGAGCGCATGGTCTCCGGCGTCCGGTCCACCCGGGTGCAGGAGCTGAACCGGCGGATCGACCGGCTCTCGCCGGTCCAGCGGGAGCAGCTGATCGCGGCGCTGCCCGCACTGGAGGCCCTGCTCTCCGACGACGAGGACAACTAGCTGCTGCGGTCAGCTCGGAGCACGGTCCCGGTCCGCCCCGGCGGCAAGGGAGTCGGCGTCATCGGTCGGCGCATCCACGGCCGCGGTACCGAGCAGCCCACACCTGGAACACCAACGTCATGGCCCAGCGGCCGGAACGCAGGGGGCGAAGGTGGCGAATTCGAGTGGATCGCCGTTCGGGGCGCCGTGGGTGAGCCAGAGCCGATGGTGTCCCCGTCGATCGAGGTCGCGAAGGGCAGCAGTCCGGCGGAAGCGGGCCGGGGTGGTTGCGGGAAGTCCTCCGGGTAGCCGAGGTGCGGGGACTCGTGGCTGACGAGCAGGTCCTGGACCTCGGGCGTCAGCCCGTGCGAGGCCAACGCCGGGAACACGCGCAGCCAGCCGTTCCAGAGGCCGCTGCCGTAGGTGGACAGCAGGGCGTGGTAGGCGGCGGAGGGCAGCCGTGGTCCGGGGGCGTCGCCCCAGTGCGCACTTCGCCGTTCTTCAGGCGATGAGCGCGTCCAGCACGGGCAGGCCGAGGTCCCGCCAGCCCTCGCTGCCGTCGAACACGACCACCGGCCAATGGTCCGGGGCGCCGGAGTGTTCGGTGAAGCGGGAGAGGTCCACGCGCGCAGACTGGCACGGCCCACCGGCAGTTCCGGTGCTAGCGGTCGCGACCCCGCAGTTCGGCGATCTCGGCTCGCAGCGCACGCAGTTCGTCGAGGATTTCGCGGTTGGCGGCGGCCTGGGCCTGTGCCTGCGCTTCCTCCTCCTCGCGGATTTCGTCGCGCAGCTCGTCCTCCATCGCGCTGACCACCACCGCGATGAACAGGTTCAGCACGGCGAAGCTGGAGATCAGGATGTAGACCACGAAGAAGATCCAGGCCGCGGGGGCCTGGGCCATCACGTCGTCGGCGATGTCCGGCCACGCTTCGCCGGTCATCACCTGGAACAGGGTGAACAGCGAGGTGCCGAGATCGCCGAAGTGCTCCGGGGTGATCCCGCCGAACAGCTTGGTCGCCATCACCCCGGCGACGAAGACGACCAACCCCAGCAGCGCGGCGATCGAGGCCATGCCGGGCACCGCGGAGAGCAGCCCGGTGACCACCTTGCGCATCGACGGCACCACCGAGATCAGCCGCAGCACGCGCAGCACCCGCAGGGCCCGCAGCACGGCGAACGGCCCGGTGGCCGGCACCAGCGCGATGCCGACCACCACCACGTCGAACAGGTTCCAGCCGTCCCTGAAGAACGCCCCGCGGAACGCGTGGAGCTTCGCGAGCAGCTCGGCCACGAAGATGCCGAGCGCGAGGTGGTCCAGGGTGTGCAGCAGGGTGCCGTACTCGGCGACCACGCGCGGTGAGGTCTCCAACCCCAGCGTGACCGCGTTGGCGACGATCACCGCGATGATGAAGTTCTGGAACCGCCTGCCGTCGACGAACGCCCCCACCCGCTCACGGGTCACGCGCGGTCCTCCGGCGCGAGCCGCCAGAACGCCGAAACCGGGCCCACCTTCGCGCCCATCGGGTAGGAGTTCGCCACGGCGTTGCTGACGAACCACTTGCCGAACTCCGCCGCCTCGACCACCGGCATGCCGCGTGCGAGACCGGCGGTGAACGCCGAGGCCATCGCGTCGCCGGCGCCGTGCGTGTGCGGGGTGGAAAAGCGCGGGCCGGGCAGTTCGACGAAGTCCTCGCCGTCGAAGAGCAGGTCGACGCACTCCGGATCGCTGACCAGGTGCCCGCTCTTGACCAGCACGTAACGCGGTCCGAGCGCGTGCAGGGCGACGGCCGCGTCGCGCATCCCGTGCCGGTCGGTCACGTCGAGGCCGGTGAGCAGCCGCACCTCGTCGAGGTTGGGCGTGAGCACGGTGGCGCGGGGCAGCAGCAGGTCACGCAGGGCCTCGAGCCCGGCCGGGTCGAACAGCGGGTGCCCGTGCATGGACGCGGCGACCGGGTCGACCACGAACGGGATGCGCCGGTCGCGGCCGATCTCGGCGGTGTCGCAGGCGGCGGCGACCGCTTCGATGATCCCGGCGGACGCGAGCATGCCGGTTTTGGCCGCGCCGACCCGCATGTCGGCGGCCACCGCCTCGATCTGCCCGGCCACGATGTGCGGCGGGATGTCGGTGCGGTCGTGCACGCCGAGCGTGTTCTGCACGGTGACCGCGGTCACCGCGACCAGCCCGTGCACCCCGCAGGTGAGGAAGGTGCGCAGGTCGGCCTGCAGTCCGGCGGCCCCGCCGGAGTCGGAACCGGCGATGGTCAGCGCGGCAGGCGGGCTGGTGGCTTCCGTCATGCCCTCCAGTGTCCCGCCCGGGTCAGGGCCGCGGCGAGGGGGTGAGCCGGATGACCGGGATGATCCGGTCCGTTTTGCGTTGGTAGCCGAGGAATCCGGGGTGGGCGGCGGTCACCTCCGCCCAGACCGCGGCGCGGCGCTCGCCTTCGAGCTGCTCGGCGGTGACCGGGATCCGCTCGCCGCCGAGTTCGACGGTCACGCGGTCCGGGTGCTTGGCGACGTTGTAGTACCAGGACGGGTGGCGGGCCGCACCGCCGGCGGAGGCGATCACGAGCCAGCCGTCGCCGTCGGGGAAGTAGGCGAGCGGGGTGGTCCTCGGCTGGCCGGACTTGGCCCCGACCGCGGTCAGGTAGAGCACGTCCATGCCGCGGAACTTGTCACCCCGCTTGCGGTGCCGGTCGATCAGCCGCCGCCGCAGCCGCTTCATCACCCAGAGCATCGCCCGCGTGCCACGCGCGCCGCGGGTGCCGTTCTCCGTCATCACGATTTCCATGACAACTATCGTAGCTACAATCGTTAGGGCGTCAATCGGCCCGCGTTAGACTGGTCCGGTGAAGGTGGACAGCGACGCGGCCCGGGCCTGGGGGAACCTGCACCAGCTCCACGGCGCGCTCCGGCGCCTGCTCGACCAGCGGATCGAGGGCGAGGCGGGGTGCTCACTGGCCGATCACGACCTGCTGACGGCCCTGCGGGGCGCGCCGGACCGGCAGTTGCAGATGCTCACCCTGGCCGACCGCCTCGGCGTCACCCGCGGTGGGCTGACCCGGATCGTCGACCGCCACGTCGACCGCGGCTGGGTGCGGCGCGACCGGCCGGAGCACAACCGCCGCGAGGTCTACGCCGTGCTCACCGACGAGGGCGGCCGGGTGCTCGACCAGGCACGCGTGGTCTACCTGCGCGTGCTGTCCGAGACCCTGGCCGAGCACCTCGACGCCGACGAACTGGCTGCCTTCCAGCGGTGCAGCGGAAAGCTGCTGAACCAACTGGCCGGCTCGGGCTGCTGCCCGGGACTAGTCCCCGCTGAGCCGCCAGAACGGTGAAACCGGGCCGACGCCGGCGCCGAGCGGGTACGCCTCGGCCACCGAGCGTTCGATGAACCGCTTGCCGCCCGCCACCGCGTCCGGCACGCTCAGCCCCTTCGCCAGCCCGGCGGTGATCGCCGAAGCCAGGGTGTCGCCGCCGCCGTGGGTGTGCGGGGTGTCGTGCCGCGGCCCGCTCAGCTCGATGAACCGGACGCCGTCGGAGAGCAGGTCGGTGCACTCCGGGTCGTGGTAGAGGTGCCCGCCCTTGACCAGCGCCCACTGCGCGCCGAAGGCCAGCAGGGCACCGGCCGCCTCCCGCTGGCTCTCGCGGCCGGTCACCTCCACCCCGGTGAGCAGCCGGACCTCGTCCAGGTTCGGCGTGACCAGGCTGGCGCGGGGGAACAGCTCGGTGCGGATCGCCTCGAGCGCTTCCTCGCGCAGCAACGCGTCCCCGTGCATGGAGGCGGCGACGGGGTCCACCACGAACGGGGTCGGCGTGCCCCGTCCGATGTGGACCTCGTCGAGCGTCTTCGCCACCGCCCGGATGATCTCCGCGGTGGCCAGCATGCCGGTCTTCGCCGCGTGCACACCCATGTCCGAGGCCACCGCCTTGATCTGCGCGGTGACCACGTCGGCCGGGATCTCGCTGAACCCCTGCACGCCGAGGGAGTTCTGCACGGTGACCGCGGTGATCGCGGTCATGCCGTGCACCCCGTTGGCGAAGAACGTGCGGAGGTCGGCCTGGATGCCCGCGCCACCACCGGAATCGGAGCCGGCGATGGTCAGCGCGGTGCGCGGCGTGTTGGTCACGGCTGCTCGACCACCGGCAGGTAGACCTTGCCGTGCTCGCTGAACTCCGCGGACTTCTCCCGCATCCCGGCTTCGATGGCCTCCACAGTGGACAGACCGTGTTCCTCGGCGTACCTGCGCACGTCCTGGGTGATCCGCATGCTGCAGAACTTCGGCCCGCACATGGAACAGAAGTGCGCGGTCTTGGCCGGTTCGGCGGGCAGCGTCTCGTCGTGGAACGAGCGGGCGGTGTCCGGGTCCAGCGCCAGGTTGAACTGGTCGTTCCAGCGGAACTCGAAGCGGGCCTTGGACAGCTCGTCGTCCCACTGCTGGGCGTACGGGTGACCCTTGGCCAGGTCGGCGGCGTGCGCGGCGATCTTGTAGGTGATCACGCCGGTCTTCACGTCGTCGCGGTTCGGCAGGCCGAGGTGCTCCTTCGGGGTGACGTAGCACAGCATCGCCGTGCCGTACCAGCCGATCTGGGCCGCGCCGATGGCCGAGGTGATGTGGTCGTACCCCGGTGCGATGTCCGTCGCGAGTGGACCGAGGGTGTAGAACGGGGCCTCGCCGGTGAGCTCCTCCTCCAGCTCCACGTTCTCCTTGATCTTGTGCATCGGCACGTGGCCGGGGCCCTCGATCATCACCTGCACGTCGTGCTCGCGGGCGATGTGCGTGAGTTCGCCGAGGGTTTCCAGTTCGGCGAACTGCGCGCGGTCGTTGGCGTCGGCGATGGAACCCGGGCGCAGGCCGTCACCGAGGGAGAAGGTGACGTCGTACTGGCGCAGGATTTCGCACAGTTCGGCGAAATGCGTGTACAGGAAGGATTCCCGGTGGTGCGCCAGGCACCACGCGGCCATGATCGAGCCGCCGCGCGAGACGATGCCGGTGACCCGGCGCGCGGTCAGCGGCACGTACCGCAGCAGCACCCCGGCGTGCACGGTCATGTAGTCCACGCCCTGCTCGCACTGCTCGACCACGGTGTCCCGGTAGACCTCCCAGGAGAGCTTCTCCGGCTCCCCGTTGACCTTTTCCAGCGCCTGGTAGATCGGCACGGTGCCGACCGGCACGGGTGAGTTGCGCAGGATCCACTCGCGGGTTTCGTGGATCCGCTTCCCGGTGGACAGGTCCATGATCGTGTCGGCACCCCAGCGGGTGGCCCAGACCATCTTGTCCACCTCTTCCTCGACCGAGGACCACACGGCCGAGTTGCCCATGTTCGCGTTGACCTTGACCAGGAAGTTCTTGCCGATCACCATCGGCTCGCTCTCCGGGTGCCTGCGGTTGGCCGGGATCACCGCCCGGCCGCGGGCCACCTCGTCGCGCACGAACTCCGGCGAAACCCGTTCGCGGGCGGCGGCGAACTCCATCTCCCTGGTGATCACCCCCGCCTTCGCCCAGCCGAGCTGGGTGTTGTGCTCGCGGCCGTCGGCCCAGCCGGCGCGCAGCCGGTACAGTCCACTGTGGACGTCGATGGTCACGTCGGGATCGGTGTACGGGCCCGAGGTGTCGTAGACGTCGAAGTGGTCCCCGGTGGACAGTTCGATCCGGCGGGCCGGGACGCGGAGCCCGGATTCGGTGCTGTGGTGGACCTTGTGCGAGCCGGTGATCGGCCCGGTGGTCACGCTGGGCGCGACGGCGGCGTCATTTTCCAGTGTCGTCAACGACATTCACTCCCTACGCCGGCATTACCCGGTCAGGTTCATGCGGTCGGCGGCACCGGGTCCCGGAGAAAAGGACACCAGCCACCCTCTCAGCCCGCCAAGGCGCGAGCTCCCGCGGTTGCGGTGTTCGGTTGTCCCCCGACCATGCCATGCCGACCGCCGGATTGCCAAGGGGGGTGCTCGGTCGGAAACTCACCTGGATGGTGCTCGCGCGGCGAATCGGTACCGAGCAGAATGGGCGCGCTTCTGTAACGGTGCAGATTGGGGTGAGCATGCGCAGGTCGTTGAGCTACGCGTTGGCGGGGGTGCTGGCCGCGGGAGCGTTACCGGCGGTGGCCGCGGCGGAACCGGCGGGCGGAGCCGCCCCCGGCGGGCCGGGCGCCCACCCGCTTTGGCTGCCCGCGGGGAAAACCGGGTTCGGCGGGTCCCGCGACCAGGCGAGCAACGTCTGGTTCACCCTCCACAGTGGTCAGTTGTCCGACGTCTACCACCCGGACCTGTCCACGCCGAGCATCCGGTCGCTCGGCTTCGTGGTGACGGACGGTGAGAGCTTCGCCGCCACGGACGCCGACGCGAAGTTCGAGCAGGTGCGCCGGGTGGACGGCCTCACCTACGAGCAGACGGTCACCGACGAGAGGAAGCGCTGGAAGCTGCGCAAGACCTACGTCACCGACCCGAAGCGCGCCAGCGTGCTGGTCGACCTCGACTTCACCTCGCTGACCGGCGAGCCGTACCAGCTCTACGCGGTGCTGGACCCGGACCTGACCAACAACGGCACCGACGACTCGGCGAGGACCGAGGGCGACACCCTGGTCGCCACGGACGGTGAAGTGACCTCCGCGCTGGCCGCGAACCCGGCGTTCACCAAGACCAGCAACGGTTTCTCCGGCACCTCGGACGGCGCCACCCAGCTGCTGAAGACCTACCGGCTGAAGCGCTACGACACGGCGGGCGAGGGAAACGTCGTGCAGACCGGGCAGCTGGCCGCCGACGGGCTCGGGTCGCGGCGCGCGACGCTGTCGCTGAGCTTCGGCGACCAGGCCGCCGCCACCGCGAAGGCGTCGCTCGGCACCGGGTTCGGCCCGGCCCGCCGGGCGAACGAGGCCGGCTGGCGCGGCTACCTGCGTGGTCTCAAGGGGGTGCCGCCGTCGGTGGCGGGCAACCGGGACCTGTACGAGGCGTCGATGCTGATGCTCGCCGCCGGCGAGGACAAGCAGAACCCCGGCGCGTTCATCGCGTCACCGAGCATGCCGTGGCAGTTCGGCGACAACGGCCCCGGCTGGCTGCCCTCGGGCACCTACCACCTGGTGTGGCCGCGTGACCTGTACCAGATCGCCACCGGCATGCTGGCCGCCGGCGACCGGGGCGCCGCCGAGCGGTCGATCGAGTACATGTTCACCAGGCAGCAGCAGCCCGACGGGCACCTCGCGCAGAACACCGACGTCGACGGCACCCCGTACTGGACCTCGATCCAGCTCGACGAAACCGCGTTGCCGATCGTGCTGGCGCAGCAGGTGGGCATCGACGCGTCGCTGTGGCCGAACGTCCGCAGGGCCGCCGACTTCCTGATCGACTACCGCGGTCCGGACGGCCAGGCGTCGCCGTGGTCGCAGCAGGAACGCTGGGAGGAGCAGGACGGGTACTCGCCGTCCACCATCGCGTCGGTGATCGCCGGGCTGGTGTGCGCGGCGGAACTGGCGAAGGGGCACGGCGACGCGGCCGCCGCCGAGCGGTACCTGGCCAAGGCCGACGAGTTCAAGGGCGAGCTCGCCCAGTGGACCGTGACCACCAACGGCCCGCTCTCCGACGACCCGTACTTCGTGCGGTTGACCAAGGACGGCAACGCGAACAACGGCACGGTCTACAACCTGGGCAACTCCAGCTACGACGCCGACCAGCGCGCCGTCGCCGACGCCGGGTTCCTCGAACTGGTGCGCCTCGGCATCTACGCACCCGACGACCCGGTGATCCGCAACAGCCTCGAAGTGGTCGACGCGGAGATCTCGTTCACCACGCCGACCGGCCAGTTCTGGCACCGCTACACCGGTGACGGTTACGGCGAGCGCGCCGACGGCTCGCAGTGGGAGATGAACCTGCCGCCGGGTTCGCGGCAGACCTTCGGCAGGCTGTGGCCGCTGCTCGCCGGTGAACGCGGGGAGTACGAACTGGCCGACGGCGAGCTGGGCGCGGCGAAGCGGCGGCTGCGCGACCTCGGCCGGGTGGCCGGGACCGGCGACACCATGCCCGAGCAGGTGTGGGACGAGAACGCGCCGTCGGGTCAGCCGGGCTTCCCGACCGGCAAGGGCAACCAGTCGGCGACGCCGCTGGCCTGGACGCACGCGCAGTACGTCCGCCTGGCGTGGTCGGTGCAGGAGAAGAGGGTGGTCGAGCAGCCCGCCGTGGTGCGGTGCCGCTACCTCGGTCCCTGCTGAGCCGGGTCGACCCCGGGGACGCTCAGTCCTCGGGGTCGTGCTCCGGGTCCGGCAGCCACGAGTTGCCCGGAACGCCCCATTTGTTCCGCTTGAGCATGCGCTTGGCCTCACGGGCGTACCGGCCGACGAGGCGGTCCAGGTAGATGTACCCGTCCAGGTGGTCGGTCTCGTGCTGCAGGCAGCGCGCGAAGTAGCCGGTGCCCTCCACCTCGATGGGGTTGCCGTCGAGGTCCTGGCCGGTCACCTTCGCCCAGCTCGCCCGGCCGGTCGGGTACGACTCGCCGGGGGCGGACAGGCAGCCCTCCCAGTCGTCGTCCGGGTCCGGCATGGTCTCCGGGACCTCGGAGGTCTCCAGCTTCGGGTTGACCACCACGCCCTTGTGCTGCACGCCCTCGTCGTCGTGGCAGTCGTAGACGAAGATGCGCAGGTCGAGGCCGATCTGGTTGGCGGCGAGGCCGACCCCGCGCGCGGCGTACATGGTCTCGAACATGTCGTCGGCGAGGGTGCGCAGCTCGTCGTCGAACTTGTCGATCTCACGCGTGGGCTGGTGCAGCACGGGCTCGCCGGCGATCACGATGGGGTGCACGGTCACGGTGCGGGAGCTTACCGAGGGCTCCGGCGTGACGCGCCGGGTGTGATGCCGGGCCGGACGGCTACGCGCGTGATCTAATGGGCGCCGCGGAAACGACAACCGTGTGTTTCGGGAAGGCGAGGGCCCACAGATGGACGCCGCGGAGTCGATGGCTCGCCGTCGCCGTCCGCCGGACGCCGACGCCGGGCTTTCGCCGCGCGAGCAGGAGATCCTGGCCTTCGAGCGGCAGTGGTGGAAGTACGCCGGGGCGAAGGAACAGGCCATCCGCGAGCTGTTCGCCATGTCGTCCACGCGGTACTACCAGGTGCTGAACCAGTTGATCGACAAACACGAGGCGATGCAGGCGGACCCGATGCTGGTCAAGCGCCTGCGCAAGACGCGTGCCGCCCGTCAGCGGACCCGCGCGGCACGACGGTTGGGGATAGATCTGCCATGAGCCTGTTCCAGGGGCGGCCGCTGCGGTTGGCCGGCTTCGTACTCATCGGCCTGGCCCTGGTGGCCGCGGTGACCGGCGGAGTCGTTTCGCTGAACGGCGGGGACAACGGCGGCGACACCGCCGCACCGTCGCCGACCGCCGAGCCCGCGCCGCCGCCGGGGGAGACCGGCGGCCCGCAGGACCCGCCGCCCGCGTCGCCACCGGCGCCGACCCCCGGTGCGCCGCCGCCTTCGTCGCCGGGCGCGCCGCCGCCGGGTGACCCGAACGCACCGCAGGACCCGGTCCCGCCGACCGGCCAGCCGGTGCCGGTGCCGCCCGGTGGCACGCCGGAAGAGCACCAGGCGTCGGCCAAGTGGGTCACCGTGCGGGTGTACAACAACAGCACCATCCACGGCCTGGCCGCCCGCGCCGGCGACGACTTCCGGGCGCAGGGCTGGAACGTCGCCGAGACGAGCAACTACGCGGGCGGCATCATCCCGACCACCACCGCGTACTTCCGCCCGGGCGTCGCGGACGAGGAAACCGCCGCACGGGCCCTTGGCGCCGCCTTCGGGATGCGGGTCGAACCCCGCTTCGAAGGCATCGCCCACTCCAGCGGCGGCGTCATCGTCATCGTCACCAACGACTACCGGGGCGCGAACACCAAGGGCAAGTGAGCCGTTGCGGCTCCGGCCCCGAGCCGCGCGCTCAGTCCCCTGGCTGAGTGCGCGTGGAGGTGCCTTGCGGTGGTGGTCGGAGTCGTCCAGCAGCAACTCGTGCACCGCGTCGAACACACCCGCTTCGGTCCAATCCCGCAGCCGTCGCCGGACGGCGTGCCCAATCTCGATCAACTACAGCCGGCGGGCACGCCGACCATTCGAAACGAGTTGTCAGGTGGGGCGATTGCTGGCGTAGGCGTTCAAGGCGGCCAGCTGGGCCGGGTCCAGGGACGGGCGGACGGCACCGCGGGCCTGCTCCAGGTGGGCGGCGGTGACCTCGGTGGCGTCCAGCGACTCGCGCATGGCGGTGAGGGCGGCTTCCCGGATGAGGGCGGCGCAGTCCGCGGCGGAGTAGCGGTCCAAAGTGGACGCCAGCGCCTCGAGGTCCACGTCGGCGGCCAGCGGGGTGTTCTTCGAGCTGGCCCGCAGGATGGCGGCTCGGGCACCGGCGTCGGGCGGGGGGACGTAGACGAGGCGTTCCAGGCGGCCGGGGCGGAGCAGCGCCGGGTCGACCAGCTCCGGGCGGTTCGTCGCGCCGAGCACCACGACCTCCCGCATCGGCTCCACGCCGTCCAGCTCCGTCAGCAGCGCGGCGACCACCCGGTCCGACACCCCCGAGTCGCTGGACTGCCCGCGTCGTGGTGCCAGTGCGTCGATCTCGTCCAGGAACACCAGTGACGGCGCGGCTTCGGCGGCCCGCCGGAACAGCTCCCGCACCGCCCGCTCCGACTCGCCGACCCACTTGTCCATCAGCTCGGCGCCCTTGACCGCGAACACGTTCAGCGCCCCGGTACCGGCGAGCGCCCGCACCAGGAAGGTCTTGCCACCACCCGGCGGCCCGTACAGCAGCACGCCCCGCGGGGGCGCGACACCGAGGCGGGCGAAGGAATCCGGGTAGCGCAGCGGCCACAGCACCGTCTCGGTGAGCGACTGCTTCACCTCGGCCATGTCCCCGACGTCCTCCAGCGTCAGCCCGCCGGTGGCCAGGTTGTCCGAAGTGGACATCGAGATCGGCCGCACGCTGGTGACCGCGTCGAGCAGGTCCTGCGCGCCGATCACCGGCTCGTCGGTGTCCCGCTGCCGCAGCGCGGCCCGCAACGCGGCCTCGCGGCGCAACGCGATCAGGTCCGCGGCGACAAAACCCGGGGTGCGCTCGGCGATCGCGCCGAGCTCCACGTCCCCGTCGAGCGGCACGTCGTGCAGCAGGATGCGCAGCAGCTCCGTGCGCACCTTGGCGTCCGGCAGCGCCAGCGACAGCTCCCGGTCGAGCAGGTCACCGGCCCGCAGCCGCGGGTCGACGGCCTCCGGGTGCGCCGTCGTGGCGACCAGCGCCACGTCGGGCCGGGCGAGCGCGCCGCGCAACTGCTCCAGCAGCACGGTGGCCACCGGTGGCGGGGAAGACGCGGGCAGCAGCGTGTCGATGTCGGTGATCAGCAGCACGGCCGGGGTGGGCCCACCGGCGGTGCGCTCGATCGCCTCGTTCAGCCGGGCCGCCGCCGCGTTCGCTTCCAGCACGGCGATGTTCGGCGCGGCCAGGGTGACCACGCGCACCTGTTCGGCCTGCCCGACCGAGCGCACCAGCGTGGTCTTGCCGACGCCCTCCGGCCCGGAGACCAGCACGCCGAGCCGGGCGGAGGTGCCCAGTTTCGCCAGCAGTTCGGGACGGCGGAAGGCGAGTTCGAACCACTCGGCCAGCCGCCGGGCGCACGCCGCCGCACCGGCCAGGTCGGCGATCGGCGGCACCGGCTCCTCGTCGGCCTCCTCGACCACCTCGGCGTCGATGAAGTCGTCCACAGTGGACTGCGGGGCGGCCGTGGCCACGGTCATCGCGGTGCCGGGGGCGGAGGACCCCGCCGGCGGCGGCGGCACCGCGTCGCCGGTGCGCGCCCCGTCCCGCCAGGCGACCACAGTGGACGGTCCGACCGCAACCGGACCGGATGGCTCGGCGGCGGTGACGGTCAGCAGTTCGCTGGTCCACGTGCCGCCGATGGCGTTGGACAGCTTGCTGCGCACCGCGGACACGTCCGCGCCGGGCGGCGGCGCGAGGTCCTGCGGCAGCAGGGAAACCGCGTCCCCGACGGTGAGCACCTTGCCGATCAGCGCCAGCCGCACGGTGGCGGGCGGCAGCGAGGCGCTGGCCAGCCGCGAACCGGCGACGGTGACCGACCGGGCGGCGGCCACCTCGGCCGGGGCCACCACCACCTCCGCGCCCTCGGTCACCCCGAGGTTCGACATGGTCACGTCGTCGACCAGCACCACCCCGGGCGGACCGTCGCCGTCGGACGGTGCGGCCAGCGCCGCGCTCACGCGCGCCCCGGTCAGGTGCACCGCGTCCCAGGCCCGCAGGCCCAGCGCGTCGAGCACCTCCGGGTGCAGGCGGACCACCCCGCGCCGGGTGTCGGTGGCGGACGGGCTGTGGCGGACGGTCAGCGTGATCTGCGGCGAACTCACGCCACGAACCCTAGTCGGCCCGGCCCGGTCCGCGCCTCAACCCGAGGCTGCGCCAGCTGCGCCCGCGATCCCGGCGACGGCCGCGCGGGCCCCCGCCGGGCTCGTGCCCGCCGTTGCGGCGCACGGCGCGGCGTGCGGCCCCGGCCACCCGCCGCCGCAGCGGCCGCCGCAGGCCGAGCCGCCGCGCGCTGCGGGCCCGGCGGATCGCCCGGCGTTCGCGGGGCGGCACGCTCCAGGCTTCGGGGTGCCGGGCCAGCCAGCGGTAGCGGCGCACCGCGTAGGGCACGTGCACCAGGTACAGCAGCAGCGCGATGGCCAGCGCGAGCAGCGGGTACAGGATGATCATCGCGGCCAGCACGCCGACCAGCACCAGCAGCGGGCCGACCGCCTTCGGGGCCACCTTGACCGTCTTGAGCGACAGCGTGGGGATCCGGCTGATCGCCAGCGCGGCCACCGCGACCGTCCAGCCCAGCACCACCGGCTGCGCGGTCCACCAGCCCTCGCCGAACTGCAGGGTGATGGTCAGCGGCAGCAGCACCAGCAGCCCACCGGCGGGGGCGGGCACGCCGACGAAGAATTCGGCCGCGTACGGCGGCTGCTCGGTGTCGTCGAGCAGGGTGTTGAACCGCGCCAGGCGCAGGATCATGCACACCGCGAAGACCAGCGCCGCCAGCCAGCCGATGCGCTCGCCGTCGGCGTGCCAGACGTAGAGCACCAGCGCCGGGGCCACGCCGAAGGAGATGCCGTCGGCCAGGGAGTCCAGCTCGGCACCCATCTTGGAGGTGGCGTCGAGCAGCCGGGCGATGCGGCCGTCGAGGCTGTCCAGCACCGCGGCGATGCCGATCGAGGCGATCGCCATCGCGTGGTTGCCGGTCAGCGCGAACTGCACGGCGGACAGCCCGGCGCACAGCGCCAGCACGGTGATCGCGTTCGGCAGCAGCCGAACCCCCGGATTGGTCCGGACGGTCACGGGAGTTCGGCGAGGACCGTCTCGCCGCCGATCGTGCGCTGGCCCTTGCTCACCAGCACCCGGCTGCCCGGCGGCAGGTAGGTGTCCACCCGCGAGCCGAAGCGGATCAGCCCGTAGGTGTCGCCGGCGGTGACCTTCTCGCCGTCGCCGACCTCGCACAGGATCCGGCGGGCGACCAGCCCGGCGATCTGGGTGACGACCAGTTCGTGGCCGTACTCGGTGCGCAGCAGCAGGGAGTTGCGCTCGTTGTCGTCGCTGGCCTTGTCCAGGTCGGCGGAGAGGAACTTGCCCGGCCGGTACGCGACCTTCTCCACCACACCGGTGGCGGGCACGCGCTGGACGTGCACGTCGAACACGGACAGGAACACGCTCACCCGCATCCGCGGCTCGGCGGGCAGGCCCAGCTCCGGCGGCGGGGTGGCTTCCTCGATCAGCGACACCAGGCCGTCGGCCGCGGCCAGCGCGAGCCCGGAGCGGGCCGGCGGGACGCGGGCCGGCTCGCGGAAGAACGCGGCGGTGGCCACCGTGCCCAGCCCGGCGAGCAGGCCGAGCGGCTTGGAGAAGCGGCGCAGCACCAGGGTCGCGGCGAGCCCGCCGAGCACGAACGGGCGCCCGGCCCGGTGCATCGGCGGCACGGTCTCCCGCGCCAAGGTCAGCGCGTGCTTGATCGGGTTGGCTGGGACGTTGCTGCCAGCGCTCATCTCTGCTGAATCCCCGGGGTCGTGGTCGGCGGGGCGGTTCGCCCGCGCGAATGGTGTGGCCACGCTACCGCCCGAGTCGGTCCGGCCGGTTACCGACCGGGTACGTGCACCCCCCGACGAGTGCACGCGCCCGGTACCACCGGCTGAATACCCGCGGAAGCCGGATTGTATTCCACGCAGTGGCAGTATGGACACCCTTGGTGCGGGGTCGATGACCGAAAGTCACAGCAGGAGGACGTTCACCTCGGCGCCCTGGGGGGCTTCCGTGACGTCCTCCGGCAGCACGATCAGGCAGTTCGCCTGGGCGAAGGCGGCCAGCAGGTGCGAACCCGGGCCACCGCGCGGGCCGACCTCGCCGGTCACCTCGCCGTCGTGGTGGGAGTAGAAGCCCCGCCGGAACTGGGCTTTCCCAGCCGGTGAACGCAGCGGCTCGGTCAGCTTCGCGCGCACCCTCGGACGGTCCACAATGGAGTGCCCCATCGCGGCGAGCACCGCCGGCCGGACGAAGACCTCGAAGGAGACCAGGCTGCTCACCGGATTCCCGGGCAGGGTGAACACCGGCACCCCGTGCCACCGGCCGAGCCCCTGCGGCCCGCCCGGCTGCATCGCCACCTTCCGGAATTCGACGCCCGCGCCGGTCAGCGCGTCCTTGACCACCTCGTAGGCACCCGCGCTCACCCCGCCCGAGGTGATCAGCAGGTCCGCCGAGGCCAGCCGCGGTTCGATCACCGCGCGGAACTCGGCCACGTCGTCGACCACGCTGCGGATGGTCTCCACCTCGCAGCCGAGCGCCCGCAGCGCCGCGACCAGCATCACGCTGTTCGACTCGTAGATCTGCCCGTGCTTCAACGGCGCGGGTGCGGTGACCAGTTCGGTCCCGGTGGACACCACGAGCACCCGCGGCGGGGTGAACACCGCGAGCGCGTCCAGGCCGACCGCCGCCGCGAGGCCGATCTGCGCCGGGCCCAGCAGGGTGCCGCGGGTCAGCGCCACCGTGCCCCGCTGCACGTCCTCGCCGGTGCGGCGCAGGTGGTTGCCCGGTGGCACGGCGGCGAACACGCGCACGGTTTCCGCGCCGCCGTCGGTCTTCTCCACCATCACCACGGTGTCGGCGCCGGGCGGCACCGGCGCGCCGGTCATGATCCGGTGCGCGGTGCCGGGGCGCAGCGGTGGCGAATCCACCCGGCCGGCCGGGATGTCCTCGGCGACCGGCAGTTCGACCGGGTTGTCCTCGCTCGCCCCGGCCACGTCGACCGCCCGCACCGCGTAGCCGTCCATCGCGGAGTTGTCGAACGGCGGCAGCGAGACGCCTGCCGTGACGTCCTCGGCGAGGATCAGCCCAGCGCAGTCGGCCAGTGGCAGCCGCACGGCGGGCCTCGGGCCGAGCAGTGCGGTCACTTCGGCGCGGTGATGTTCGACGGAGATCACGCGGACCATCCTCCCCGCAGGCGCCCGTCGTGCAAGACTCTCCCCGCCGCACGGCGAATCAGCTGATGTCACGGAGGGGTTCCATGCAGGTCAATGTCCGCCAGCAACCGTCGTTCGCGGTGGCCAGGCTGATGCTCGCCCCCGGCGAGCCCGCCCAGGTCGAAGCCGGCGCGATGATGGCCACCAGCTACGGCGTGCAGGTCCAGTCCAAGGCGCAGGGCGGCATCATGAAGGGCCTCGGCCGGGCCTTCCTCTCCGGCGAGTCCTTCTTCATCTCCACCTTCACCGCCCCGCAGAACGGCGGCTGGGTGGACGTGGCGGCCAACCTGCCCGGCGACATCCAGGTGATCAACCTCGACGGCCGCACCGGCTGGTGCGTCACCAAGGGGTCCTGGCTGGCCTCCTCGCACGCGGTGACCACGGAGACCCGCTGGGGCGGCTTCGGCAACCTGGTCGGCGGCGAGGGCGGTTTCCTCACCCACGCGCACGGCCAGGGCCAGCTGGTGGTGGCCTGCTACGGCGCGCTGGAGACGGTCACCCTGCAGCCGGGCGAAGTGGTCACCATCGACTCCGGGCACGTGGTCGCCTACGCCGACACCGTGCAGACGCAGACCCGCAAGGTGGCCACCGGCATCATGCAGTCGATCAAGAGCGGGGAGGGCCTGGTGTTCGACTTCGCCGGACCGGGGCAGGTGCTCACCCAGACCAGGAACCCCTCGGCGCTGGCGGCTTGGGTCGTCGCCCAGGTGCCGCAGCGGTAAGGCGCGGACATGCGGGTGCACACGCGGCACACGCCCGCCTTCGGGGTCGCCAGGGTGGTGCTGGGGCCGGGCGAAGCCGTGCAGGCGGCCGCGGAATCGTTGCTGGCCAGCAGTTTCGGCGTGGCGCCCAGCGCGCCGTCGCGCAAGGGCGGCCCGGTGGTGTTCACCGCGCCCGCCGAGGGCGGCTGGGTCGACCTGGCGCCGAAGCGGGCCGGTGACGTCTACCCGCTGGAGTTCGACGGCACGCAGGGCTGGTCGGTGGCCAAGGACGCGGTGCTGGCCCGGCCCGCCGGGGTCCGGCGGGACCAGCACTGGCCCGCGTTGCAGTCGTTGTTCGGCGGTGACAGCGGTTTCCTCGACCACTACGGCGGGGTCGGCCCGCTGATCCTCGGCTGCGCCGGTCCGGTCGAGGTGTTCAGCCTCGACCCCGGCGAGATCGTCACGGTGACGCCCGGTTTCCTGGTGGCCTACCCGGACGGCGTGCAGGTGCGGCTGCGTGCGGTCGACCCGTCCGGACCGCAGTCGGTGCGCACCGGCGAGGGGCTCGCCCTCGATTTCGCCGGCCCCGGCCGGGTGCTGGTGCAGGCCCGCAGCGCGGTGTGATTTTGCGACGAATTGACCATTGCCGGGCCCCGTTGTTCCGGTAGCGTGATTTCACCTCACCCTTCGCTTCGGCGCGTGGCACAAGGAGGACGGGCGTGGCGGTCGGCACGGTCAAGTGGTTCAACTCGGAAAAGGGCTACGGCTTCATCGAGTGCTCGGACGGTCCCGATGTGTTCGTGCACTACTCGGCGATCCAGGCCGACGGCTTCCGCACCCTGGACG
Organism: Amycolatopsis sp. NPDC045836; assembly: GCF_056431745.1. Classification (NCBI taxonomy): domain Bacteria; kingdom Bacillati; phylum Actinomycetota; class Actinomycetes; order Pseudonocardiales; family Pseudonocardiaceae; genus Amycolatopsis; species Amycolatopsis sp. NPDC045836. Next base: position 275,592 of record NZ_JBWKKF010000002.1, on the reverse strand, counting down.
AGGGTGACCGGGTCGAGTTCGAGGTGCAGTCGGGCCGGGACGGCCGCAGCCAGGCGGCCGACGTGCGCAAGGTCTCCTGAGCCCCTTTCACCTGGTGAAAACCGCCGAGACGCCGAACCGGGAGCGGCTCGGCCCGGCCGGGCATTAGGCTGCACGGCGTGACAGGCGATGTGTCGGGGGACCTCACCGGTCGCCGGCTGGGCAACTACCGCATCGACGGGGTGCTCGGCAAGGGCGGCATGAGCGTGATGTACCGGGCCACCGACGTGCGACTGGGTCGCAAGGTGGCGTTGAAGGTGATCGGCGAGCACCTCGGCGCCGACGCCGAGTTCCGCGAGCGGTTCGTGGACGAGGCACGCAGCACCTCGGCGATCGACCACGCGAACGTCGTGCCGCTGTACGACTTCGGCGAACTCGACGGCATGCTCTACATCGCCATGCGCCTGGTCGACGGCAAGGACCTCGCCGGGCTGATCAACGGCGCGCCGATGGTCCCCGACCGCGCGCTCGGCCTGCTCGAACAGGTCGCCGACGCACTGGACACGCTGCACGAGCGCGGTCTGGTGCACCTCGACGTCAAACCGGCGAACGTGCTGGTCACCAGCCGCGAATCGGCCCGCGAGCACGTCTACGTCGCCGACTTCGGGCTGACCAGGCGGGGCGCCACCGGGCACCGGACCCGCGGCGGCGACTTCCTCGGCTCGCCCACCTACGCCGCGCCGGAGCACCTGCGCGGGGAACCGCTGGACGGGCGCACCGACCAGTACGCGCTGGCCTGCGTGCTCTACGCCTGCCTGACCGGCAGCCCGCCGTTCAAGGGCGACGTGCCCGCGGTGATCAAGGGGCACCTGCAGGGCGAACCGCCGTCGGTGTCGCGGGTGGTCGCGTTGCCGCCCGCCATCGACGAGGTGGTCCGCAAGGGCATGGCGAAGAGCGCCGGCGACCGCTACGGCAGCTGCGTCGAGCTCATCGCCGCCGCCCGCCGGGCGCTGGAGCACGCGCAGCCCGGCCCGCCGTCCCACCCGGTGCCGGTCGGCCCGCCGTCGGCCCCGCAACCGGTTGCCGTCAGCTCGGCGGCCCAGCAGAGCGCACCCCAACAGCGACCACAGGGCGAGGGGGCCCGGATGCACCCGTACGGACAGGGCGGTCCTCAGCAACCGCCGCAGCAGCAACCGCCGCCCGGCTACGGGCCACCCCAGGGCGTGCCGCCGGGGTCACCCCCGCCGGGCATGCCGCCGCCGGGCCTGCCCTACGGCGCGCCGCCACCGGGTTACGGCGGCCCGCCACCCGGGATGCCGCCGCAGGGCCTGCCCCCGCAGGGTCCCCCGCCCGGGTACGGTCCGCCGCCCGGCGACCCGATGCGGTTGCGGCCGCCGTCGCCCGCGGGCATGTCCCCGTGGGAGGAGAAGAAGAGCAGCAAGGCGTGGCTGGTCTGGCTGCTCGTGGGCCTGGTCGTGGTGGCCGGTGGCATCGTCCTCGTCCTGGTGCTGACCAGCGGTGACGACAGCACCGGCGGGGAAGCGCCGACCGATCGCGGCACCAACCAGCCCGCCCCGTCCATCCCGGTCGGCGAGGGCCCGGCCACCGGCGAGCCGGGGGAGACCGGCGGCAACCGGCCGCCGCCCACTTCCATCCCGATCAAGCCGGGCGGCTGAGCAGGGCTTCTTGCACTCGCCCCGGGAGAGTGCTAAACAGGCATTAGCACTCGGGATGCCTGAGTGCCAGCCGGGTGGTCACACGACCGCCCGTCTGCGAGGTCGGGACGGTGAGGCCGGGCCGGGAAACCGAGCCGGTCGTCCGTCGCGGGCACCGAACCTGGCCGAGGAAGTGTTCCTGCCGCCCCCCGCGTGAGGCGGCGGCGCCCAATACCGGAGGACCACACCGCAATGGCCAAACTGATCGCGTTCGACGAGGACGCCCGCCGCGGTCTCGAGCGCGGCCTGAACACCCTCGCCGAAGCCGTCAAGGTGACGCTCGGCCCGCGTGGCCGCAACGTCGTGCTCGAAAAGAAGTGGGGCGCGCCGACGATCACCAACGACGGTGTCTCCATCGCCAAGGAGATCGAGCTCGAGGACCCGTGGGAGAAGATCGGGGCCGAACTCGTCAAGGAAGTTGCCAAGAAGACCGACGACGTCGCGGGTGACGGCACCACCACCGCCACCGTGCTCGCCCAGGCCCTCGTCCGCGAGGGGCTGCGCAACGTGGCCGCCGGTGCCGACCCGATCAGCCTCAAGCGCGGCATCGAGCAGGCCGTCGAGGCCGTCATCGAGCAGCTGCACAAGGCCGCCAAGGACGTCGAGACCAAGGAGCAGATCGCCGCGACTGCTTCCATCTCGGCCGCCGACCGCACCATCGGTGAGCTGATCGCCGAGGCGCTGGACAAGGTCGGCAAGGAAGGTGTCGTCACCGTCGAGGAGTCGAACACCTTCGGGCTCGAGCTCGAGCTGACCGAGGGTATGCGCTTCGACAAGGGCTACATCTCCGGTTACTTCGTGACCGACGCCGAGCGCCAGGAAGCCGAGCTGGAGGACCCGTACGTCCTGCTCTACGGCTCCAAGATCTCCAACGTCAAGGACGTGCTGCCGCTGCTGGAGAAGGTCATCCAGTCCGGCAAGCCGCTGCTGATCATCGCCGAGGACGTCGAGGGCGAGGCCCTGGCCACCCTGGTCGTCAACAAGATCCGCGGCACCTTCAAGTCCGTGGCCGTCAAGGCCCCCGGCTTCGGTGACCGCCGCAAGGCCATCCTGCAGGACATCGCGATCCTGACCGGTGGCCAGGTGATCTCGGAGGACGTCGGCCTCAAGCTGGAGAACGCCGACCTGTCGCTGCTGGGCCGCGCCCGCAAGGCGGTCATCACCAAGGACGAGACGACCATCGTCGAGGGTGCCGGTGACGCCGACCAGATCCAGGGTCGCGTGAACCAGATCCGCGCCGAGATCGAGAACTCGGACTCGGACTACGACCGCGAGAAGCTGCAGGAGCGGCTGGCCAAGCTGGCCGGCGGCGTGGCCGTGATCAAGGCCGGTGCCGCCACCGAGGTCGAGCTGAAGGAGCGCAAGCACCGCATCGAGGACGCGGTGCGCAACGCCAAGGCCGCCGTCGAAGAGGGCATCGTCGCCGGTGGTGGCGTCGCGCTGCTGCAGGCCGCCGAGGCCGCCTTCGCGGGCCTGAAGCTCGAGGGCGACGAGGCGACCGGCGCGAACATCGTCAAGGTCGCCGTCGAGGCTCCGCTCAAGCAGATCGCGATCAACGCCGGCCTCGAGGGCGGCGTTGTGGTGGAGAAGGTCAAGGGCCTGCCGCAGGGCCACGGCCTGAACGCCGCCACGGGTGTCTACGAGGACCTGCTCGCCGCCGGCGTGCCGGACCCGACCAAGGTCACCCGCTCCGCGCTGCAGAACGCCGCCTCCATCGCGGCGCTGTTCCTGACCACCGAGGCTGTCGTCGCGGACAAGCCGGAGAAGGCCGCTGCCGCTCCGGCCGACCCGTCCGGCGGCATGGGTGGCATGGACTTCTGAGTCCAGCCAAGCGCTAGTCCCGAAGGCCCGGTCCACGCTCCGCGTGGGCCGGGCTTTTCGCTTGCCAGGACCGGCTCCGCCCCGTCACCGCAGCCGCCCACCACAACCGGCGGCCCACCTCCCCAACCGCAGCGGAAGTACCCCCGCCCCCAGGCCAGCCGCAGCCGGGTCCCACCCAGCAACCGGCCGCCCACCTCCACCCGCCAACCGCCGCCGGGCCACGCCGCGGAAGAACTGCCCAACCTCCCAAGCCCGGCGGCCGCCGGGCCACGCAGCGGAAAGTGCGCCCAGCCCCACTCACCGGCCGCAGCCGGGCCCGCACAGCAGGACCAGCCACCCCGTCCTCAACCGGACCCGGGCTGGGCAACAGGAGCACCGCCCAGACCCCCCCACCCCGCCCCGGTCCACAGCCAAAAACACGGCCTTCGCCGTAGTCACACTGAAAAGCCGGGGCGGGCACCCCACCGATCAAGCCGTGTCCTCCGGCATCAGCACCCAGCACGCCCCGTAGATCAGCACCGGCGTCCCCACCCCGAAGACGGTGGCGGCGACCAGCAGGATGCGCAGGATCGCGGCGTCCACGCCGAGCACGCGCGCCCAGCCGCCGCACACGCCGGCCACCATCTTGTCGGTCGAGCTGCGGCGGAGCTTCTTGGTCTCCGGCTGGTACACGTTGTTCGTCATGCGTCCATGGTGGAAGAACGCCGGCGCGCCGACATCAGGGAACAGCCCTGGCCCGACCCGGAACCGGCGACCCCGAGATGTGGTTGGCTCCGGATATGACGGTTCGGAAAACGGCGCTCTGGCTGGTCGCGCTGGCCCTGCTCGGCATGGGCACGGCGAGCGCGGCAGCCCCCGCAGGCCACTCCCGCAGCGACCTCGACCGCGTGCTCGCCCGCGGTGAGGTGAAGGTGTGCAGCACCGGCGACTACCGCCCGTTCACCCACCGCGACCCGGCCACCGGCCGGTGGAGCGGTATCGACGTCGACATGGCGGGGGACCTCGCCGACCGCCTCGGGGTGCGGCTCACCCTCGTGCCCACCACCTGGAAGACGCTGGTCGACGACCTCGGCCGCACCTGCGACCTGGCCATGGGCGGCATCTCCATCACCCTCGACCGGGCCAAGCGCGCCTTCTACACCGCGGCCTACGTCGAGGACGGCAAAACCCCGATCACCCGCTGCGAGAACGCCGGCCGCTTCCAGACGCTCGAGCAGATCGACCAGCCGGGTGTGCGCGCCGTGGTCAACCCCGGCGGGACGAACGAGCAGTTCGCCGACGCCAACCTCAAGCGGGCGACCATCGTGCGGCACCCGGACAACAACACCATCTTCACCGAGATCATCGAGGGCCGCGCCGACCTGATGATCACCGACGCGATCGAGACCCGCTGGCAGGCCAAGCAGCACCCGGAGCTGTGCTCGGTGCACCCCGACCAGCCGTTCACCTTCGCCGAGAAGGCGTACCTGCTGCCGCGCGGTGACGTGGTGCTGCAGGAGTGGGTGGACCAGTGGTTGCACCTGGCCCGCAACGACGGCACCTACGACCGGTTCGCCGCGCCCTGGATCGGCTGAACCCGCGCCAGCCGGTCGAGCCACCAGGCCCGCCGGGTGTCGTCGGCCCGGACCACCTCGAACCGGTCCGGCTCGGGCGCCCGGCGCGGCACCGGCAGGTAGCCGTCCACAGGGGACAGCGGGGTGGAGGTGACATCGTTGACCAGCAGCGCCGCCGTGCCGAGCCCGCAGGCGAACTCCAGTGACGGCAGGGCACCGGCCAGCGCGAGCCCGGCGGCCAGGCCGACGCTGCTCTCCACCGCCGAGGACACCACGCACGGCAGGCCGCACGCCTCGGCCACGCGCAGCGCCCGCCGGACTCCGCCGAGCGGCGCCACCTTGATCACCGCCACGTCGGCCGCACCGGCCACGGCCACCTTCAGCGGGTCCTCGGCCCGCCGGATCGACTCGTCGGCGGCGATCCGCACGTCCACCCGGCGCCGGACGGCGGCCAGCTCCTCGATCGTCCGGCACGGCTGCTCGGCGTACTCCAGCCCGCCCGCCGCGCGGTCGAGTTCGCGGATAGCGGACACCGCCTCGTCGACCGTCCACGCCGTGTTGGCGTCGACCCGGATCGCGCCGCCCGGTCCGAGCGCCGAGCGCACCGCGGCCACCCGGTCGCAGTCCTCGGCCAGCGTGGTGCCCTGGCCAGCCACTTTGACCTTCGCCGTCCGGCAGCCGGAGGCGGCGACCAGGTCGTGCGCGCGTTCCGGGGAGAGCACCGGCACCGTCGCGTTGACCGGGATCCGGTCGCGCACCGGCTCAGGCCAGCCACGATCACCGGCTTCCACCGCCGCGGCCAGCCATGGCACGCTCTCCGCGTCGGAGTACTCGGCGAACGGGCAGAACTCGCCCCAACCGGCTTCTCCTCGCAGGAGCACGCCTTCCCGGGTGGTGATACCGCGGAAGCGGTGGCGCATCGGCGCCGCGTAGACCAGGACCGACGACGGGGACGGGGAGGGCATGGACCACATGGTGGCAAACCGGGGACCGGCGCTCGAGTTCGGCGTGCTCGGCCCGGTCGAGGTGCGCGCGGGCGGGGCACCGGTGGCGGTCGGCGGCAGCAAACCGCTGATCGTGCTGGCCGGGCTGCTGCTGCGGGCGAACCGGGTGGTCTCGGTCGAGGAACTGTCGTGGTGGCTGTGGGACAGCGACGAGTCGCGCTGGTCGAAGGGGGCGTTGCAGACCTACGTGCTGCGGGTGCGCCGCGCGCTGGGCGAGCACGCCCGCATCCGCACCGAACGCGGCGGGTACGTGCTGGAGGTGGCGCCGGAGGCGCTGGACCTCGGCCGGTTCCGGGCGCACGCCGAACTCGGCAGGCAGGCCGCCGAACGCGGGGAGCTGCGCCAGGCCGCGAACGCGTTCACCGAGGCGCTGGCGCAGTGGCGCGGGCCCGCCTTGTCCAATGTGGACTCCGATGCGCTGGTCCGCGACGAACTCGGCCAGCTCGAGGACGAACGGCTCGGCGTGCGCGAGCAGTGGGCCGAGGTGATGCTGGGGCTCGGTGAGCACCACGCCGTCGTGCGCCAGCTGATCGCGCCGGCCAGGGCGAACCCGCTGCGGGAACGCCTGCACGAGCAGCTCATGCTGGCGCTGCACCGGTCCGGGCGGCAGGCCGACGCGCTGGCCGTGTACCGCTCGATCAGCACCGCGCTGACCGAGGAACTCGGGCTGGAACCCGGTCCGTCGCTGCGGCGGGTGCACCAGGCCGTGCTCGCCGGTGAACCGGGCTCGCACACCCGCCAGCGCGGCGAAACGCTGGTGCCGCGCCAGCTGCCCGGTGACTTCGCCGGGTTCATCGGCCGCCACCAGGCGCTGGTCAGGCTCCGCGAACTCGTGCGGGCCGGATCGGCGCCGATCGCGTCGATCGAGGGCATGGGCGGGGTCGGCAAGACCACGCTGGCCGTCCACTTCGCGCACGAGGTCGCCGACCGCTACCCCGGCGGCCAGCTCTACACCGACCTGCGTGGTTACGGCCCCGGCACACCGCTCGAACCGGCGGCCGCGCTGGAGATGATGCTGGGGGCGATGGGGGTGCCCGCCGACGACCTGCCCGCCGGACTGGCCGAGCGGTCGGCGTTGTGGCGCACGCACACGGCGAGCCGCCGGGTGCTGGTGCTGCTGGACAACGCCGGCAGCACCGAGCAGGTGCGCCCGCTGCTGCCCGGTGCCGGCAGCCTGGTGCTGGTGACCAGCCGGTCGCGGCTGCGGTCGATGGCCGCGGTGCACGGCGCCCGCCGCATCCCGCTGGAGGAACTGCCGGTCGCGGACGCGATCGAGTTGCTCGCGGGCATCGTCGGCCACGGTGCGGTGCGGGCCGATCCGATCGCCGCGCGGGAGTTCGTCGCGCGCTGCGGCCGGTTGCCGCTGGCCATCCGGATCCTGGCGGTGCGGGCGGCGCAGTTCCCCGAGGTGCCCCTGGCCGACTTCGTCGCCGACTTCGACCGCGAGCAGGACAAGCTCGACTCGTTCGACCTCAACGACGGTGACGAAACCGATCTGCGGGCCGTGTTCGCCCGCTCCTACCACGCGCTGGACGAATCGTGCGCCCGCCTGCTGCGCCTGCTCGGGCTGCCGGAGGAGGAGCAGGACTTCACCGCCGCGTCGGCCGCCGCGCTCGCCGGGATCGGCCTGCGGGAAGCGCGGATGAACCTGGACCGGCTGGCGTCGGCGCACCTGATCGCCGAGCCGCGGCCGGGCCGGTACCAGTTCCACGACCTGATCCGCGAGTTCGCCGCGGACCTGTGCCGCCGCGTGGAGACCGAGGCCACCCGCACCGCCGCGCTGAACCGACTGCTGAGCTGGGCGATCGACAGCGCGCTCGACGCCGCCGGTCACCTCCGGCCCGGCCGCCGGTACGACCTCATCCCGGCCCGCGGCCTGGTCCCGCACGAGACCTTCCCGGACCGCGCGTCCGCGTTGGCCTGGCACGACGCCGAGGTCGGCAACCTCGCCGCGCTGGTCCGGCTGGCGAACCGGATCGGCGCGCACGACCAGGCGTGGCAACTGGCCTGGGTGCTCCAGTCCTACTTCGTCGTCCGCACCCCGTTGCACACCTGGAAGGCGGTGTTCGACGTGGCGCTGGCGTCCGCGGAGACCTGCGGTGACCGGCGCGGGCAGGCGGGCATCCTGAGCGGGCTCGGCGTGCTGCACGGGGTGGCGCGGGAGGAGCCGGAGGCCATCCGCTACCTGCTGCGGGTGCTCGAAATCCAGCGGGAGATCGGGGACCGCGAGGGCGAGGCGCGGGTGCAGTACAACCTGTCGATGGCCTACCAGAACACCGCCGAGCCGCACCGCTCGCTGGAGCACGGCGAAGAGGCCATCCGGCTGGCGCGTGAGCTGGGCGTGGCCTCGCTGGAGGCGAACAGCCTGCAGGCGATGGCTGACACGAACACCCACCTCGGCCGCCACGCCAGCGCGCTCGAACTGGTCGACGCCGCACTGGACATCTGGCAGCGGATCCAGGAGGCCGACAGCCAGCCGTTCCTGGTGCACAGCCGCGGCCGGGCGCTGCTCGGGCTCGGCCGCACCGAGGAGGGCATCGCCTGCGTGCGCCAGTCGATCGAGATGTTCACCGCGCGCGGCGAGCTGTACGAAGCGGGCGACGTGCTGGCCCAGCTCGGCACCGTCTACCTGCACCTCGGCGATCGGGAGGAGGCGCGGGCCCACTGGCTGCGGGCGGTGCACGTGCTGACCGAGAGCGGGCACCCGTTCGCCGAGGACGTGCGGGCCAAGCTCGCCGGGCTGGTCGGTACGGACATGCCCACGCGCTGACCCCCAGTAGTGCAGCGCGTGGACACTCCTCACCCGTACGTGTACTCAAGCGCATTCCGCTCACTGCGCGCTGACTCCTCGCTGTCATCGGCTGATCATGGCCTTCACCTGCGCTAACATTCCGCGTGCGCACAGTGCACGGGAGGTGGGATGAGGGCCGTCGTGCTGACCGGTCCCAGCCGGCTCGAAGCGGTCGAGCTGGACCCGCCGGAGTGCGGTCCCCACGAGGTGCTGCTGAGCATGAGCGCGCTCGGCCTCGGTGACCGGGACGTGGCGGCGTTCCGCGGGCGGCGGCCGGTCGGGGCGCTGCCGTGGGTGCTGGGCAGGCAGGGCGTGGGGGAGATCGCCGCGATCGGCGAGCGGGTGACCCGGCCGTACCGGCTGGGGCAGCAGGTGGTGGTCGAACCCGACTACTGCTGCCGCGGTTGCCGTGCCTGCGCCGCCTGGTTCTCCTCCGCCTGCGCCGAACGGGAGTCCATCGGCCTGGACCGGCCGGGGCTGCTCGCCGAGTTCGCCGCGGTGCCGGCGCACTTCACCTGGCCCGCGCCGCGTGCGGTGCCGTGGGAGGACCTGGTCTGCGTGGAACCGCTGGCCGAGGCGGTGGCCGCGGCCCGGCGGGCGGCGGTGCAGCCGCGGCAGCGGGCGCTGCTGCTCGGGGTGGACACCCGGGGCCTGTTCCTGTGCCTGGTGCTGCGGGCACGCGGGCTGGAGGTGATCGTGCGGGAGCCGGTCACCGAGCGGCTGGACCTGGCGTGCACGCTGGGCGCGTCGCCGTGGACCGAGGGCGACGACGAGTTCGACGTGGTGTTCGACAACTCCGGCAAGCGGGCCGTCCTGGCCGAGGGCGTCGGCGGGCTGCTGCCCGGGGGCACGGTCGTGCTGCTCACCGGGGCCGCGGCGCCGCTGGACAACGCGGACGTGCTCAAGCGGCAGCTGATCGTGCGGGGTTCACACGGCTACGACCACCCGACCGACTTCCCGGCCGCGGTGGACGCCCTGGCCGGCGGCGAGTTCGAGCCGGGCAAACTGGCGCGGACGCGGTACTCGCTGCAGCGGGCGAACCGGGCGTTCGAGGAGGCGGCGGTGAGCGTGGCCAAGCCCTGGCTGTCCTACGACTGGTGATCCTCGGCCAGCTTGGACTGGCCCGCCAGGTACGCGCGGCCGAACTCCATGGTGCGCGGGGCGAGCCGGAAGACCCGGTGGTGGCGGGTCAGGTACCCCAGCTCGGTCAGCGTGAGCAGCAGCCGGCGCGCGGTGGCCCGGTCGAGGCCGGTGGCCCTGGCCGCTTCGCTCAGGGTCAGCTCGGGTTTGTCCGCGCTGAACGCGTGCAGCACCGCCATGGCTCTGGCGACGGACCGGACGAAGTGTCGGCCGTGGGACATCGGGTACGCCCTTTTCTGACCAGCCGTGCGTATCGCGAACATTCTACGACCCCGAGGCGATCTCCGCCCTCGTCGATCCGAGGAAGATGCCGGTAAAGGCGACAGGCAGCCGCGATGAACGCTGTCAGTGGATGAGTGACGTGCGGGCGTAGCCAACGCGACGGATCCTGACGCAGCCCCGCAGCCACTCCTCGGTGACCAGCGCGTCCGGTATCACGCTTCCGGCTCGGTGGTCAGGTCGAGGCCGAGCAGTTCGCCGAGTTTGGTCGCGTCTCGCGGGGCCTTCACCTTCATGTCGTTGTCGAAGTAGACGTAGACGTCGAGGTCCTGCTGGTGCCAAGCGCGGACCTTGCGCGCCCAGTCCTTGAGCACCTTCGTCGAGTAGCCGCTCGCGTAGAGCTCCTCGTCGCCGTGGAGGCGGACGTAGACGAAGTCGGCGGTGACGTCCTCCAGGTACGGCCAGGTGCCCGCGCTGTCCGCGACGACCAGCCCGATCCCGTGCTTCCGCAGCAGGTCGATGGCCTCTTCCGAGACGAAGCTCGGGTGCCGCACCTCCAGCGCGTGCCGCAGCGACATGCTCTTCCCCGCCCGTCTCCCAACACCACCCTCAACGGAGCGCTCCGCGCCGTTCTCCCCCGCAGGAGCATGCGCCTCGCCCTTGAGCTTGTCGTCGTGGTCGCGGGCCAGGGCGGCGGCGGCTCGGGTGGTGCGTGGCAGGGTGTCGAAGAACGACGTGAGCCGGTCGGCGTCGAAGGCCAGGCGCGGCGGGAGTTGCCACAGGAACGGCCCCAGCTTGTGCTCCAGCGCCAGCACCCCGCTGGCGAAGAAGTTCGCCAGCGGCGTGTGGACGTCCCGCAGTTGCTTCATGTGCGTGATGAACCGGCCGCCCTTGACCGCGAACACGAAGTCGTCCGGGGTGTCGGCGAACCAGTTCCGGTACCGCTCCGGCCGCTGCAGCGAATAGAACGAGCCGTTCAGCTCGGCCGAGTTGAACCGGTGCGACAGGTACTCCAGCTCCCGCCGCTGCGGCAGGCCCTTCGGGTAGAACTCGCCCCGCCACGGCCCGTACCGCCAGCCCGAGGTGCCGATCCTGATGTCCGCCGTCACCTGCGGGGCGTAACCCGGCGGCCCGCACCCGAAACTCAGCGCAGGTCGTCGGCGTCCCGGATGGTGTAGGCGTACCCCTGTTCGGCCAGGAAGCGCTGCCGGTGCGCGGCGTACTCGGTGTCGACGGTGTCCCGCGCGACCACCGAGTAGAAGTGCGCCTGGCGCCCGTCGGCCTTCGGGCGCAGCAGCCTGCCGAGCCGCTGGGCCTCCTCCTGCCGCGAGCCGAAGGTGCCCGAGATCTGGATGGCCACCGACGCCTCCGGCAGGTCGATGGAGAAGTTGGCCACCTTCGACACCACCAGCGTGTCGAGTTCGCCGCGCCGGAACCTGTCGAACAGCTCCTCGCGCTCCTTGTTCCTGGTCGCCCCCTGGATCACCGGCGCGTCCAGTTCGGCGCCGAGCATCTCCAGCTGGTCCAGGTAGGCGCCGATGACCAGCGTCGGCTCGCCGCGGTGGCGGTCCACAATGGACTTGATCACCGGGGTCTTGGTGTCCGCCGTGGAGGCGATCTTGTACCGCTCCTCGGGTTCCGCGGTGGCGTAGCGCAGGCGCTCGTTGTCGGTCAGCGTGACCCGCACCTCGATGCACTCCGCGGGCGCGATCCAGCCCTGCGCCTCGATGTCGCGCCACGGCACGTCGTACCGCTTCGGCCCGATCAGCGAGAACACGTCGCCCTCGCGGCCGTCCTCGCGCACCAGCGTCGCGGTCAGCCCGAGCCGCCGCCGCGACTGCAGGTCCGCGGTCATCCGGAACACCGGCGCGGGCAGCAGGTGCACCTCGTCGTAGACCACCAGGCCCCAGTCCCGCGTGTCGAACAGCTCCAGGTGCTTGTACTCGCCCTTCGACTTGCGGGTGACCACCTGGTACGTCGCGATGGTGACCGGCCGGACCTCCTTCTTCTCCCCGGAGTACTCGCCGATCTCGTCCTCGGTCAGCGACGTCCGCGCCACCAGTTCGCGCTTCCACTGCCGCCCGGCCACGGTGTTGGTCACCAGGATCAGCGTGGTCGCCTTGGCGTGCGCCATCGCCGCCGCGCCGACCAGGGTCTTGCCCGCCCCGCACGGCAGCACGACCACACCGGAGCCGCCCTTGAAGAACGCCTGCGCGGCCTGGCGCTGGTACTCGCGCAACTGCCAGCCGTTCTCGTCGAGGTCGATCGGGTGCGCCTCGCCGTCGACGTACCCGGCCAGGTCCTCGGCCGGCCAGCCCGCCTTGAGCAGCATCTGCTTGAGCCGCCCGCGCTCGGACGGGTGCACGACCACCGTGTCCGGGTCCAGCCGGGCGCCCAGCATCGGGCTGATCTTCTTGCTGCGGGACACCTCCTCCAGCACCGCGCGGTCGGTGGTGGTCATCACCAGGCCGTGTGCCGGGTGGTTGGTGATCTGCAGCCTGCCGAAGCGGGCCATCGTGTCCACCACGTCGATCAGCAGCGGCTGCGGCACCGGGAAGCGCGAGTAGGTGGTCAGCGCGTCGACCACCTGCTCGGCGTCGTGGCCGGCGGCACGCGCGTTCCACAGCGCCAGCGGCGTGACGCGGTAGGTGTGCACGTGCTCGGGGGCGCGCTCGAGTTCGGCGAAGGGCGCGATCGCGATCCGGGCGTCCTCGGCACGCGGGTGGTCGACCTCGAGCAACACGGTTTTGTCGGACTGGACGATCAGCGGGCCATCGGTCACGTCCTCCTTTATACGTTCCCCGGGTTCCGCTGAGCTGAAGACTCCGCGGTGCGGGCCGTTGTTCCCACGTCAGCGGTGGCGCGGCTGGCTACCATGGACGAGTGGTGGAACAGCTGGGGCTCCGCGAGCGAAAGAAGCAGCTGACGCGACGGCTCATCTCCGACACCGCGATCGATCTGTTCCTCGCTTCGGGGTTCGATTCGGTTTCGGTGGCCGAAGTGGCCGACGCGGCAGAGGTCTCCAAGCGCACGCTGTTCGCCTACTTCCCGACCAAGGAAGACCTGGTGGTCCACCGGTTCGCCCACCACGAGGACGAGAACGCCCAGGTGGTGCGCAGCCGCACGGCCCGCCAGACACCGCTGATCGCGTTGCGCGCGCACTTCCTCGACGGCCTGCTCCGGCGCGACCCGGTCACCGGCCTCAACGACGACCCGAACCAGATCGCGCTGTACGCGATGGTCACCGCCACGCCGAGCCTGGCCGCGCGGCTGCTCCAGTTCTACGAGGGCAGTGAGAACGCGCTGGTCGCCGAGCTGGTCGGCAACGACGGCGCGGACGAGCTGATCGCCCGGCTGGCCGCCGCGCAGATCGTGGCCACCCAGCGCACGCTGCTGATGGACAACATCCGCCGCCTGACGAACGGCGCCCGCGCCTCGGACGCCTACCCGGACGCGGTCGCCGACGCCCGCAAGGCGTTCAAGCTGCTGCGCAGCGGACTGGCCGAGTTCGGCCTCGGTTAGCGCCCGGCGAGCAGCGCGCGCCCGGCGCCGATGAGCGCGTCGGCGCGGGACGCCGGATCGGTGCCGAGGTAGCCGCCCACCATCGCCCCGTCACGCAGGATCATCAGCTGCTCGACCACCGTGCCGCGGTTCTCGACGCCCAGCTCCGTGAGCAGGCCGTCCAGGAAGGTGGCGAACCACGCCCGGTGGTCGGCGATCACCCGGCGGACGGGGTGGTCCGCGTCGGCGTACTCGGCGGCGGCGTTGATGAACGGGCAGCCGCGGAACCCCGGTGCGCAGCTCGCCGCCGAGATGCCCTCGGCCATGGCGACGAGCGTGCCCGAGGCGTCCCCGGTCCGGGCGCGGAACTGCTGCAGCATCTCGCGTTCGACCGCGGCCCGGCCTTCGAGGTAGGCCACCACCAGGTCGTCCTTGGTGGGGAAGTGCCGGTAGAAGGTCACCTTGCTGACACCGGCCTCGGCGATGAGCCGGTCCGCGCTCACCGCGCGGATGCCCGCCGCGTAGAAGTGCTCGTCGGCCGCGGCGAGGATGCGGTCCCGTACCGGTGGCTGCCCGACTGCCTGCGACATCGCCCCAGGTTAGCCGCCGGTCAGGACCGGCCGAGGCGCAGTGCCGAGACGAGGAAGAAGATCCCGCCGAGCAGCGCGTAACCGGCGATGTTGCGCAGGGTCGCCCCTTCGGCCGCGGCCTGCAGGAAGAACGACGCACCGGCGAGCACGGAGATGCCCCCGCTGGCGATCATCGCCCACTGGCCGCCGAGCCCGCGGCGGCCGACCCCCACCACCAGCTGCACGAGACCGGCGACCACGGCCCAGGCGCCCCACACGCGCAGGACCGCCGGGATGCCGGAGGTGACGGCGACGGCCAGGCCGACCGCGGTGAGCGAGCTGATCGCGATGTTCAGGTACAGCCCCAGCACCGGGCCGCCGGTCCGGGACGAGCGGGCGTCCACGATCGCGGCGGCCACGTCGAACAGCGGGTACAGCACGAGCAGCACCGCGCTCACCGGTCCGATGCTCGATGCCAGCGCGAACGTCAGCCCCGCCCAGACCAGCGCGAAGCCGAAGCGGGCGAAGTACAGCTTCCGGAGCGTGGCGGTGATCCCGGCCTGCGGTGGGGCGACTGCGGTCATGGCGGTTTCCTTCGCTTCGAAGTGGTAGACGTACTAGTTCGTCTACCTGTGGCACCGAGAGTCCCGGGTGGCCGCCTCGACGGCAAGTGCCTGTGTCTCAGCTCACAAGGTGATCAGGGGGTGGCGGGGAGCATCCCCTGCACGTCCAGGCGCTGCTTCAGCACGCCCGCGCTGTGCATGAGGTCGGCGACCCGTTGCAGCCGCACCCCGCTCAGCGAGCTGGGGTAGCTGCCCAGCGAGACCAGGGCGGCGGTGTTCGCGTTGATGCCGGCGAACGACGGCAGCGCCTGCCGCACGGTCGCCGGGTCCGCCGCCTTCTGCTGGGCCTGCCCGAGCAGCGACCGGAACAACGCCATCGTGCGCGGATTGGCCTGGGCGAACACGGCGTTGGCCGCGTAGGCGGAGACCGGGAACTCGAGCGTGGCGCCGCGGGCGGTGTCGGCGAGCACCTTCGCGCCGAACTCCTGCTGCGCCAGGGTGATCTGCGGCTCCACCAGCCAGGCGGCGTCGGCGTCGCCGTCCCGCAATGTGGACATCATCTGGTCCGCGCCACGCTGGGTGAAGCGGATGCGGCCGGCGTCCACGCCCGCGGTGGCCAGCACCGAGCGGCTGGTCAGCGTGCCGAGCCCGTCCAGGGTGTCCACCGCGATGGTCGGCGAGCGCTTGGCCGCCGGGGTGTCGTAGGTCGAGCCCGGCAGCGTCACCAGCGCCATCGTGCCGGGGCCCGCGGTGTACGCCTCGCCCTGGAGTTGCAGTGCCACACCGTTTCCGGCGGCTTTGAACAACGCGACGTCGCGGCCGAAGGCCACGTCGAGGTCGCCGGCGGCGAGCTTGCCGAGGCCGTCTTCGGCGTTGCCCTGCTCGACCAGTTCCACCTTGAGCCCGGCCCGGGTGAACAACCCCTCGGCCACCGCCATGCGAAGCGGAGCGCTCTCGATCGGGTTACCCACACCAACACGGAGAGTGTCACGTTCCGGCGCGGCCGGGGTGGCCTGCGGGTTCGGCGCGAAGGCCGAGCAGCCACCGAGCGCGACCGCGAGCACGACGACCAGCAGCGCCGGGAAAGCTCGCCGCGCTCCGCTGCCCATCTTCGCCCCTCGTGGCCGGTGTGTGCCGCTTCTGTTTGGAGCTTAAAGGCTTCTGCCCATACCATCGCCGCAAGGGCGGTGCTGGCGGACAGCTACCATCGGACTACGCGAGTCGTGCACTACTCTCCAGTAGGTCACCGGCGGCTGGCCCGCGTTCGAACGAGCTGGGTGGAAAAGGAAGCCAGGTGAACCGTCGCGGAAAGGAACCCCGAAAGGGTTATGCGGCGGATTCCACCTCTGCGCAGAGTTTGACGGGTGGCCGGTGGCGGCTGCGCAACTGGCGGCTGCGCACGAAGCTGTTCGCCGTGCTGCTGATCCCGACCATCGCGGTGATCACGCTGGTCGGCCTGCGGGTGCGGCTCGACCTCGGTGAGGCGGGCCGGTTGGCCGAGGCGGCCACCCGGGTGAAGGTGGACACCGCGCTCGCCGAGCTGACCCACCGGCTGCAGCGCGAGCGCGACCTCACCGTCCGCTTTGTCGCCACCGAGCGGAAAACCGGGCTCGACGAGCTGCGCGGGCAGCGCGACAAGGTCAACGAATCGCTGGGGGCGTTCGAACGCGTGCTCAGCGATACCGAATCCTCGCTGGCGCCCGGCGTGGCCGCGGATTTCCGGCAACTGCGCGATCAACTGGGCGGGCTGACCGGCCTGCGCTACGCCGGGGAGTTCTCCAATTTCCCGCCGGATTCGGTGCTGCGCTCCTACAGCGACCTGATCACCAGCACGCTCACCGTCGGTGATCAAGCCGCAGCCGAGATCAGCGATCCGGGACTGGCGCGGTCGCGGCTGGCGGTCAGCGCGCTGGCCAAGGTGAAGGACACCATGTCGGTCAAGCGCGCGGTGCTCGCCGAGGCGCTGGCGCAGGGCTCGCTCAGCGCGGACCGCACCCGCGCGCTGCTCGGCGCGGAAGCCGGATTCGAGGCGGCGCGGGAGGATTTCCGCCAGTTCGCCACGCCGGAGCAACGCCGGATGTACGACGACACGGTGCTCGGCATGGTGGTCGACAACGGCAACAACATGGTCGAGTCGGTGCTCCGGCGGTCCGAAGCGGACCAGCCGCTGACCGGGCTGGATCCCATCCAGTGGGACATCGCGTCGACCTACACCATCAACCTGGTGCGCCAGGTCGAGGACGCGCTGCAGCAGTCCAGCCAGTCCCGCACCGACGCGCTGGCCGCCGACGCCAGGGCCTCGGCCATCCGCGACTCGGCGATCGTGCTCGGCGTGGTGCTCTTCGGCGGGGTGCTGGCGGTGATCGTGACGCGCTCGCTGCTGCGGTCGCTGCGGATCCTGCGCCGCAGCGCGCTGGAGGTCGCCGAGCACCGCCTGCCCGCGGCCGTCGAAGGCATCCTCACCGATCCCGAACCGCCGTACCCCGGTTCGCCGTCGGCGCCGCGGATCGCGCCGGTCCCGGTGTTCAGCAAGGAGGAACTCGGCCAGGTCGCCAGGGCCTTCGACGCGGTGCACGGCGAAGCGGTGCGGCTGGCCGGGGAGCAGGCGCGGCTGCGGGAGAACGTCAACTCGATGTTCGTCAACCTCTCGCGCCGCAGCCAGGAACTGGTCGAGCGGCAGCTGTCCGTGCTGGACCGGATGGAAGCCGACGAACAGGACCCGGAGATCCTCGGCGGCCTGTTCGAACTGGACCACCTCGCCACGCGGATGCGGCGCAACAGCGAGAACCTGCTGGTGCTCTCGGGCACCGACCCGGCGCGTGAGGTGGCGGGCCCGGTCAGCGCGGACGAGATCATCGGCGCGGCGCTGTCGGAGGTCGAGCACTACCAGCGCATCGAACTGCCCGCGGCGCCGGAGCTGACCGTGCGCGCGGAAGCCGTGAGCGACCTGGTGCACGTGATCTCGGAGCTGCTGGAGAACGCCACCGCGTACTCCCCGCCCGCCACCACGGTCTCGGTGGACAGCAAGGTGCTCGTCGACGGCGGCTGGCAGATCGACATCGTCGACCGCGGCAGCGGCATGGCCGAAGCGGAGGTGCGGCGGACGAACGCGCGGCTGGCCGAACCGCCCAAGGTGGACGTCGAGGTGTCCCGCCGGATGGGCCTGTACGTGGTGGCGCGGCTGTCCAAACGGCACGGCATCGACGTGCGGCTGGCGAACCGGCGCACCGGTGGGATGACCGCGACGGTGGTCGTACCGGCGAACCTGGTGAGCGTGACGGCACCGGTGTCGCTGCTGCCGCCACCCGAGCCACCCCCGCCGGTACCGCCCGCCGAGGTGGTCGTGGTGCCCCCGGCACCCGAGCCGCGGTACGAAACCCAGCCGGAGCCCGAACCGGAACCCGAACCCGCTCCCGAACCGGAGCCGCAGCCCGAGCCGGTCTGGCCGGACGAGGCGTACGACGAGCCCTACCAGCCGAGCTGGCCCGAGGTCGACCCCGAACCGCCGGAGCCGCGCCGGCCGATCGAACCGCCGAGGGCGCCGGTGCACGAGATCGAGCCGCCCGACTGGCCGACCGAGGACGAGGTCGAGCTGGTGGACGAGGCGGGCATCGACGGGCCGACCGAGCGCATGCCCGCCTACGCGGCGGTGCTCACGCAGTGGTTCAGCGACGAGCAGCACGCGCCGGGTGCACCCCCCGCGCGGCACCGGCGGGCCAGCGCCGAGCAGGCGGTGCTCACGCTCAGCCCGGACGCCGTGCGCGGCCGGATGGCCAGCCTGCAGCACGGCGTGGAGCGCGGCCGCTACGTGCGCGACCGGCAACGCGAGGAAAGGGGGCACGGGTGAGCCTGCTGGAAGTGATCGTGCTCGACGCGGCCGACGCCGAACAGGCGCAGCTCGGCGGCGCCGACCGGGTGGAGCTGGTCACCGACATGGCACTGGACGGGCTCACCCCGCCCGACGCGGTGGTGCGCGAGGTGCTCGCCGCCACCGACCTGCCGGTCCGGGTGATGCTGCGGAGCACCGGCTCGTTCCTGGCGGCGAACCTCGACGGACTGCGGCAGCGGGCGGCCGAACTGCTGGCGCTGGGTGCCGAGGAGTTCGTCTTCGGCTTCCTCACCCCGGACGGGACCGTCGACGGTCCGTCCACCCGCGCGCTGGTGCGTGAGCTGCACGGGGCGAAGTGGACCTTCCACCGCGCCGTCGACCACGCGCGTGACGTGCGCACCGCGTACGAACGGGCCGCGCGCCTCGGCTGCGACACCATTCTCACCGCCGGGCACGCCGACGGCGTCACCGAAGGCATCGAGGTGCTCGAACGGCTCGCCCAGCACGGGGAACCACCGGTGCTGCTGGCCGGCGGTGGCCTGCGGGCGAACCAGGTACCGCGGCTGCGCGAGGCCGGGGTGCGGGCCTTCCACGTCGGTTCCGGGGTGCGGCCGGGTGGCTGGGCGGAGTCGGTGGACGCGGCCGCCGTGCGCCGGTGGGCGGAGCTAGTCCACGGCTGAGCCCCGCCGCGGCACCAGCAGTCCGGCCGCGGTCAGCGCGGTGAGCGCCCCGCCGAACCACAGCACACCGGTGGGGCCCAGCGAGTCCACCCACAGCCCGCCGAGCAGCGCGCCGGCCGAGATGGACACCTGGAACGCGGTGACGAACAGGGAACCGGCGACCTCGCGGCGGTCCGGAACCGCCCCGGCCAGCCAGATCTGCAGGCTGACCGGCACCGCGCCGTAGGCGGTGCCCCAGAGCAGCAGCAGCGCGACCAGGCCGGGCAGCACCCCGCCGGCCACCGGCAGGAGCAGCAGCGAGCCCCCGAGCACGGCCGCGGCGACGATCAGCGTGCGGCGTGGCCGCCGATGGGCGGCCGTGCCGCCGAGGAAGTTGCCCGCGAACCCCGCGCCGCCGTAGGCCAGCAGCAGCGCGGTGCTCGCCGCCTGCCCGAGGCCGCCGGTCTCCCGCAGGATCGGGGTGATGAAGGTGTACGCGCTGAAGTGGCCGATGACCAGCAGGAACACCGCGACGAAGCTGATCCGGATCTCCGGGTGGCGAAACAGCGAGAGCAGGTCGCCGAGCTTCGTGGAGCGGGTGGCGGGCAGCGCGGGCAGCAGGAACGCCTGCGCGGTGAGCACACCCAGCGCCACCACGCCGACCACACCGAACGCGGTCCGCCAGCCGGCCAGGTCACCGAGCAGCTTGCCGGCGGGCACCCCCGCCACGGTCGCGGTGGACACCCCGGCGAAGATCGTCGCGGTGGCCCGGCCGATCAGCGGTTCCGGCACCAGCCGCACGGCGATGCCACCGGCGATCGCCCAGAACCCGCCGACGCTCAGCCCCACCAGGGTGCGGGCGGTGAGCAGCACGGTGAAGTCGGTGGCGACCGCGCTGACCAGGTTCGCGCCGACGAGCAGCGCGCTGAGCCCGGTGAGCACGAGCCGCCGGTCGACCCGGCCCGCCGCGACCACCAGCGCCGGTGCCGCGACGGCGGCGACGAACCCCGGCACGGTCAGCGTCAGCCCGACCGTGCCCTCGGACACCCCGAGCGTCACGGCGATCTGCGGGACCAGCCCGACCGGCAGGAGTTGCGAGGTGACGATCGAGAACGTCCCCACCGTCACCGAGAGCACGGCGAGCCAGTACTTCAGCGGAGTTGCCTGCTGCACGTCCACCGGCGCAGGCTAGGCAACCCCGCTAAAGCCGCCGGTCAGATGATTCCCGGGTCGGCGGGCGCGGCCACGTGGCCGACCCGGCGCTCCCGCCGTTCGAGCCAGCGCCCGAGCCGCGAAAGGCTGAAGTTGACCACGAAGAAGATCAGCGCCACCACCAGGTAGGTCTGGATCAGGTACCGGTTGTACGAGGCCAGCTGCTTGCCGATGGTGATCACCTCGGCGAAGCTCAGCACGTAGCCGAGCGAGGTGTCCTTCACCGTGCCCACGGACTGGCTGATCAGCGACGGCAGCACGTGCCGCAGCGCCTGCGGCAGGACGACGTGCCACATCGCCTGCCACGGCCGCAGCCCGAGCGCCGCCGCCGCTTCGCCCTGCCCGGCGTCCAGCGACAGGATGCCCGCGCGGAAGACCCCGGCCAGCTGCGCCGACCGGTTCAGCGTCAGCGGCACCACCAGCTTCCACAGCGTCGGCAGGTCCAGGCCGTACCGCGGCAGCGCGAACAGCATCATGAACACCATCAGCAGCGCCGGGACCACCCGGAACACCTCGATGTAGGTGCGCGCGGGCAGCCGGATCCAGCGCCGCCGCGACAGCCTGCCGAAGGCGAGCAGCAGGCCCAGCGGCAGGGCCAGCACCAGCACCAGCCCGGCCGCGAGCAGCGTGCCGCCGAGGCCGTTGAGCAGGTACTGCCACATCGGCCAGGTGCCGTACGGCTGCCACTTCCGCGGGTCGAGCTGGCCGTTCACGCCGAACTTGTAGAGCGCGAAGGCGAGCGCGGCCACGCCGAGCACCACGGCGGCCGCGGTGGCGATCCGGATCCGGCGCCTGCCCCGTGGCCCCGGTTCGTCGAAGAGCACGTTCACCGGTGGATCACCAGCTTCTTCTCCAGCTTGGCGGTGACCAGCGAGATCAGCAGCGCGAGCAGGCCGTAGACCAGGCCGGCGCCGATGTAGACCGGCAGCGGGTCGGAGGTGATCACGTTGACCGCGTTGGCCGCGGCGGTCAGTTCGAACAGGCCGGTGCCCGCGGTCAGCGCGGTGTTCATCAGCAGCCCGATGGTGATGTTGCACAGCGGCTGCAGCACCGAGCGCAACGCCTGCGGCAGCACCACGCTGGTCTGCGTGCGGAGGAAGCCGAGGCCGAGCGCCCTGGCGGCTTCGGCCTGCCCCTTCGACACCGAGTTGATGCCCGAGCGCAGCGCTTCGGCGTAGTAGGCCGCCGAGTACAGCGACAGCGCGAGCACCGCGCAGAAGAACAGTTCGAAGTTGATGGCGATCTCGGGCAACGCGAAGATGATCAGGATCAGCCAGAGCAGCAGCGGGATGTTCTGGAAGACCTCCACGTACGTGATGGCGAACGCACGCAGCGGCTTCACCGGTGACACCCGGCACGAAACCACGAGCAGCGCGACGAGCATCGCGCCGGCGAAGGAGAGCGCGGTCAGCTCGATGGTGGTGAGCACACCGCGGCCGAAGTCGGGGAGGTGGTCGAGGAAGACGTTCATCCTGGTGGGCCTGTTCCGGCGGACGGGAGCGGGGGAGCTCCCGTCCGCCGCGAGGTCACGAGCCGGCGACCGAGCCGATGGCGGGCGGCGCCGGCACGCCGCCCGGGATCACCGTGCCGAGCGATTCCTCGTACGCCTGCTGCCAGAGCCCGGCGTCCTGGATCTTCTTCAGCCAGTTGTTGATGAACTTCTTGAACGAGTCGTCCCCGTGCTTGATGCCGATGCCGTACGGGTCGGAGCCGAAGGTGCCGGAGGCCAGCTGGATCTTGTCGTTCAGCTTGGTCTCGCCGGCGATCACCGGCAGGTCCTTCACCCAGGCGTCACCGCGGCCCTGCTCCAGCGCCTGCACGCACTCGGGGTCGGTGTTGAAGGAGATCTGCTGCGCCTGCGGGGCCAGCTCCTTGACCACCCCGGCACCGGTGCTGCCGGTGGCCACCAGCACCTTCTTGCCGTTGAGGTCCTCCGGCCTGGCGATGTCCGGCTTGCCCTTCAGCGTGGCCACCGCCTGGCCGGAGATGAAGTACGGGCCGGCGAAGGCCACCTTCTCCGCGCGCTTGGCGGTGATCGAGTAGTTCTGGATGACCGCGTCCACCGTGCTGTTCTGGATCAGCGCTTCCCGGATCTGCGGGGTGGTGGTGATGATCTTGCGCTTGGGCTCGCCGAGGATGTACTTGGCGAGCAGCTTGCCGAGCGTGGCGTCGAAGCCCTCGGCCTCCCCGGTGGTCGGGTTCTGCTGGGACATCAGCGGTGTCTCCAGCGAGGCGCCGATGAACAGCTCACCCCGCTGCTTGATCGCCTGGGCGGTGGGGCTGGCCGCCAGTTCGGCCTCGGTGGCCACCGGCGCGCGGTCGAGCATGCTCTGGGCGGCGTTGTCGTTCGCCCCCGGAACCGCGTCGGTGCCGCCGGAGCAGGCGGTGGTGGCCGCTCCCAAAGTGACGACCGCGCACAGCAGCGCGATCCTCCTGCGCGTCGAAGACGCCTTGGCCATGGTTGATGTGTTCCTTTCCCGGCGAGCGACGAGCAGCCGTGCACCGGTCCGAGCGGTGCGACTACGGAGTGCTACTTCTGGTAGCACGTGGCGTTCCGAAGTTCACCCAGTGGCGCGAAGCGGACACACGGCGCTTGGGCCGAAGAATGGTTCAGTCCTCCGGGGTGCGTCAAGCAGCCGTGATCCTCCCCGCGCACCGCGAAGACTAGGGAAAACACTGTTTCCACAGGTCCGGGGCGGGCTCCCAGATGCTGGGAAACGCTGATCGATGCGTAAATTTAACCCGAAGATCACCAGGTCGGCGGAAAGATCACGGCCAACCGGACCAGTGGATTTCGATCGCTTGACAGTTGCTCCGTTCGCTGGAGTGACGCAGGTCGCCCTGCTTCCGTTTCTCGCTCGTTATCGATACCCTCTAGCCCCAATCGGGTGACCGGTGTCATGGGCCCGGCTTGGGGCGGCTTCCGTTGCCGGCAAACCCAGCCGGGCCGATCGGGCTGCCCGGCCTCCCGGCGCGTGGGAACCTGGTTGCCACCGGACGGATGTAACGCCAAACGGGAAGGAACTCCTCGGTGCCCCAGCTCACGAGCGGGGAGCACGGTCGCAAGGCGGTGTCCTCGGCGCACCCTCGTGTCGCAGAAGGTAATGAAGCGGCTACACAGGACGGCCCGAACGGAGTAAGCACGTCGCGGGCCGGCGCCTCCCTCAACCCGCCGCCGGGGGAGCGGCGAACCCGTGGGCTGCGTAACTGGCGGGTGAGCAACAAGCTCATCGTGGTCTTCCTGCTGCCCACCGTCGCCGCGTTGTTCCTCGGTGGCCTCCGCGTCTACAACGGCTTCGAGGACATCGGTGTCTACGACCGCGCCGAGCAGCGCATCGAGCTGAGCAAGAAGGTCGCCGCCACGGTCGACGAACTGCAGTCCGAGCGCGAGACCATGTCGGCCTGGATCGTCTCCGGCCGCCCGTCCGGCCGCGGTGAGCTGGACGACCAGATCGCCAGGACCGACCGCGCCGCCAGCACGCTGCGGGAGGCGCCCGAGGTCGACGGCATCGACGACCCGGTGACCACCGCGCTGTTCGGCCAGGCCACCGCCCGCCTCGACGGCCTCGGCCAGCTGCGGGTCTCGGCGAACGACGCCTCCTTCGCCGCACTGGCCGCGCTCGAGTCCTACGCCGGGGTCATCGACGCGCTGCTCGCCGTCTCCGACGAGTTCGGCGCCGACGTCACCGACAAGGGCCTGCAGGACCGGCACGACGCGCTGGCCGCGCTGTCGCACGCCAAGGAGTACTCGGCCCAGCAGAACGCCTTCCTGCGCAACGCGGCGATCCGCGGCAGCTTCGAGCCCGCGGAGCTGTCCAGCATCAACACCGCCGAGGCGAACCTGGTCTCGCAGATCGACGCCTTCACCAACGTGGCCACCCCGCAGGCCAGGCAGGACTACTCGAACACCATCACCGGTGAGCTGGTCTCCCGGCGCTTCCAGTACCAGCAGCTGGCGCTGCTGCGGGCCGAAGCGAAGATCAACGTGGCGATCGACCCCGGTGCGGTGGCGCAGTCCTCGGCGGCCACGCTGAACCTGATCAGCCAGGTGGAGAACCGGCTGCTGGACGAGGCCGGGTCGTACACCAGCGGGCTGGCGGGCACCGAGCAGCGCACGCTGATCCTGGTCGCGGCCGGCATCCTGGCCGGGCTGCTGATCGCGCTGACGCTGATGTTCGTGGTCGCCCGCTCGATGCTGGTACCGCTGCGCAGCCTGCGCACGAACGCGCTCGAAGTGGCCGAACGGCACCTGCCCGCCGCGGTCGAGAAGATCATGTCGGAGTCGGACCCGAAGGCCGCCGCCGAACGCGCCATCGACCCGGTGCCGGTGCACACCACCGAGGAGATCGGCCAGGTGGCGCGGGCCTTCGACGTGGTCAACGCCCAGGCCGTGCGACTGGCCGCCGAGCAGGCGATGCTGCGCGAGAACGTCAACGGCATCTTCGTCAACCTCTCGCGGCGCTCGCAGCGGCTGGTGGAGCGCCAGCTCGGCGTGATCGACCGGCTGGAGGCCGACGAACAGGACCCGGACCACCTCGCCAGCCTGTTCGAGCTGGACCACCTCGCCACCCGCCTGCGCCGCAACGGCGAGAGCCTGCTGGTGCTCTCCGGCGCCGGCCTGGCCAAGTCGGTGCCGCGGCCGGTGCCCGCCGCCGACGTGATCGGTGCCGCGGTCTCGGAGATCGAGCAGTACTCGCGCGTCGAGGTCGGGGTCATCCCGGAAGTGGCCGTGCAGGGCCTGACCATCCACGACCTGGTGCACGTGCTGGCCGAGCTGCTGGACAACGCCGCCTACTTCTCCGAGCCGGAGACCAAGGTGACCGTGCGGGCGGTGCTGACCCGCCGCCGCGCGCTGTCCATCCAGGTCACCGACAAGGGCGTCGGCATGTCCGAGGAGCAGATCGCCGAGGCCAACCGCCGCCTGGCCGACCCGCCCGACCTGGACGTCTCGGTGACCAGGCGGATGGGCCTGTACGTGGTCGCGCGGCTGGCCCAGCGCCACGGCATCGAGGTGCAGCTGCGCGAGAACGAGGACATCGACGGCGGCATCATCGCCAGGGTGGTGGTCCCGCCGCAGCTGCTGACCAGCGTGCCGGCCACCGAGCGCCCGCGGTCGGACTCCTCGCTGCCGCAGCTGGCGCCGATCGGGCACCAGCCGCCGAGCGAACTGGGCGCGGACTCGCTCACCTCGCCGATGACGCTGGCGCCGCCCACCCCGGCCGCCCCGCCCGAGACGCCGGCGGAGACCAGCCGCCCGCAGCCGCCGGTGCCGCCGGTGCCGTCGGTGTCGTCCAAGCCGCCCACCGGTGGCCTGGTGCCGCTGGACCAGCCGATCAGCCTGGACGACCTGGTGCACGGTTCGTCCAGTGCGGCGGGCCCGTTCCTCAGCGACGCCCCCGAGCCGCCCGCCCCCGTGGACGACCTCGGCTTCCCGGTCGACGAGTTCGACGAGACCGCCAACCCGACCGTGACCGGCGGCCCGGTGGCCAACGGCGCCGGCCCGGCGGCCACCAACGGGCACGGTCCCGAGCAGCCCTTCCCGCTGTCCCTGCCCACCCGCGAACCCACCTTCGTACCGCCCGTCGGCCGGGCCGAACCGGACACCCCGGCCGATGGCGAGCGCAGCGCCCTCGAAGACGATGTGCCGACTCGCCGACTGCCGATTTACCAGTCCGTGCTCTCCCGGTGGTTCAGTGAAGCCGAGGACACCGGATCGGAAGAGACCGGCTGGCCCGCGGACTCACCGGAGGGGGCCGCGGCCGCGCCGGAGGGGCGAGAGGGAGCGGGCGTGACCGAAGGTGGATGGCAGAGCGCCTCGGACGAGGGGTGGCAGGCCGCGCAGTCGCTGCTGGAGGACAAGAGCGAGGAGGTCACCGAGGCGGGCCTGCCCAAACGCGTGCCAAACGCGTACCTGGTCCCCGGTTCGGTGACGGGGGAGTCGACGGACCAGCGCGCTTTCACCGATAATTCCTCCGCGTCGCCGGAGTCGGCCCCAGCGGCGGCGGGTCTGCCGTCGCTGACCAGGTCGGCCGCGGTGGCGAGGAGCCGGATGGTCAGTTTCCAGCGGGGTTACCAAAGCGGCAGGCATGCCGTCCAGGAGAATCCGGAGGCCGGTAACACGGAGCCGGAGACGTACGCGGGCGCCGCAGAGGGCGGCGCGGCGGGACGACCTACTGAACCAAGCGCGAAGGAGTGAGAGTGACACGGGCGGGGTCAGTGCAGCCGGGCGGGCAGGCGCAGCCGGGCAAGGCGGTGCAGCAGCCGGGGGCCGGCCAGCAGGGCAGTTTCGCTTGGCTCATCACCGATTTCGTGCACCGGGTACCCGGTGCCGCGCATGCGGTAGTGGTCTCGGCGGACGGGTTGTTGCTGGCGGCCTCACGAGGGCTGCCGAAGGACCGGGCGGACCAGCTCGCGGCCGTGGCTTCCGGGCTGACCAGCCTGGCTCGCGGCGCGGCGAAGGTGTTCGACGGAGGAGCCGTCGCGCAGACGGTCGTCGAAATGGCCAACGGGTTCATGTTCCTGATGTCGGTGTCGGACGGTTCGTGCCTGGCGGTGCTGGGTGCGCCGGACAGTGACATCGGGCTGGTCGTCTACGAGATGACCCTGCTGGTCGAGCGGGTGGGCCAGCAGATGACCCCGGAACTGCGCGCTCAGCTGCAGGGCGCGGCCCGCCGCTAGGGCGGGGCGCGGGACACAGAGGAGATAACCGTGGACTCGGGGCGCTCGAGAGGCGAACGTCGGTTCGACGACGACTTCTCCGGTGCGCGTTGGCCGAATGAGTTCGACAACTCGAATATTTCGGACAGCCGTGGGGGCGAGGTCGCCGGGGAGGACTGGAAGAGTTTCCGGGATCGGATAGACCGCGAGTGGCGGTCGAGACGAGGTGGCGAGGAACCGCCACCGGAGCCGGTGGCGGCCGATCCCGCGTCCTGGCTCGATCCGGCGGATCCGCCGTCCACGCGCGGCCCCGCCGAGTTCAACGTCGACGACTTCCGCGACCGCCTGCTCAGCGGGCCGGTGTCGGAGTTGTACGGCGTCGGCGGTGGTTCCCTGCGGGACGCGGCAGGCGGGTTCACCGCCTTCGGCGGGCCCGACGAGCCGGAGCCGGAGCAGTTCATCCCGTCCGCGCGCCCGAGCACCCCGCCGGAGGAACCGGTGGAGACCTCCGGCCTGGTCCGGCCGTACTTCCGGACCGGCGGGCGGACCAAGCCCAGCTACGACCTGGCCATCGAGGCGCTGATCTCGACCAGTGAACGGGGCAGGCTGATCGACTCGGTCCGGGTGCCCGAGCACCGGTCGATCTGCGACCTGTGCCTGGACACCCGGTCGGTGGCCGAGATCGCCGCGCATCTGCGGCTGCCGCTCGGTGTGGTGCGGGTGCTCATTGGTGATGTCGCCGGTCTCGGGCTGGTTCTCGTGCACAGCGGGAACACGGTGGTGGGAGACCGGCCGAGTATCGAGTTCATGGAGAGGGTGCTCAGTGGGCTTCGGAGAATTTAGCTCCGACGCGAACACGTCGGCCGCCGCGGGACCGACCTCGTCGGCGAAGATCGTGGTGGCGGGCGGGTTCGGTTCGGGAAAGACCACACTGGTCGGTGCGGTCTCCGAGATCGACCCGCTGACCACCGAGGCGTCGATGACCGAGGCCAGTTCCGGGGTCGACGACGTCTCGGCGACGCCGAACAAGACGACCACCACGGTGGCCATGGACTTCGGCCGGATCACCCTGGACTCGGACATCGTGCTGTACGTGTTCGGCACGCCGGGTCAGCACCGGTTCTGGTTCATGTGGGACGACCTGGCGCTCGGCGCCATCGGCGCGGTGGTGCTGGTGGACACCCGGCGGCTGTCCGACGCGTTCCCGTCGATCGACTTCTTCGAGAACCGGAAGCTGCCGTACGTGGTCGCGATCAACTGCTTCGACCGCCTGCTGCACCACCAGATCGAGGACGTGCGGCACGCGCTGACCATCTCGCCGTCGGTGCCGATCATGGCCTGCGACGCGCGGGAGCGGGAGTCGGCCAAGCAGGTGCTGATCTCGGTGGTCCAGCACGCCATCCAGCACGACACCGCGCTGCGGGCGGGCTGAAGTTCCCCCTGTTCACCGCGGGGCGGGGTCGAACCCTGCCCCGAACGCGAATACGCTGGTCGGAAATCGCTCGCGCCGCGTGGTCGCCGGAGCAAGGAGGGACAGTGATGGCTACCGCCCCGACCGGTGGGTTCGGCTGGCTGGTCACCGACTTCGTGCGCAGGGTGCCGGGGGCCGCCCACGCCGTGGTGGTGTCCGCGGACGGCCTGCTGCTCGCCAGTTCGGACGGGCTGCCGGTGGACCGGGCGGAGCAGTTGTCGGCGGTGTCCTCCGGGCTGGTCAGCCTGACCCAGGGCGCGGCGCGGTGTTTCGAAGCGGGAGTGGTGAACCAGACGGTGGTGGAGATGGAGCGGGGCTACCTGTTCCTGATGTCCATTTCGGACGGTTCGAGCCTGGCCGTGCTGGCCGCGCCGACCAGTGACATCGGCACGGTGGCGTACGAGATGACCCTGCTGGTGGACCGGGTCGGCCAGCAGCTGACCCCCGAGCTGCGTGCGCAGCTGCAAAGCGGGGTACGCGGCTGAACATGGGCAACCCTGGGAAGTTCTGGCGCGATCCCGAGCCGGTCAGCGCCGACTGGGACGCACTGCACGCCGGCAGCGATCGCGAGGGCTTGGACTCGCCGAGCCGGTTCGACATCGCGAAGTACACCACGGGGCAGTTCGCGCGCCCGGCCTGGCCGGCCCACGAACCCGACCCGGCCCCGGCGCCAACACGACGGCGAGCCGCCCCGATGCACGGGGGACCCCCGGAAGGCGTTCCGAGGCGGCGGCGGGCCGCGGAAGTCGCGCCGAGCTACGGGATGCCTTCGGAGTCGGAGGTCGCTGCGGGGTACGGGGAAGCCGCCCCGATGCACGGGGGGCCCCCGGAAGGCGTTCCGAGGCGGCGGCGGGCCGCGGAAGTCGCGCCGAGCTATGGGATGCCTTCGGAGTCGGAGGCCGCTGCGGGGTACGGGGAAGCCGCCCCGATGCACGGGACGCCTTCGGAAACCGCGCCGGGGCACGAGGTGCCCTGGGATCCGGAAGCGGTGAGGTACGGGACAGCCGCCGAAGTCGCGCCGGCGCGAACCTTCGCCCCGGAACCGGATTCCGCGCCGATGCACGGCGGGCCCCCGGAACCCGCACCGATGCGGGCGTTCGCCCAAGAACCCGCCCCCATGCGGGCGATGGCCCCCGTCCGCCCGGCCGCGCGACCGCCCGCGCCGGTCTGGCCCGCCGGGCGGGCGTCGCGTTCGCTCGTGCGGCCCTACGCCCGTACCGGCGGTCGCACCCATTCAGCGCACGACCTCGCGCTGGAAGCACTGATCTCCACCACCGACCAGGGCCGGGCGCAGACCGCCTCGCTCCCCACCGAATACCGCCTGATCTGCGAACTCTGCCACGACACGCATTCGATCGCGGAGATCGCCGCCTACCTGCGCCTGCCGCTGGGCGTGGTGAAGGTCTTCGTCGGGGACCTGGCGGACGCGGGCCTCGTGCTCATCCACCAGTCCAGTCTCATCCAGGGCGACCCCTCCGCCAGGGAGTTCATGGAACGCGTCCTCCAGGGCCTGCGGGAGCTCTGACGGCCGGGGTCAGTCCTCCACCAGGGCCGCTGAAGTGATGCGGTGCAACGGATACCGTTCGTTGTCCGTGCTCTCCAGCACCCCGCCACCGACCCGCGCCGGGGTGACCACCCGTTGCGCCGCCGTGCCGTGGGCGTCGACGAAACCGATCCAGACCTCACGCCGTTCCCGGGTGGCCTCGGCGAGCAGGGCGAGCGTCACCGAGGTGTCGGCCCCGCCGCCACCCGGGGCGTGCACCGCGGTGCCGCGCCGGGTGCCCGCGGCCCGGTCGCCGGCCCGCAGGTTCGTCACGATCGACGCGATCTGGTCGCCGCCCGGAGCGCTGGGCTCGGCGTGCGCGCGCCGCCGGGTCCGCGCCGGGATGCGGCGGCCGCGGTTGCGGTTCAGGTCGACCACCCGCCCGTCCGGGCCTTCGGCGGCCGGGGCGAAACCGGCGGCACGCAGGCCGTCGAGCACCTCGGCCAGCGGGTACGAGCTGATCAGCACCGTCGGCGCGATCTTGCGCAGGTCCAGCTGCTCGGCCGCCGGGTTGCCGAGGACCTCGGCGAGCAGCACCTCGTCGTCGCAGCGCAGGAACGAGCCCGCCACCCCGCCGCGCAGGCGGCCGTGCCGCCGGGCCACGTCGTCGATCAGGTAGGTCAGCGACTGCGGCACCGGCGTGGCCGACCGCTCGCCGAACAACGCGTGCAGCTCCGCCGCCGTGCGCCCGGTGTCCAGCGCACGCCGCACCGAGGTCTCGGTGACCCGGTAGACGGTGGCGTGCCCGGCGGATTCGATGTCGGCCACCGCGGTGATCTCGGTGGCCAGGTCGGCCTCCAGCGGTCCCGGCGCGACCACCGTGAGGTCCGCCTGCACCAGCACGTGGTTCACCGGTGCCGGCAACGCGTCCGCCATCGCGACCGTCGCGTTCGGACGGTCGTCTGCCAGCAGCATGCCGGTGGCGGTGGTCAGCGCGCCGAGCGCGACCAGGCCGAGCGCGGTCGCCTCGGCCATGGTCCAGCGCACGTTCTCGTCCCGGAACCGCCCACCCCGCCGCGGTGCCCGCCAGGCCAGTGCGGCGACCAGCTCCTCGACGCTCTTCACCCCGGTGCCCGCGGGCAGTCCGGCGAGCGCGGCGAGCACCCGGCGGCGCCCGGCGGGGGCGAGCGGGCGGCGCAGGTCCTCCGACAGCGGGGCCAGCGGCTTGTCCTTCGCGTCGCGCTGACCGGCGAGCCCGGGCGAACGCGGCAGGTCCAGCCACGCCTGCGCCAGGATCGCCCAGCGGGCCGCCGGTTCGGAGGCGAGCCAGCTGTCGGCGAGCACGGTCGGCACCCACTCGGGGGTGCCGCCCTGGTCGTCGCCAGCCAGCCCGGCGCCGACGGCGACCTCCGCGACCAGCGTCGCGCGCTGGTCGTCGACGTCGAGTTCCTTCGCCAGCCGCCGCAGCTCGCGCACGCCGAGCCCACCCGACTTGAGCACCGGCGGCGGTTGCGCCGACCACAGCGCGATCAGCCGTTCGGTGTGCCGCAGGAACTCCATCGCCTCCCCGGCCGCCGCCTGGTCCACAGTGGACGGCTGGTGCGGGTGCGTCGGCAGCTCCGGCTCGGTCAGCCGCGCGGCGCTGAACGCGTGCCCGCCCCGCAGCAGGATGCCGAGCTCGCGGGGGAGTTCGACGGTGGTGTCGTCGCGGCGCAGCAGCAGGCCCCTGGCGAGCAGCTTCTGCACCGGGGTGGTCGCCTCGTCGAGGGAGACCAGCACGCCGGCGTCGCGCGTGTTGCCGATCGGCGGCCCGGCGGCGAGCTTCTGCAGCAGTGCCCGCTCGGCGTCGGTCACCTCGTCGACCGCGGCGGCCAGGTCCACTCCGGCCAGTGCGCCGGACGACGCGCCCAGCCCGGCGGGGAACGGGCCCAGCGCCTCCCTCGCCGTCGGCGGCACGCGGAGCGCGTCGTCCTCGCCCCAGGCCAGCGCGCGGTCGCGGAGCCGGTCCAAACCGGACTTCGCGGGCAGCCCGAGCAGCGCCTCGACCTGGGTGCGGGTGACCGCCCCGGTGTCGGCGCCCGCCAGCAGCAACGCGTCGAGCACGGCCAGGGTGAAGGTGTCCAGGTCCTCGCAGGCGCGGGAGATCGAACCGGGGGTGCCCGCCCTGGTGGCGAGCACCGTGCTGTTCGACGGCGGCGGCGTCGCGAGGTCGCGCCTGGTCCGCAGCAGCGCGGCCAGCGTTCCGTCCGGTCTGGAGCGCAGCCAGTCCGCCAAGGAGGTTCCGGGCATCCGCTCCAGGATACCCGGGGTCACCTGGCACACTGGGCGACGCGAGTTCGAACCATGGAGGACGACGTGGCGAAGGCCAAGACCGGTAAGAAGAACGGCATCGACCCCACCTGGCCGCACGCGGCCGAGGGCGAGCACCCGGTGTCCGAGCTGGCCGCGGACCGCCAGGGCGCGCTGTCGCCGTTCGGCGACGTGACCTTCCCGCTGGACTCGGTGCCCTACGTGCACCCCGAGACCGAGATCAACAAATAGCGGTTACCGGCTGGTAAACCGGCAGATCGCCAGTGTCGGCGATCACGGGACTAGGGTTTGTGCACCACTGTTCCAGCGCAGATCGCGGGGGTACTCCCATGCCGGTTCCCGGTCCCGGTTATTCGATCACCGTCCGAGTCGAGGCGCCGTCTTCGGCGAGCGCGGCGGGGGACCTGACCAGCGCGGTCGGCCGTGTCGGCGGGGTGCTCACCGCCTTCGACGTGGTCGAGTCGCACCCCACCTCGATCGTGGTGGACATCAGCGCGAACGTGCTCTCGGCCAACCACGCGCAGGACATCACCGAGGCGCTCGACGCGCTGCCGGGGGTCCGCGTGCGGAAGTTCTCCGACCGCACCTTCCTGATCCACCTCGGCGGCAAGATCGAGGTCACGCCCAAGGTGGCGCTCCGCAACCGTGACGACCTCTCCCGGGCCTACACCCCCGGGGTGGCGCGCGTCTGCCAGGCGATCGCGGCCAATCCCGAGGACGCGCGGCGGCTGACCATCAAGCGCAACACCGTCGCCGTGGTCACCGACGGCTCGGCCGTGCTGGGGCTGGGCAACATCGGCCCGGCCGCCGCGCTGCCGGTGATGGAGGGCAAGGCGGCGCTGTTCAAGAAGTTCGCCGACGTGGACGCCTGGCCGGTCTGCCTGGACACCCAGGACACCGAGGAGATCATCCGCACGGTCAAGGCGCTGGCCCCGGTGTACGCGGGCATCAACCTGGAGGACATCGCCGCGCCGCGCTGCTTCGAGATCGAGGCGCGCCTGCGCGAGCTGCTCGACATCCCGGTCTTCCACGACGACCAGCACGGCACCGCGATCGTGGTGGTCGCCGCCCTGCGCAACGCGCTGCGCGTGGTCGGCAAGCGGATCGAGGACTGCAAGATCGTGGTCAGCGGGGTCGGCGCGGCCGGCTCGGCGATCATCCGGCTGCTGCTGCGCAAGAAGCCGGCCGACATCGTGGCCGCCGACATCGACGGCATCGTGCACTCGGCCCGCGGCAACCTCGACGACAACCTGACCGAGATCGCCGCCGCCACCAACAAGGACGGCATCTCCGGCACCCTGCACGACGCGCTGGTCGGCGCGGACGTGTTCATCGGGGTGTCCGCGCCGAACCTGTTCGGGGCCGAGCAGGTGGCCACCATGAACGAGGACGCGGTGGTGTTCGCGCTGGCCAACCCGGACCCGGAGATCGACCCGCTGGAGGCCCAGCGGCACGCCGCGGTGGTGGCCACCGGCCGCAGCGACTACCCGAACCAGATCAACAACGTGCTCGCCTTCCCCGGTGTCTTCCGCGGCCTGCTCGACGCGCACGCCCGGCACATCGACGACGAGATGCTGCTGGCCGCGGCCGACGCCATCGCCGACGTGGTCGACGGGGAGCGGCTCAACGCCTCCTTCATCGTGCCGAGCGTGTTCGACTCGGCGGTGGCACCCGCCGTCGCGGAAGCCGTGAAGAACGCGGCGCGGGTAGTCTCCCGCGGGTGAGCGAACTTACGCACGTCGACGCGGCGGGCGCGGCTCGCATGGTCGACGTCTCCGCCAAGGAAGCAACGGTCCGGGTCGCCTGCGCCAGCGGTGTGGTGCGCACCACCGCGGAGGTGGTCGGGCTGCTGTCGTCGAACGGGCTGCCCAAGGGTGACGCCCTGGCCACCGCCCGGATCGCCGGCATCATGGGCGCCAAGCGCACGCCCGAGCTGATCCCGCTGTGCCACCAGCTGGCGTTGTCCGGGGTGGAGGTCGAGTTCACCCTCGGCGAGGCGGAGATCCGGATCCTGGCCACGGTGCGGACCAAGGACCGCACCGGCGTGGAGATGGAGGCGCTGACCGCGGTGGCGGTGGCCGGGCTGACCCTGCACGACATGATCAAGGCGGTGGACCCGGCCGCGTCGCTGGACGAGGTGCGGCTGGACCGCAAGGAGGGCGGCAAGACCGGCCGCTGGGAGCGACCGGCGGGAGGCACGGCGTGAAGCGCTCGGCGAGGGTGATCGTGGCGTCCAACCGGGCGGCCACCGGCGTGTACCCGGACCGGACCGGCCCGGTGATCGCCGACTGGCTGGCCCAGCGCGAGTACGAGGTGCCGGACCCGATCGTGGTCGAAGACGGCGAGCCGGTGGCGCGGGCGCTGCGGGCCTGCCTGGCCGAGGGCGTGCACGTGGTGATCACCACCGGCGGCACCGGCATCTCGCCGACCGACCGCACCCCGGAGGCGACCGCGCCCCTGCTGGACTACCAGCTGCCGGGCGTGGCGGACGCGGTGCGGGCCGCCGGGCTGCCCGAGGTGCCGACGGCGGTGTTGTCGCGGGGTCTCGCCGGAGTCGCCGGGCGGACGCTGGTGGTGAACCTGCCGGGGTCGCGTGGCGGGGTCCAGGACGGGCTGGGCGTGCTGGACGGCGTGCTGGACCACGCCGTGGAGCAGCTGCACGGCGGTGACCACGGGGCGGCGGCCGGGGGCACCGGGGCGCGGATCGCGCTGGCCGCCGTGACGGACGCGCCCATCTCGGTCGAGGAGCACGCCGCACTGGTCGCCGACGAGGCCGCTGGGGCCGTGGTGACCTTCTCCGGGGTGGTCCGGGACCACGACGGCGGGAAGGGCGTCCAGGGCCTGGTGTACGAGGGGCACCCGAGCGCCGGGGACGTGCTGGCGCGGGTCGTCTCGGAGCTGGCGGCCCGGTTCGAGGGGGTGCGGGCGGTGGCGGTGAGCCACCGGATCGGCGCGCTGGCCATCGGTGACGTCGCACTGGCCTGCGCGGTGGCCGCGGACCACCGGCGGGAAGCGTTCCTGGCCTGTTCGGACCTGGTGGACGAGGTGAAGGCGCGATTGCCGGTGTGGAAGCACCAGACCTTCACCGACGGCACCGACGAATGGGTCAACTCACCGTGATTCCCCCAACTTCGCCGGATGGGTGCATACCGCCGGGGTGATAACCCGCGCGGTGAATGATCCGGCGTGGTAAGGGGCGCTTTCACACTGTTGTTGCCTTGTTGCGGTACGTGTTGAACGAGAAAAGGGTCCCACCGCCCAGGGGATTGGCGGTGGGACCCTTTTCGCTCGTCACAGCGTTATTCGGCCGTGATCGCGCACGCGGTCCTACTTGGTGGCGATCTTCTGGCCGACCACGATGAAGTCGGCGTCCGGCACGAACTCCTTGTTCAGCTCCTGCAGCTTCGCGTAGCCACCCTCGACGCCGTGCGCCTTGGCGATCTTCGACAGGGTGTCGCCCGCCACCACGGTGTAGTCACCGTTCGGGTTGGACTTCGCCACGCCGGTGGTCACCGGGGCCGACTTCGGGGCCGACTGCGAGGCCGGGGCGGACTTCGGGGCGGCCTTCTTCGCCGGGGCGCTCTTCTTGGCCGCGCCACCGGTGTTGGTGCCCTTGTAGCTGGCGGACGAGCCGCCCTTCTTGCCGCAGGTCGGCCAGGCGTTGATGCCCTGACCAGCCTTGACGCGCTCGGCGACGGCGATCTGCTCCTCGCGGGAGGCGTTGTGGGCGCTGCCCTTGCCGCCGTAGGCCTTCCAGGTGCTCGGCGAGAACTGCAGGCCGCCGGAGTAGCCGTTGCCGGTGTTGATGGACCAGTTGCCGCCGCTCTCGCACTGGGCGATCGCGTCCCAGTTGGTGCCGCCTTCGGCCTGCGCGGGGGTCGCGGCGATGGCGAGGGGAGCGCCGACCGCCATGCCGGCGATCGCGACGCGGGCGATGTGCTTGGTGGCGGCGGACATCTTGCGGTGTTTGCCTCGGTAAGCCATTGGTTACTACTCACTTCCCGCGCCTGCTGAACTCGGGGGGTTCTCGTCGTCCCTGTCCGGAAGTTTTCTTTCGCTCGGGGTATGGGCCGGGATTCCGCCGGACAGGGTTCGGCGCGTCGGAATCCCGGTGTTGCTCTGGTCGGTCGGGGCCAACCGAAAAGCGACGGTACGTAACCTTTGGCGTGATCGGAAATTATTCGGGGTGTGACCTACGTCACTGTAACGGTGGGCAACCTCGAACGATTCCGGTGTTTTCCCAGCTCAACTGGCCGTTATCGGGCCGTTTCCTTCTCGAGATCATTCACTGATCGTGAGGCTTGGGTCACGTGAAATCGCCGGAGTAGGCCGTTGGTGAAAGAACCGCTAAGGGTGGTTTAGCGCCCGGATTCGCGGAGGAAGGCCGCCAGGCCGGTCAGGTCGTCGGTGTTGATGTGGTCCACCCCCGCGGCCACCAGTTCGGCCCACAGGGCTTCGCGGGCCGCGCCCGGTGCATCGGGTGTGGCCCAGAACCGTACCCGTTGCCCGGCAGCGTGTGCGATCGACACCACCTCACGCAGGCGGGCGCGCTCGGCGGCGGGGAACTCGCCGACGCCGGT
The DNA here is from genome assembly GCF_056431745.1 of Amycolatopsis sp. NPDC045836. Lineage (NCBI taxonomy): Bacteria > Bacillati > Actinomycetota > Actinomycetes > Pseudonocardiales > Pseudonocardiaceae > Amycolatopsis > Amycolatopsis sp. NPDC045836. The sequence goes on along the minus strand of NZ_JBWKKF010000002.1, from coordinate 238,536 downwards.
CCAGCTGAACAGCTTGGTCCAGTTGTCCGAGACCAACGGCGTCAGGCGGGCGTCGGAACCGGGCCCCAGATCGTCCGTGGCGGCGATGCGGCCGTCGTAGAAGGCCAGGCGGTGCTCCTGCGCCGAGAGGACCGCTCGCGGCCGATTGCCGGACAGCACGACCTCGACGGCCTTGTCGCGCACCCAGCCGTCCCGGTAGTCGGTGAAGAGGAAGGCGTAGCGCGGGGAGGCCAGCACCCCGGACAGCGCCGCGTAGGTGTCCTCGGCACCGCTCTTGATGTCCACCAGCAGCTGGAACGGCGTCCGCCGGGGGTAGACGTGCCCGGCATTGCGCAGCACCCGCTCACGCAGCGGCTCCAGGTAGAGCGCCTCCAGCGTGCGCTCCGGCGTGACGTCCTCCGGGTCGTGCGCCACCAGCAGCTGCCCGCCGACCAGGTGGATGTCCGCCTCGACGCTGGTGAACCCCTGGTCCAGGGCGTCGTGCAGCGGCCGCGCGTGCTCGTAGTCGTTGTGCGCGTGCGCCCGGGGCAGCGGCCGCACCCACGACGAGGCGGACGCGGGCGTGGTGAGCCCGGCCACGGCGAAGGCGGACAGCACGAGCAGCAGGAGGCGGCGCATGCGCGTCAGCCTCGGTGAACCCGGCGTCCGGCGGGTGACACCGGGGTTAACCGCCGGCGAAAGGCGGCAGGACGTCCAGCTCGGCGCCGTCCGGCAGGCGGTGCGAGGTGTCCCGCACCGCGACGCCGTCCAGCAGGAAGCTGGCCACGTCGAGCACCTTGGGCAGCCGCTCGGGGTGCCGCAGGCGCAACTGCTCGACCGCCTCGGCCACCGAAGCACCGGACGGCAGCGTGAGCACCTCGCTGTCCACCCCGGTGGCGGCGCGCGCGGAGGCGAAGAACCGCACTTGGACCGTGGTCACCCGCATCAACCGCCGATCGCGCTCATCGGCCGGATCGGCTGCGCGAACCCGGCCTCGTTGATCTCGTGCCCGGCCAGCTTGCCCCACATGGTGTCCCGCCAGGCACCCGCGATCTCCTCGTCGGGGGCACCCGCGCGCAGCAGGGCCCGCAGGTCGGTTTCGTCGTTGCTGAACAGGCAGGAGCGGACGGCACCGTCGGCGGTCAGCCGGGTGCGCTCGCAGGCCGAGCAGAACGGCCGGGTCACCGAGGCGATCACGCCGACGTCACCGGGGCCGCCGTCGACCAGCCAGCGCTCGGCCGGTGCCCCGCCGCGGGGCGCCTCGCTCGGGGTCAGGGTGAACTCGGCGCCGAGCAGGCCGAGGATGTCCGCGGCGGTGATCATGCCGCCGCGGTCCCAGCCGTGCTGCGCGTCCAGCGGCATCTGCTCGATGAACCGCAGGTGGTAGCCGTTGTCCAGGCAGTACCGCAGCAGCGGCACGGCCTCGTGGTCGTTGACCCCGCGCATCAGCACCGCGTTGACCTTGACCGGCGACAGCCCGGCGTCGCGGGCGGCGGCCAGGCCGTCGAGCACGTGGCGCAGCCGGTCGCGGCGGGTCAGCCGGGCGAAGGTCTCGCGATCGATGGTGTCCAGTGACACGTTGATCCGGTCCAGCCCGGCCTCGACCAGGCCCGCGGCCCGTTTCGCCAGGCCGATGCCGTTGGTGGTCATCGACAGCCGCGGTGCCGGCCGCAGCGCCGAGACCGCCGCGATGATCCGTTCGAGCCCCTGGCGCAGCAGCGGTTCACCGCCGGTGAGCCGGATGTCGGTGACCCCCAGCCGCTCGACCGCGATCCGCAGCAGCCGCAGCAGCTCGTCGTCGGTGAGCACCTGGTCGCCGGGGAGCCAGTCCAGGCCCTCCGCCGGCATGCAGTAGGTGCAGCGCAGGTTGCACCGGTCGGTCAGGGAGACCCGCAGGTCGGTGGCCACCCGGCCGAAGCTGTCGAGCAGGCCGGGGTGGTCCGGCCGGGGCTCGGCGGGGTGCTGCCGCTTCCCGGACACCCGGGGAATGCCAAGATCTACCGCCGTCACCCTGCCCAGCGTAGTGGCGATCCGGACGAACAGCGGTCGAGCGCGGCACGAGGATCATGGCGTTCCCGCACCTGCGGAGCTAGCCTGCGAGCCATGCCGCAGTTTCGGTTGGCCGAGGTAGCGCGACTGCTCGGCGTCAGCGACGACACCGTGCGCCGCTGGGTCCGGGCGGGCCAGTTGACCGCCGTCGACGACAGCAGCGGGCGCAAGGTGGTCGACGGCGCCGAACTGGCCGCGTTCGCCAAGGCGCAGGCGGACCAGCCGCCGGACCCGTCGCGGGTGGGCCGGTCCGCGCGCAACCGGTTCGTCGGGCTGGTCACCGAGGTGGTCCAGGACCGGGTGATGGCCCAGGTGGAGATCCAGTGCGGCCCGCACCGGGTGGTCTCGCTGATGAGCAGCGAAGCCGTCACCGAAATGGGGCTGAAACCGGGCTCGCTCGCGGTCGCGGTGGTGAAGGCCACGCAGGTGATCGTGGAGACCCCCGGCGGCTAATAGGGTGACGGCCATGAGCGAAGAACCGCGCTGGAGCTATCTCAGCGACATGGACGGGGTGCTGGTCCGCGAGGAGCACCTGGTGCCAGGGGCCGACGAGTTCCTCGCCGAGTTGCGCGCCGGCGGCATCGGCTTCCTGGTGCTGACGAACAACTCCATCTACACCCCGCGCGACCTGCGGGCCCGGCTCGCCCGCACCGGGCTGGACGTGCCGGAGGAGTCGATCTGGACCTCCGCGCTGGCCACCGCCGAGTTCCTCAACCGCCAGCGCCCGAACGGCTCCGCCTTCGTGATCGGCGAGGCCGGGCTGACCACCGCGCTGCACGAGGTCGGCTACGTGCTCACCGACCGCGACCCCGACTACGTGGTGCTCGGCGAGACCCGCACCTACAGCTTCACCGCGATCACCAAGGCGATCCGGCTGATCGAGGCCGGGGCCAAGTTCATCGCCACCAACCCGGACGCCACCGGCCCCAGCCTGGAGGGCTCGATGCCGGCCACCGGCTCGGTGGCCGCGCTGATCGAGAAGGCCACCGGCCGCCAGCCGTACTTCGTCGGCAAGCCGAACCCGCTGATGATGCGCTCGGCGCTGCGGGCGATCGGCGCGCACTCCGAGCACACGCTGATGATCGGCGACCGGATGGACACCGACGTGCACGCCGGCATCGAAGCCGGGCTGGAGACCATCCTGGTGCTCACCGGCATCTCCACCAGGGAGACCGCCGAGCTGTACCCGTACCGGCCGACCAGGGTGCTGGACTCGGTGGCGGACCTGGTCGGGCGGACGAAGGATCCGTTCGCGCAGGGGTGACGAAGGTCTCCGATCAGCAGGCCTTATCTTCGTGGGATGAACGATGCCGGTGCGGCGGGCTTGCCGACCTATGTGGTGGGCGACGTACACGGGCATCGGGACGGGCTGGCCGAGGCCCTGGTCGCGAAGGACCTGCTCGACTCCGGTGGCGACTGGGCGGGCGGCAAGAGCCGCGTGTGGTTCCTCGGTGACTTCGTCGACCGCGGGCCGGACGGCGTCGGCGTGATCGAGCTGGTCATGCGGTTGCAGGAGCAGGCAGCCGAGGCCGGTGGCGAGGTGTGCAGCCTGCTCGGCAACCACGAGATCCTGCTGCTGGGCAGGCACCGCTTCGGCGACACCGAGGTGCCGTCCGACTTCGGCCCCCGCAGCTTCGGCCGCAGCTGGGAGATCAACGGCGGGCAGCAGGCCGACCAGGAGAAGCTGACCGACGAGCACATCGACTGGCTGGTCCGGCGGCCGCTGCTGGCGCACGCGGAGAACTACCTGCTGATGCACTCGGACACGCTCGAGTACCTCGAATGGGGCGCCGACGTGGAGGAGATCAACCGGAACGTCGGCGAGGTGCTGGCCGGCGACGACATCTCCGAGTGGTGGGAGGTGTGGCGCCGGATGACCACGCGCTACGCCTTCCGCGGGCCGAACGGGCCGGAGATCGCGCAGCTGCTGCTGGAGCGGCTCGGCGGTGAGCGGATCGTGCACGGCCACAGCGTGATCGCCGACCAGCTCGGCATCCACCCGGCGCAGATCGAAGCGCCCTACCTCTACGCGGGCGGCAAGGTGCTCGGCGTCGACGGCGGGCTGTTCGTCGGCGGGCCGTGCCTGATCGTCCAGCTGCCCTGGGAACCCGAGGACTGAGCCGGGGTCCAGCGCCTGGGACATCTTGACCTTCGTCTCGTCCCGGCGCCATAGTTCCGGGTATGTCCGATGCCCTGGGTCACCGTCGTGTTGTCCCGCGGCCTAGGCGGTCTCCTCACCGCCTGGTCGGTACCGGCGCCTGCGCACTGCTCGTGCGCCGCGGCCGCTACGGCTCTCCGCCGCAGTAACGCGCTCTTCCCGCGTTGGTACCGATCCCTTTCGAACAGTGAGGAAACGAAGTGTCCGTAGAACTGCCGATTCGTGCTGCCCTGCGCCCGGCCCGCGTTCCCGCCGACGGCATCCTCGAAGGCCCGCGGGTGCTGAACCGGGTGGAATCCCGGCCGTACGAGAAGTTCTCGCTCACCCCGCTCGGCCCGGTGATCGGGGCCGAGATCGACGGCGTCGACCTCGGCGCGCCGCTGACCGCCGAGCTGTACGCGGAGCTCAACCGCGCGCTGCTGGAGTGGAAGGTGCTGTTCTTCCGCGACCAGGACATCACCTCCGAGCAGCAGCGGGCGTTCGCGCGCAACTGGGGTCCACTCGAGACGAACCCGTTCATCCCGACCGGCGACAGCGAGCAGGTGACCCGGTTCGCCCGCAGCGCGGCCACGCCCGGGTTCGAGAACATCTGGCACACCGACGTGACCTTCCGCCCGGAACCGGCGCTCGGCTCGGTGCTGCGGCTGATCGAGGTGCCGCCGTCCGGCGGGGACACCATGTGGGCCGACATGGCCGCGGCCTACGACAACCTGCCCGAAGCGGTGCGGACGCGGATCGACGGGCTGACCGCGGTGCACGACTTCATCCCCGGCTTCGAGCGGTTCTCCGACCGGGAGTTCCTCGCGTCGAAGCAGGAGGAGTTCCCGCCGGTGGAGCACCCGGTGGTGCGCACGCACCCGGAGTCCGGGCGCCGCATGCTGTTCGTGAACCAGGCGTTCACCACGCACATCGTCGGGCTGGAGCGCGAGGAGAGCGACCGGCTGCTGCGGTTGCTGTTCCAGCAGGCGCACGTGCCGGAGTTCCAGGTGCGGTTCCGCTGGCGGCCGAACTCGGTGGCGTTCTGGGACAACCGCGCCACCCAGCACTACGCGGTGAACGACTACTTCCCGCACGCCAGGGTCGCCGAGCGGGTGGCCATCGCCGGTGACCGCCCGTTCTGAGTCCAATACTGTTAAAACCTCACCCTTGAGGGTTTCCGGCCGGAGCGGTTCGCTGCAAGGACGGAAGAACCCGTATCCAGGTGAGGAGTTCCAGGTGTCGACGAGGAAAACCTTCAGATCGGTACTGGCCGCACTCGCGCTGCTGTTCCCGCTGGTGCTCTCGCAGCTCGCGACGAGCGTGCCCGCCGCGGCGGCCGAAGCCCAGGTGCACGTCGTGTACTACAACGCCAGCGGAGCGGCGGAGTTCCAGGGCGCGGTGGACGCGGGCGCCGCGGTGTGGAACAACAGCGTGCGGAACGTGCGGCTGCAGAAGGGATCGCCTGCCGCGCTGGTCATCGTCGCCGACAACGGGTGGCCGCGCGCGCAGACGACCTCGCTCGGCCGCGGCAAGATCTGGTTCGGGCGCCAGGCGGTGAACCAGGGTTACGACGTGACCCGGATCGCCGCGCACGAGATCGGCCACATCCTCGGCCTGCCGGACCGGCGGACCGGGCTGTGCCAGGACCTGATGTCGGGTTCGAGCGCGCCGGTGTCGTGCACCAACCCGAACCCGAACGCGAGGGAACGGGCCGAGGTGGAGGCCAACTTCGGTGGCCTGCGTGCACCCGCGTCCTTCCGGGGCACCTACGACGAAACCCCGGTCGCCGCGTTCTGAGCCCGATCGGCCGGTGCCGTGGCAGCTCACGGCACCGGCACGATCTCCTTGCCCAGCGGCACCAGTGAGACCGGGATGAGCTTGAAGTTCGCCACGCCCAGCGGGATGCCGACGATCGTCACGCACAGCGCCAGCCCGGTGAGCAGGTGCCCGATGGCCAGCCACCACCCGGCCACCACGATCCAGATGATGTTGCCCAGCAGCGAGGGCGCCCCGGCACCGCGGCGGTCGGCCAGCGTCCGGCCGAACGGCCACAGCGCGTAGTTCGCCATCCGGAACGAGGCCAGGCCGAACGGGATGGTGATCACCAGCACGCAGCAGATCACCCCGGCGACGGCGTAGCCAACCGCCATCCAGAACCCGCAGAGCACCAGCCAGACCACGTTCAGGATCATCCGCATACCGCCATTGTGCGCAGATCAGGCGTGGAGTTCACCCGAGAAGATCGTCACCGCCTGACCGGCCAGGGTGACGCGGTCGCCGTCCAGCGCCACCCGCACGACCCCGCCGCGGGGTGAAGCCTGCTCGCCGACCAGCTTCGCCCGGCCGAGGCGGTCCGCCCAGTACGGCGCCAGCGTGCAGTGCGCGGAACCGGTCACCGGGTCCTCCGGCACGCCCTTCGCCGGCGCGAAGAACCGGCTGACGAAGTCGACGCCGTCCCGGTCACCGGGTGCGGTGACGGTCAGCCCGCGCACGTCCATCGCCGCGATCGCCGCGAGGTCCGGTTCCAGCTCGCGCACCTGCGCGGCGTTCTCGGCGACCACCAGCAGGTCGAACGCGCCCCTGGCCACGTGCTCGACGGTCACGCCCGGCAGGGCGGGCCGCGGATCGGTGTCCACCGGTTCAGCGGGGTCGGCGGGGAAGTCCATCCGCACCCAGCCGTCGGCCGCGGTGCAGCGCAGTTCGCCGCTCTTGGTGCGGAACACCTGGTCGCCGCCGAGCACGTGGGCGGTGGCGAGGGTGGCGTGCCCGCAGAGCGCCACCTCGGCCACCGGGGTGAACCAGCGCAACGGCTTGGCGCCTTCGCCGGTGGTGACCACGAAGGCCGTTTCGGAGTGCTTGAGTTCCGCGGCCACCGACTGCATCCAGGTTTCGTCGGCGGGGGAGTCCAGCAGGACCACGCCCGCCGGGTTGCCGGCGAAGGCCCGGTCGGTGAACGAGTCCACGAGGTACATGCGCATGCTCCGATTTAAGCTGGGCTCGGCGTCACCGTCGACCAGCAGGAGGCACCATGCCCGCCGTCCCGAGTTACTCCTCCGGAACCTCCGCCGTCCCCCTGCTCGGTGACACCATCGGCGACAACCTGGCCCGCACGGTGGCCGCCTTCGGCGAGCGCGACGCGCTGGTCGAGCGGCTGACCGGCAGGCGGTGGACCTACGCCGAACTGGCCGCCGACGTCGACGCGCTGGCCACCGGCCTGGACGCGCTGGGCATCGCCAAGGGCGACCGGGTCGGCATCTGGTCGCCGAACCGGGCCGAGTGGACGCTGCTGCAGTACGCCACCGCGAAGCTCGGCGCGATCCTGGTCAACATCAACCCGGCCTACCGCTCCCACGAGCTGGAGTTCGTGCTGAACCAGGCCGGGGTGCGGTTGCTGGTGGCCGCCGAGTCGTTCAAGACGTCGGACTACGCGAGCATGATCGAGCAGGTCCGGCCGCGGTGCGCCGGGCTGGAGCACGTGGTGCTGCTCGGTACCGGCGCCTGGGATTCCTTGCTGGGCAACGAAGTGGACCGGGGCAGGCTGGAGCGGCTCGGCGCGGCGCTGAGCGCGGACGACCCGATCAACATCCAGTACACCTCGGGCACCACCGGTTTCCCCAAGGGCGCGACGCTCAGCCACCACAACATCCTGAACAACGGCTTCTTCGTCGGCGAGCTGTGCGGGTACACCGAGGCCGACCGCATCTGCATCCCGGTGCCGTTCTACCACTGCTTCGGCATGGTCATGGGCAACCTCGCGGCGACGACGCACGGTGCGTGCATGGTGATCCCGTCGCCGTCCTTCGAGCCGAAGGCCGCGCTGGAGGCGGTGCAGGCCGAGGCGTGCACCTCGCTGTACGGGGTGCCGACGATGTTCATCGCGGAACTGTCCGAACCGGACTTCGAGTCCTACGACCTGAGCAGCCTGCGCACCGGCATCATGGCCGGTTCGCCGTGCCCGGTCGAGGTGATGAAACAGGTGATCGAGCGGATGGGCATGGCGGAGGTGTCGATCTGCTACGGCATGACCGAGACGTCGCCGGTGTCCACGCAGACGCGGGCGGACGATTCGGTGGAGCGCCGGGTGTCCACCGTCGGCCGGGTGGGGCCGCACCTGGAGGTGAAGGTGGTCGACCCGGAGACCGGGCTGACGGTGCCGCGCGGGGAGCCGGGCGAGCTGTGCACGCGCGGGTACTCGGTGATGCTCGGCTACTGGGACCAGCCGGACAAGACCGCCGAGGTGATCGACGCCGCGCGGTGGATGCACACCGGCGACCTCGCCGTGATGGACGACGACGGTTACGTCAACATCACCGGGCGGATCAAGGACATGGTGATCCGGGGCGGGGAGAACGTTTACCCGCGGGAGATCGAAGAGTTCCTGTACACGCACCCGGACATCCTCGACGCACAGGTCATCGGCGTCCCGGACGAACGGTACGGCGAGGAACTGATGGCCTGGGTGCGCCTGCGGGAGGGCGCCGCCACGCTGACCGCCGAGTCGCTGCGGGAATTCTGCACCGGCAAGCTGGCGCACTACAAGATCCCGCGATACGTCCACGTGGTCGACGATTTCCCGATGACGGTGACCGGAAAGGTGAGGAAGGTCGAAATGCGGGAACAGGCGGTCACCCTGCTGGGCCTGGAGGCGGCTGCTTCGTCACGGCACGCCTGAGCCTTCGAAGCCAACAGGAAGCCGGGAGCCCGACGCAGCCCACCAACCACCCAGCCCCACCCCATCCCGGTCGCCAATTGTGACTGCGGTGGGGAAGGGGGAGTGTGGCTGGTGGCCGGCTTTGGTTCCCCGGCTTCCCCGTTGGCTGCCCACCTCGCCCGGCGGGGCATTACGTGGCCATCACCTCTGCGAAAGCCTTCGCGTCCTCCTCGCCGAAGGTCTCTTCCAGTACCTCCGGCGTGTAATCGAGGTCGATCTGCTCGACCGGCGTGCCCCGCGCCGATTCGATCGCGCCCAGTCGGCGTTGTGCCCGGTCGGCGGCATAGGAAATGAATTCCTGCGGATCGTTGTCGAACGGGCGCGGTTCCTCGAACTGTTCGTTCACCCACTGGATCATGCCCAGCGCGTGCGGCAGCAGCTCACCCATCCGCTGCTGCACCACCTCCCAGAGCGAATCGTCCGCCGCGACGTGCCGTCGGCAGGTGAAGGTGCCCCAGGCCATGTGGCGGCGTTCGTCGTCGCCGATGCGGCGGACGAGTTCCTGCATGCCGGGCAGGATGTTGCGCGTGGTGCACACCTTCTGCCACGCGTAGTACCCGGTCAGCGCCAGGCTGCCCTCGACCACGTGGTTGTAGGTGACGCTCGCGCGCACCTGGTTCACCGGGCTGGGGTCCTCGGCGAGCACCCCGAGCGACTGCGGCAGCTCCTCGTAGAACAACTTCCGGTAGTGCGGGTTCTCGGCCACGTACGGGTGCAGGTCCTCGGTCAGCCCGACCGCGTCCATCCACCGGCGGAACACCTCGGTGTGCTTGGCCTCCTCGAAGCAGAACTGGCTCAGGTACATCTCGTCGCCGAAGCGGCCGGTGGCGGCCATCGCCTTCATGAACGGCTGGATGTCCTCGGTCACCGCCTCCTCACCGGCGATGAACTGGGCGCACAGGTAGGTCGCCGAGCGGCGCTCGTCGTCGGTCAGCGTCTGCCAGTCGGCACCGTCCTGGCTGAAGTCGATCTCCGCCGGGTTCCAGAACCTGGCGTTGCCCTTGACGAACAGGCGCAGCGGGAACGAGTCCCAGTTGAGCCCGCCCCGGCGCAGGGAGCTGAAACCGCTGCGCATCTCGGTGGTGGTCATGATCCCAACCTCTCACTCCGTTGTGGACGAGGAGTACTTCGCGATCGCCGGGGCGATCACCGCGCACACCTGGTCCGCCGCCTCGGCGGGGGAGTGCGTCGGCAGCACGAGGTGGCTCAGGTTGAGCCGGACCACGGTCTCGGCGAGCAGTTCGGCGTGGTCCTCGCCGAGGCCGGGGGCGCGCAGCCGGTACTGCTCGACCGCGGCGTCGGCGGCGGCGCGCAGCACGGGTTCGGCGCGGGTGGTCAGCAGCGGCAGCAGGTCCTCCGCCGGCCCGGTGCCGAGCGCGGCGGCGACCAGCGGGTTCTCCCGCGCGTGCTCGATGGTGAACACCGTCGCCGCGTGCACCCCGGCGAGCAGGTCCGGGGCGGCCTCGAACCGCTGCTGGATGCCGTCGAGGAACTCCGCGGTGGTGCGCAGGGCGACCGCCTCGGCGAGCGCGGCCTTGCTGCCGAACTCGTTGTACAGCGTCTGCCTGCTCACCCCGACGCGCGTGGCCACGTCGACCATGCGCAACGCGGTGTAGCCCTTCTCGCCCAGCAGCTCGGTCGCCGCCACGAGCAGTTCCTCCCGCAGGGAAGCCTTGGCGCGCTGGGTGTAGGACGTGACCTCGGACACACCGCCAGCTTGACACAGCGAGCCGATATGTCAAGACGCTTGACGTCGTCTCATCGGTTGTCAATTCCGCTACCGTGCAGGCGTGGGGATCACCGTGGGGTTCGACCTCGACATGACCTTGATCGACCCGCGGCCCGGCATGGTCGCGGCGCTCGACGCGCTGGCCGAAGAATCCGGCCTGCCGCTGGACGGCGAGCAGTTCGCCGCCAACCTCGGCCCGCCGCTGGACGCCGTGCTGCGCGGGTTCGAAGCCCCCGAGGAACGCATCCCCGGCCTGGTCGACCGCTTCCGCGAGATCTACCCGGAGCTCGTCGTGCCGAGCACCGTGGCGCTGCCCGGCGCGCACGCCGCGCTCGAAGCCGTGCACCGCGCGGGCGGGCGCACGGTGGTGGTCACCGGCAAGTTCGGGCCGAACGCGGCCCGCCACATCAAGGCGCTCGGCTTCCCCGTCGACGTGCTGGTCGGCGAGCTGTGGTCGACCGGGAAGGCCGCCGCGCTCATCGAGCACGGCGCCGGGATCTACGTCGGCGACCACCTCGGGGACGTCAACGGCGCGCTGGCCGCCGGAGCCGTGCCGGTCGGCGTGGCCACCGGGCCGTGCAGCCGGGCCGAGCTGCTCGACGCGGGTGCGGAAGTGGTGTTCGACAGCCTGGCCGAGTTCCCGGCCTGGTTCGCGGCGCGCTAGCCCTTGGCCGCCTTGCGGTGCTCGCGGATCAGCGCCCACAGCCCGAGCCCCAGCCCCAGCGGGGTGAGCACCCCGGCGACGACGCTCAGCCAGACCGGCAGGTCCTGCAGGCCGGCCGCGAACAGCACGAACACGGCGAGCACCGCGAGCATGCCGACGGCGAACAGGCCGATCCCGGCACGCATCAGCAACGGCTTGTTCCTGGGCACGGTCTCCATGCGCTCCAGATTAGAGCGCGACCGAGCGTGTCCGGTATGTGCTTCGCTTCACCGAGCGGTGGGGGATACGCTTGTAGGCACGCGCGTCTGGGTACGCCCCTGGCGCGCGTTCGTCGTGCATGGCTGTGCGACGGGTACACGTGAGTGAAGGATCGGGTGAGGGCAGTGCCGACCGGCAAGGTCAAGTGGTACGACGCGGAGAAGGGTTTCGGTTTCGTCACCCAGGATGGCGGCGCGGACGTCTACATCCGGAAAGCCGCGCTACCGCAGGGCGTAGCGGCGCTCAAGGCCGGCCAGCGACTGGAGTTCGGGGTGGCCGACGGCCGCCGGGGCCCGCAGGCGCTGTCCGTCCGGCTGCTCGACCCGCCGCCCTCGGTGGCCGAGGCCCGGCGCCGTCCCGCGGAGGAGCTGCACGGCCTGATCGAGGACATGATCAAGCTGCTCGAGCTCAAGGTGCAGCCCGACCTGCGGCGCAACCGGTACCCGGACCGCAAGCACACCAAGCAGATCGCCGAGATCATGCGTGCGGTGGCGCGGGACCTGGACCCCTAGACCGCGGGCTCGATCTGCAGCGTCCAGATGCCGCGGATGACGAGCTGGGGATTGCCCTGCTCGTCCTCGATGGCGGCTCCGGTGTCGTCGATCGCGGTGGCCGCGCTGATCTGCTGGATCTCCACCACCACCAGCTGGTCGGCGGGGCCCGCCGCGGCGGTGTAGGCGTGCTGCTTGCCGGGGGAGAAGAACTCCTGCTTCACCGGCTGCAGCGCGCCCGACGCGTCCTGGTACTGGACGTTGACCAGCCACGGGGTGTCCACGATCTCCCGCGGCAGCGAGATCTGCACCGGCTTGCCGGGGCGCACCTTCAGCCGCGCCTCGGCGCCGTCGTTCTGCTCGCAGGCGGAGACCCGCTCGTCGCAGTGGATGAACGGGCCGGTCCGCACGGTGTTCCCGTCGGCGAAGAAGGTGACCTCGGGCGGGGACACCGGGGAGCAGCCGGACAGCGCGAACGCACCACCGGCGAGAACGGCCAGGACACCGAGACGACGCATACCCGGGACTCTACGAGCCCGCCGCGTCCCCGCTGCGGACCCCCCGCGGCGGGGTGCTGGTGGCGTCCGGCCGGAGTGGACGGTCGCCGCCGAGGCCGGGGATGAGCGAGCTGCCGCGGTGCACGAGCATCGTCTGCACCACGCCGACGGCCAGCAGCACGGAGATCACCAGGAAGCCGATCCAGTAGCTCGGCGGCAGCAGCAGGCCGACCGCGCCGCCGAAGCACCAGGCCAGCTGGAGCACGGTTTCCGAGCGCCCGAACGCCGACGCCCGCGACTCCTCGGGCAGGTCGGCCTGGATCACCGCGTCGAGGCTGATCTTCGCCAGCGCGCTGGCCGTGGCGCCGACCAGGCCGACGATCGCCGCGGTGGCCAGCCCGGCCAGGATCGCGGCGAGCACGGTCGAGGCCAGCGTCGCGGCGGCGCAGCCGAGCACCACCTGGTCCGGTTTGCCGAAGGTCATCCGCGAGCCCAGCGCGTTGCCGATGAACCCGCCGACCCCGGCGGCCCCGCCGATCACGCCGAGCAGCAGCAGCTGCATGAACGGGCTCTGCCCGCTGCCCTCGGTCTGCGCCTTCACCGCGAACGCGGCGAACAGGAACAGGAAGCCGGTGACCAGCCGGATCGAGCCGTTGGCCCACAGCGAGACCACGATCTGGCGGCCCATCGGCTGGCGTTTCTTCTTCTGCGGGTGCACCGCCAGCGAGGCAGGCACCTCACCCTCGGTGACCTCGACCCAGGACGGGATGCGCATCGCCTGCACCGCGCCCACCACGCAGATCACCGCGGTGAACCACAACGCGCCCGAGGAGTCGAAGATGCCGTTGATCCCGGCCGCGACCGCACCGAAGACACCACCGGCCACCAGGCCGAACACGGTCAGCCGGGCGTTGGTCTTGGACAGCGTGATCTCCGGCGGCAGCACCCGTGGTGTCACCGACGACTTCAGCACCATGAACGACTTCGAGAGCACCATCTTGCCCAGCGCCGCCGGGTAGAGGCCCCAGTCGTCGAAGTGCAGCGCCATGAACACGCACATCAGCGCCTGACCGGCCGAGGTGGCGCACATGGCCAGCCTGCGCCCGCGCTGGATGCGGTCCAGCGCCGGCCCGATCACCGGGGCGACCAGCGCGAACGGCGCGATGGTGATGAGCAGGTACAGCGCCACCTTGCCCTTGCTCTCCCCGCTGCTGGCGGCGAAGAACAGGGTGTTCGCCAGCGCGATGGCCATCGCCGCGTCGCTGGCGTAGTTGAGCATGGTGGCGTAGGTCAGCGAGGTCAGCCCGGACTTGTCGGCGCCGTCGGCCTTGGCCGCGCGCTGGAAGGCGTCCACCGCCTGCCCGGTCAGCTGGCGGCTGCGCAACGCGGCGACGCGGGTGACGGTCAGCTTCTTCGGCAGCCGGGGCAGGCTGCGGCCCTTCGGGGTTTCGGCGGGGGCTTCGAAGCCGTGTGCGGCCTCGGTGTGCTCGGACTCCTCGAAGGACCGGCGCTGCTGCTCGTTCGCGTAGCCGCCGGTGTCGTAGCGCTCGTGCTCGCCGGAGTGGCCGCGCGGGCGGTTGACCGGCGGGAGGTTCGGCCGGGTGCCGGGCCGCGGTGGTGTCGGTGGTGGTGGTGCCTGGCGTTCGCGCTCGCGCTCGCGGCGGACCGGCTGGGTGAGGAAGTGGTCCGGGTTGGGCGCGTAGGACTGGTTGGGCTGGTGGGACCCGATCGGGATCGCGCCGGTGGGCGCGTCGCCGGCCGTCGGCCCCCGGCGCGACGGGTGGTCGGCGGGCGGCACCCGGTGCTGGGGGTAGCTCTGCTCGGCAGGCGGCACCCGGTCACCCGGATGTCCGCGCTCCGCGGGCCTCCGGTCGGCTGGGTAGCCGCGCTCGGCCGGGGGTACGCGGTGCGCGGGGTAGCTCTGCTCGGCCGGGGGTACGCGGTTCGCCGGGTAGCTCTGCTCGGCGGGTGGCACCCGGCGTGGCGGGGGCTCGTGCCGGGCGGGGTGCTCCGGCTCGGCGGCGGGCATGACGCGTGTCGCCGGCCGCTCCCGGCGGGGCGGCGGCGGTGGCGGGTCGTGCCGGGTGCTACCGGGTTCCGGGGTCCACTTGCGCTTGCCCTTCTTCCCGGCGCGACCCTTTCCCGACCGCGACGACGAACCGAAACGCATCACACCTGCAATCTTGCCTGACCACCTGAGCTGTTCGCCGGGTCAAGGCGTGGTGGGGACGAACTTCACCCGGAACATCTTCGGCCACAGCTTGCCGGTGAGCAGGAACTCGTCCGTGCCCGGCACGGCGGCGATGCCGTTGAGCACGTCGGCGGACCCCTCCTCCTGCTCGCTGAGCAGCCCGGAGGCGTCGACGTGCCCGGTGATCGCCCCGTCCCGGCCGATCCGGAGGATCTCGTCGGTGTGCCACACGTTCGCGTACACCGAGTCGCCCGCGCACTCCAGTTCGTTGAGCTTATCCCGCTGGACGCGCACGGAACCCGTTTCCGCGAAGGTCGCCGGATCGCGGAAGGTCAGCTCGTCGCTGCCGTCGCTGGTCACCAGCCGCCCGGAGTCCTGCTGGCAGATGCCCCAGCCCTCACCCTCGTACGGCACGCGCCGCCGTTCGGTCAGCGTCGCCTTGTCGTATTCGATGGCGATGCCGTTCTGCCAGGTGAGCTGCCAGACGGAGTCCGCGGTGACGGTGACGCCCTCGCCGAACAGCGGCGACGGCAGCGGGATCTCGGTGGTCGGCGCCTGCCCGAGCGGCCCGACGCGCAACGCGGACTTGCCGACCAGGCCGGTGCCCTCGTACAGCGTGCCGCCGTCGAGTTCGAGGCCCTGGGTGAAGGCGCCGGGATCGTGCGCCAGCGTCTCGAGCACCTGCACCCGGAGCTGCTCGACGGCCGGCTCCCCGGTGCTGTTCGCGGCACAACCGGTCAGCCCGACGACGAGGGCGAGCGCCAATGCGGTGGGAGTACGCACCTGCCCAGCTTCCCACGAAGGCGTGCGGCATCATGGACACCATGACGCTCTTGCTGACCTTCGACGACGGATCCGTGCGGGAGTCCCTGGTCGGAGCCGTCGAGCTGGCTCGCGCGGCCGCCGAGCGGGATGGTGGGGCCGAGCAGGTGGGGGCGCACGCCGGCGTCGAACGTGAGGACGCCGTGTCCGTCACCCACCTGTTCGAGGCCGAGGTGCCCGGTTACCGCGGCTGGCGCTGGTCGGTCACGGTGGCCACCGCGGGTGCGGGCGAGCCGGTGACGGTGAGCGAGGTCGTGCTGCGCCCGGGTCCGGAGGCGCTGACCGCGCCGTCGTGGATCCCGTGGGAGCGCCGCGTCCGCGCCGGCGACCTCGGCGTCGGGGACCTCTTCCCGGCCGACGAGAACGATCCCCGGCTGGCACCGGGTTACCTGGCTTCCGACGACCCGGCGGTGGAGGAGGTGGCCACCGAGGTCGGCCTCGGCCGCGTGCACGTGCTCTCGCGCTACGGCCGCGAGGACGCCGCCACCCGCTGGCACGGCGGTGAGTTCGGCCCCCGCTCGGACATGGCGCGCAGCGCGCCCGCCTCCTGCGGCACCTGCGGTTTCTTCCTGCCGCTGGCCGGTTCGCTGCGAGCCGGGTTCGGTGCCTGCGCCAACGACATCTCCCCGGCCGACGGCCACGTGGTCGACGTGGAGTACGGCTGCGGGGCGCACTCGGAGGTCCGGGTGGAGGTGACCTCGTCGGTGCCGGTGGCCGAGCTGGTCTACGACGATTCCGTGCTGGACACGGCTCCGGCGGAAGAAGAGAATCCTCCGAGTGACAAGTCCGAGTGACCCCTTCGGCACCGAGAGCATTCGCACCCCCGTACTGACCGCCTGGCGAGATTCGCCGACGAGGTTCACCGAGGACACCAACACCGAGCGCGACCTGCGCGTCGGCGGTTACCGCGACCGGTTGTTCGTCGAGCTGGCGCAGAACGCCGCCGACGCGGCCAAGCTGGGCGGGCGGCCCGGCACGCTGCGGGTGTCCATTGTGGATGGCGAACTGCGGGTGGCCAACACCGGTGCGCCGCTGGACGCGCCCGGTGTGGCTTCGCTGGCCTCGCTGCGGGCGTCGGCGAAGGGCGAGGGGCTGATCGGGCGGTTCGGCGTCGGTTTCGCCGCCGTGCTGACCGTGACCGACGAACCGCGGGTGGTGTCGGCCACCGGCGGGGTGCGGTTCTCCGCGGCCAGGACGCGGGCCGAGGCCGGGCGGGACGGTGAGGTGCCGGTGCTGCGGCTGCCGTGGCCGACCGAAGCCACCGAACCGCCGCTGCCGCCGGGGTTCGACACCGAGGTGCGGCTACCGCTTCGGTCCGATGTGGACGGCCCGGCGCTGCTGGCGGAACTGGACTCCGCCGCCGAGGACCTGCTGCTGGCCATGCCGTGGCTGAACCGGGTGGAGCTCGACGGCCGGGTGTGGCTGCGGTCCGAGGTGGCCGGGGCGCTGGTGATCACCGCGCCCGACGGCAAGACCCGGCGCTGGCTGACCCACGGTTCGCTGGACATCGACTGCGTCTGGGCGGTGCAGGTGCTCGCCTCGGGCGAGCCGATCCCGCTGGAGTCGAGCGTGCTGCACGCGCCGACGCCCACCGACGAGCGGCTGTCGCTGCCCGCGCGGCTGATCGCGGCGATCCCGATCGAACCGTCGCGGCGCCGGGTGCTGCCCGGTCCCGGCGTGCGGCCCGCGCTGGAGGCCGCGGCCGCCGCGTACCCGGGGCTGGTGCGGAAGCTGCACGCGGAGTACCGGCCCGCGCTGGTGCCCGCCGCCACCTTCCCGCTGTCCGAAGTGGACACCACGCTGCGGGAGCTGATCACCGCGCGGCTGCGCGAGGACGCCTGGCTCCCGGCGGCCGACGGCGACGACCTGACCGGCGGCCGGGCCAGGGTGCTCTCCGCCGAATCGCCGAAGCTGGTGGAGCTGCTGGCCGAAGCCGTGCCGGGGCTGATCACCCTGTCCGGGCCGCGGGTGCAGCGCGCGCTCGCGCCGGTCGGCGTGGAGCCGATCAGCATCGCGCAGGTCATCGAGCAGATCACCGGCATCTCGCGGGAGCCGTCGTGGTGGCGTTCGGTGTACGACCAGCTGCTGCCGCTGCTGGAGGCGCATTCGGTGGCCGCAGGCGAACTCGGTGGCCTGCCGGTGCCGCTGGTCGACGGCCGCACGCTGCCCGGCCCGCGTGGCTCGCTGCTCTTCGGCGCCGCCGACGACCTGCTGGAACTGCTCGCCGAAGCCGGGATCGGCGGCCTGCGGCTGGTGCACCCCGACGCCGCGCACCCGCTGCTGGAACGGCTGGGCGCCAAGCAGGCCGAGGCGCGTGACCTGCTGGAGTCGCCCGCGCTGCGGGAAGCCGTCGAGCGGGGTGCCGAGGGCACGGACGTGGTGCCGCTGGCCGGGGCCGTGCTGCGGCTGGCCTACGAGGCGCCGGTCGACTGGCTGGGTTCGCTGGTGCTGCCCGCCGAGCACGGCTGGCGCCGCGCCGACGAACTGGTGCTGCCGAGTTCGCCGTTGCTGAAGATCTTCGACCCCGAAGCGATCGGCGAGGACGGCGCGCTCGACGTGCTCGACGCCGACTTCGCCGAGGACTGGCCCGCCGACGTGCTCGCCGGTGCGGGTGTGCTGGACACCTTCGTCCTGCAGGACGATGAGGACGAACCGGAGGTCCGCGACCTCGACCTGGTCGCCGACGACCGCTGGCCCGACGCGCTGCGCCTGCTCGCCGCCCGGCCGAACACCTGGCGCGTGCTGTCGGACCCGCGGAGCCGGACCGCGCGCTGGCTCGCCGTGCACGCCGAACTCGCCGGGCGCGCGCCAGCCGAGTGGCGCATGCCGGACGCGGGCACGCTGGCCGGGCTGTACGACCCGGTGCCGGACGTGGGCCTGCCCGACGAGGTGCTGATCGCCGCCGGGGTGCGCACCACGCTGTCGATCACCGACGCCGACGACGCCGCCGAACTGATGGACCGGCTCGCGGACGACGCGCGCGAAGTTTCGCCGGGCCTGGCGGCGCGGGCGCACACCGTGCTCGCGGACGCCGAGTTCACCGACGATTACGTGCCTTCGCGCGTGCGGGCCCTGGACGGTTCGGTGTGCGACGCCGAAGACGCCGTGGTGCTGGACGTGCCGTGGCCGCTGGGCGTGCTGCCCGCGTCGCGGGTGGTCGCCGCGCTCCCGGGCCCGGACCGGGCGGCCCGGCTGGCCGACCTGCTCGACCTGCCGCTCGCCGGGGATCGGGTCGCCTCCGTGCGCGTGGACAGCGAGGGCGAGCTGATCCCGTGGCGCGAGCTGGCCGCCGTGGTGGTGGTCGCCGATCTGCTCGGGCTGGAGCTGCCCGACGGTGGGGTGCACATGCACGAGGAACTGACCGTCGACTTCGACGGTGAGCCGGTCGCGGTGCCCTGGTGGTCCGACGGCGCCCTGCACGCCGCCGACACCTCGGAGGGCTTGGCGCGAGCCCTCGCCTGGGCGATGAACCGCTGGGACGACCGGCACACCATCACCGCCTTCCTGGACGAACCGACGGCGGAGAGCCTGCACGCCTGAGCGGTCAGGCGGCCAGGATCCGGCCGACGGTTCGCATGCCCAGCGTCAGCGCTTCGCTGCCGCGTTGCCGCATACCCGCCTCGAACCGGGCCACCGCCTCGGTGAGCGTGCTCGTCCCGCCGGCGACGGCGCCGAGCCGGTCGAGCAGGTCGGCGGCGTCGCGGATGGCCACCCCGGCTCCCTGCCCCGCGGTCGGCGGGGTGGCGTGCACGGCGTCGCCGAGTGCGGTGAGGGGACCGGCGGGCCACGGCGCGAGGTCGGCGGCGCTGGTCGAGGCGGCGTGGAAGCGGAACGCGGCCACGGTCTCCGGTGCGGCCCGGCCGACGACCTCCAGCGTGCTCGGCCCAGTCCCGCTCGCGGAAGCGGTCGAGCAGCGCGCCGAGCAACCGTTCCCCGCGCAGCTCCCGCAGCGCCCGGGTTTCCGCTGACTCGGCCAGCATGGCACCCCAGATGTAGGTGGGCCCGGTGGTCACCGACAGCCGCAGTTCGGGGGCGTCCAGCGCGGCGTTGCCGACGGGGTCGAGGAATCCCACGTAGAGCGCACTGGACCGCGGGCCGATGGTGAAGCTCGAACGCGGCCCCAGCCGCTCCCGCTCCCCGGGGCTGAGCTCGGACCGGCGGGTGCGGCCGGAGAACCCGATCAGGCCCGCCGGGTGGTTGGTCGGGCCGCCCGCCAGCCGCGGGGCGATCACCGAATGGGTGCCGTCCGCGCCGACCACGAGCTCGGCCGTGGTGGACGTGCCGTCGGCGAACTCCACCCGGGCCGCGCCGTCGTGGTGACCGGCGCCGGTCACGGTCCGTCCCAGGTGCAGGTCGTCGCCGACGGCTTCGGCCAGCAGCGTGCGCAGGGTGATGCGGTCGACGTCGATGCTGGCGCTGCCGCGCAGGTCCGGCCCGTGCCCGAGCAGCAGGCCGCGGTGGTCCCAGAACGCGTCACGCCGGCGCAGCCGCAGCGCCGACCCCGACGCCAGCAGGCGGCGCACGGTCTCCGGTGGCACCAGGGTGCGCAGCGCCGCCTGAGCCCGTTCGTCCAGCGTGATGTGGTACCCGCCGGTGGCGGTCACCTCGGTGTCGCGGTCGTACACCGCGACCTCGTACCCCCGGTGACGCAGCCCCGCGCCCAGCGCGAGCCCGCCGATCCCGCCGCCGACCACCACGACCCGTCCGTTCTCTTCTCGCATGGGCCGACCCTGGCACCGGTGGTGGCCATCGAACGGCCACCACTCGTCGATGATGGGGGAGTGGCGAGCACCTCACACCGGGCACTGCGGTTGTTGTCCCTGCTGGAGTCGCGACGGCAGTGGCCGCTGCGCGAACTCGCCGACCGGCTCGGCGTCAGCGCGCGCACCGCCCGCCGCGACGTCGAGACCCTGCGCGACCTCGGTTACCGGATCACCACCGTGCACGGGCCCGACGGTGGTTACCGCCTCGGTGCGGGGCACACCCTGCCCCCGCTGCTGTTCGACCACGACCAGGCCCTCGCGGTCGCCGTGGCGTTGCAGACCGCGCCCAGCACCACGTTCGGCCTCGACCACGACGCCGCCCGTGCGCTGTCCACCCTGCACCAGGTCATGCCCGCCGAACTGCGTGCCGCGATGGAAGCCCTGCGCCTGACGCGGTTGCGCAACTACTGGGAATTCCCCGCGCCGCCCATCGACCCGGCCGCGCTCACCGCCGTCGGCACCGCGGCCCGGCACCGGCGGGTCCTCCTCGCCGAGACGCTGCGCCCCGACGGCACCCGCCCCCACCCCGGCGACGAGGACTTCCGGCCCGCCCGCCGGCTCGAGCCCCACCACCTGGTCGTGTGGGCGGGCCGGTGGTACCTGGCCGCCCACCACCCCGACGACGGGGAATGGCGGGTGCACCGCGTCGACCGGCTGCACCCGCGCCCGACCACCCAGCGCTTCCCACTCCGGGAACTCCCCGGCGGGGATCTGGCGCAGTTCGTGATGAGCAGCCACGACCGCGGCGACACCCCGGCACCCTGGCCGTGCACCGGGAGCGCCCGGCTCGGCCTGCCCGCCGGGGTCGTGGCCCGCTGGGCACCGGGCGGCTCGGTCGTCGAACACCTCGACGCCGAGCACAGCAGGCTCACGCTCGGTGCCTGGTCCTGGGCGGGGGTCGCGGGCATCCTCGCCACCTTCGACGCCGCCCTCAGCGACCTGGAACCACCCGAACTCGTCGAGGCTTGCGCACGCCTCGCGCAGCGGTTGACCGGTCCGGGCGGTTGACCGCCTCACTCACCGAGCACGGGCGCCGGCCGCTGGATCACCCACGCCGCGACTCGCTGTCCGTCGCGGTCACGCCGGGCAGCAGGACTTGCCAGGCACGCAGCGGCTCAACCGGCGCGCTGGGCGGCTTTCGAGCCCCGCCGGTAGGCGGAGCGTTGCCAGGTCATGATGCCGAGGCCGACGAAACCGAGGCCGACGCCGGCCACGCAGGTCCACAGCCACACGTCCGAGCCGCTGCCGTTCACCAGTTTGAACACCAGCAGCACGAGGAAGGCCAGCGCCCACAGGCCCGTCCCGGCGACCACCACCGGCCAGAGCGCGGTCCAGCGCTCCGGTAGCTCCGGAGTGTGCTGAAACCCGCTCTTCACCACTCCGGAATTGATCGCGTCGGCCACGTCAGGCAGGGTACCCGGCGTCAGCACCACGGCGGAGGCAGGGAAACCGGATGAAAGACAGCACTGGCGCGGAGCGCTCCGTTGAGGGAGGCGGCGGGCGACGGGCGGGCAGGCTCGACAGCTTCTTCAAGATCAGTGAACGCGGGTCCACGACCGGGCGGGAGATCCGCGGTGGTGTGGTCACCTTCGTCACGATGGCCTACATCGTGGTGCTCAACCCGCTGATCCTCGGCAGCTTCTCCGCCGACGACGCGGGCGCGCACAAGGACGCCTTCGGCAACATCCTGCCGGTCGGCCAGGTCGCCGCGGTCACCGCACTGGTGGCCGGGGTGATGACCATCCTCTTCGGACTGGTGGCGAACTACCCGTTCGCCATCGCCACCGGGCTCGGGGTGAACTCGCTGGTCGCGGTCACCATCGCACCGCAGATGAGCTGGCAGGCGGCGATGGGCCTGGTGGTGGTCAACGGCCTGGTGGTGCTGCTGCTGGTGGTCACCGGTGTGCGCACGATGGTGTTCAACGCCGTGCCGGCCCCGCTCAAGGCCGCCATCGCGGTCGGCATCGGCCTGTTCATCTGCCTGATCGGCCTGGTCGACGCCGGGTTCGTGCGCCGGGTGCCGGACGAGGCGAAGACCACGGTGCCGGTCGGCCTCGGCATCGACGGCTCGATCGCCTCCTGGCCGACCGCGGTCTTCGTCTTCGGCCTGGTGTTCACCGGCATCCTGGTGGCCAGGAACGTGCGTGGCGCCATCCTGATCGGGGTGCTGACCGCCACCGTCGTCTCCATCGCGCTGGAGGCGATCGTCGACGCCGGGCCGTCGGCGGGCACCAATCCGCGTGGCTGGAACCTCGGTTACCCGGGCCTGCCGGACAACGTGCTCGGCGTGCCGGACCTCTCCCTGGTCGGCGAGTTCGACTTCGGCGCCTGGGTGCAGATCCCGGCGATCTCCGCCGCGCTGCTGGTGTTCACCCTGGTGCTGACCGACTTCTTCGACACCATCGGCACGATGACCGGCCTGGGCAAGGAAGCCGGGCTGATCGACAAGGACGGGCAGCTGCCGAACGTCGGCAAGGCGCTGTTCGTCGACAGCGCCGCGGCCATCGCCGGTGGCGCGGCCTCGTCCAGTTCCAACACCGTCTTCGTGGAGTCGGCCTCCGGCATCGCCGAGGGCGCGCGGACCGGGCTGGCGAACGTGGTCACCGGCCTGCTGTTCCTGGTCGCCATGTTCCTCACCCCGCTGTACGAGGTGGTGCCGGTGGAGGCCGCCGCGCCCGCGCTGGTGATCGTCGGCGCGCTGATGATCCGGCAGGTCACCGAGATCGACTTCGGCGACTTCTCCATCGCGCTGCCCGCGTTCCTGACCATCGTGGTGATGCCGTTCACCTACTCGATCGCCAACGGCATCGGCGCCGGTTTCGTCAGCTACGTGCTCATCCAGGCCGCCACCGGCCGGGCCCGCCGGGTGCACCCGCTGATGTGGGTGGTCGCGGTGGCCTTCGTGGTCTACTTCGCGCTCGGGCCGATCCGGGCCGCCCTGGGCTGACCACGGTCGGCTTGCGATCGTGAGGTATGCTAACTATATGCCCGACAGTGCGCAGGACCGCTCGCTCGCGAGCAGGCTGCGGCTGTCCGTCGTCCGGTTGAACCGGCGGCTGCGGGCACAGAGCGCGTCCGAGACGATCTCGCTCACCCAGATCTCGGCGCTGTCCACGCTGCACAAGTGCGGGGCGCTGACCCCCGGGCAGTTGGCGGCCAAGGAGGGCGTGCAGCCCCCGTCGATGACCAGGGTGATCGCGGCGCTGGAGGAGCTGGGGTACGTCGAACGGCGGCCGCACCCCACCGATGGCAGGCAGGCCATCGTGGAGTTGTCGGAGACCGGGCTGGCCTACATCCGGCAGACCATCTCCGCGCGGGAAGCCTGGCTGGACGCGCAGTTGGCCGAACTGAGCGGCGAGGAGCGCGCGGTGCTCTCCGAAGCCGCCGAGATCATCGACAGGATGGCGGGGAACTAACAGCGGTGCCGAGGAACCTGGGTAGCGAAGCCGAGTCCACTCCCACGACGACAGCTACCCGGGAAGCGGTTCCCCTTCCCGCGCCCCCGCCGAAGCGGGCGGGCACGTTCAGCTCGCTGAAGGTCCGCAACTACCGGCTGTTCTTCACCGGCCAGGTGATCTCCAACATCGGCACCTGGATGCAGCGCATCGCCCAGGACTGGCTGGTGTTCACCCTCAGCGGCAACAACCCGGTCGCCCTCGGCATCGCGGTCGGCCTGCAGTTCGTGCCGATCCTGTTCCTCTCGCTGTGGGCCGGGGTGCTCGCCGACCGCGCCGACAAGCGCAAGCTGCTGATCGGCGTGCAGGCCGTGGCCGGCACGCAGGCGCTGGTGCTCGGCATCCTGGACGTCACCGGTGTGGTCGAGATGTGGCACGTGTTCGTGCTGTGCTTCGTGCTCGGCTGCGTGGCCGCGATCGAGGTGCCGACCAGGCAGTCGTTCGTGGCCGAGATGGTCGGGCGCGAGCAGGTGGCCAACGCGGTCGCGCTGAACTCCACGATCTTCAACATGGCGCGCATCGTCGGGCCCGCCATCGCCGGTTTTGTCATCGTCTGGGTCGGCACCGGCTGGCTGTTCCTGGCGAACGCGGTGAGCACGCTGGCCGTGCTCGCCGGCCTGCTGCTGATGAACCCGGACAAGCTGTTCCGCGGCCCCCGCGTGGAGCGCGCCAAGGGGCAGTTGCGCGAGGGCCTGCGTTACGTGCGGCGGCGGTCCGACCTGATGACGGTGATGGTGCTGGTCTTCTTCGTCAGCACCTTCGGCATCACCTTCTTCACCTCGCTGGCGATCGTGGCCGCGAACGTGTTCGGCACCGAGGCCGACGGGTACGGCCTGCTGTCCACGCTGCTGGCCGTCGGCACCTTCACCGGGGCGCTGATGTCGGCGCGCCGGGGATCACGCGGGCGCCCGCGTGTGCGGGTGCTGCTGCTCTCCGCGCTGGCGCTCGGCCTGCTGGAGGTCGCCACCGGGTACATGCCCACCTACCTCGCCTTCGGCATCGCGCTGATCCCGCTCGGGTACGCCACCATCACCTTCCTGAACACGGCGAACGCGCTGGTGCAGACCGCGGTCAGCCCGCAGATGCGGGGCCGGGTGATGGGGTTGTACGTGCTGGTGCTGGTCGGCGGCAACCCGATCGGCGCGCCGATGACCGGCTGGCTGGCCGAGGCGTTCGGCGGGCGGTCGCCGTTCGTCATCGGGGGCGCGGTGTCGGCGCTGGCCGCGGTGGTCTGCGCGGTGATCCTGATCCGCCGGGGCGGGGTCAGCCTGCCCCGGCGCCGGTTCCCCGGACTGCGGGTGCTGGACCGGCGCGCTTAGCGAACGCGTAGCGCCGGGCTGTTTGCTCCTCCCGACCCCCAGGACCAGGAGGAAACATGCAGCTCAGCAAGTTCGGCCGGGCGGTGGTCTTCGCCGCCGCGCTGGCCTTCGCGACCACCGGCACGGTGACGGCTTCGGCCGAGCAGGTGCCCGCCGACCTGTACAGCGAGATCACCGCGGCCGACATCGCCGACCCGACCGCCCTGCTCGGCCCGGAAGCCGACGGCGGCTTCGAGGCGGCCCAGACCGCCAACGGCGCGATCAACTGGTTCAAGAACCGCGAGGGCAGCACCGCCTACCAGGGCTACTGCGAGCGCGCGGTGCGCCTGGCCTGGAACCGCAGCACGCACCACGCGAGCGCGATCGCGCACTGGCGCTCCTCCGACGGCGTCCGGCGCACCACCGGCACCCCGCCGCGCGGCGCCTTCGTCTTCTGGAACATCTCGCAGTACGGACACGTGGGCTTGGCCGACGGCAGCGGTGGAGTCTGGGCCACCAGCGTCAACGGCAAGATCGGCCACGCCCGCCAGGGCTACTTCGCCAACTACCTCGGCTGGAAGCCGGGCAACTCGAACTAGGGGGTGCTCGGGAGGTGTCCTGCGTGGCGGTGCGGGTAGCGGTGCGGGCTGGCGGCCCACGGCAAGCGGCTCCGCCACTTGGAACCGACCCTTGCGCCGACGAATCAGGTTAGGCTAACCTCATGCACGTCCGCTTCGTGGTGGGAGCGGCAGTCAGTTCGGGAACGAGCGAGGCCCTGTGACCGGGAACCCCGGGAGCAGGGCCTCGTTCACGCCCGGGGTACCCGGTCCAGCTCGACGCCGAACCGGGTCCGGTACTCGGCCAGGATCGCGGTGTCGTCCTCCAGTGTCTCCTCGGTGCGCACCCCGTCGAGGGTGCGGATCAGCCGATCACCGGAAAGGGTGAACCGGCCGGCGTCCGTGCGCAGGGAGCAGTTCGGCTGCCGGGTGAACGCCGACTCCGGCGAAGTGGTGGTCCAGTAGCAGCTCGGCCCCAGGTCGGCGAGCCGCAGCGGCAGCGGGTCGGCGCGGTAGACGGGGGTGCCGTCGTGCCGGACGTCGAACTGCCCGGTCGGCAACGCGGTCACCGAGAACACCCCGTCGTCGTCGTGCTGCTCGCCGGGTTCGCACAGGCGCAGCGGCTCTCTGGCGAACCGCCCGAAACCGACGTCCACCAGCCACGGCTCGGCCAGGTCCACCCGCAGCGCCAGATGCGCCAGCTTCGGGTACAGGTCGCCGTCCGCGGTGAAGGTGGCCGCGCCGAGCAGGGTCACCTCGAAGCCGAGGTCCCGCAGGAGCAGGGCGAAGGCGCCGTTCAGCTCGTAGCAGATGCCGCCGCGGTGGCGGTGCACGATCTTGTCCACAACGGACTCTTCGGTCAGCGTGATCGGCACGCCGAGGTGGATGTCGAGGTTCTCGAACGGCACGGTGGCCAGGTGCGCGCGCTGCAGCAGGCGCAGGCCGGCCAGGTCGGCGGCGGGGCGCTCGGTCAGGCCGATCCGTCTCAGGTAGGCGTCCATGCGCCCAGCCTGCCCGCTCCGGCCCGGGGCGGGTCAACAAGAACGGGGCCCTCCGGTGGAGAGCCCCGTTGTCGTCGAGCGGTCGCTCAGGAGAGCAGCAGGCCGTTGCCGCCGGCCACGGCGTTGTCGAACCGCTTGCTGATCTCGGCCCAGTTGAACACGTTCCACAGCGCCTTGACGTAGTCCGGCTTCACGTTCTTGTAGTCCAGGTAGAACGCGTGCTCCCAGACGTCGACCAGCAGGATCGGCGTGGTCGGCAGGATCAGGTTGTTGTGGTGGTCCCGCAGCTGCTGGGTGATCAGCGTCTTGCCGATCGGGTCCCAGGAGAGCGCGCCCCAGCCGTTGCCCTGGATGGTGGTGGACACGGCGGTGAACTGCGCCTTGAACTTGTCGAACGAGCCGAACGCCTCGTCGATCGCGGCGGCCAGCTCGCCGGTCGGCTTGTCGCCGCCTTCCGGCGACAGGATCTTCCACCAGACCACGTGGTTGGCGTGGCCCGCCAGGTTGAAGGCCAGCGTGGTCTCGAGCCCGACGATGGAGCCGAAGTCGTCGGCTTCACGGGCGGCCGCGAGCTTGTCCAGCGTGTCGTTCGCGCCCTTGACGTAGGTCGCGTGGTGCTTGCTGTGGTGCAGCTCGTTGATCTCGCCGGAGATGTGCGGGGCGAGGGCGCCGTAGTCGTAGTCGAGGTCGGGAAGTTCGTAGCGGGCCATCGGCCCTCCTTCTGTGTTCGACGCAGGTGTCTTGCGCTGTCAAACCTAGTGCCATTCACCAGGTCGGGGCGAGCTGGGGCCGTCCGCTGGGACAACGCCGCTCCGGTGGCAGCGCCTTTCGCCGACCACCGTCCTACCTCCAGCTAGGTGGAGGTCAACGCACTGTGATCAGGCTGACTCCAGACCGGTCGATTCGGCCAGGTCGGCGAGCACGGCGATGTTGAGTTCGAAGGCCAGCAGCGTCTCGTCGATGATCCGCCGCCGCTCGTCGACGCCCCACGGCGCCGCGTCGAGCAGGGCGCGGTAGCGCTTGCGGAAGGCGCTCGGGCTGCCCGCGCGCTCGAAGTCGTAGAACAGCGCGCCGGGGCCGGTGACGTCGTAGGTCTTCTTCAGCAGCGCGCGCACCACCTGGCCACCGGCGAGGTCGCCGAGGTAACGCGTGTAGTGGTGGGCCACGTACCCGCCGGGCCAGTCGGTCATCCGGCCGAGCCGGGTGACGTAGGTCTCGGTGGCCGGGACCGGTTCGATCCGGTTGGCCCAGTCGTCGCCGATCAGGAAGGCCAGGTCGGCTTCGAGCGCGGGCAGCCGCCGCAGCTCGTCGATGACGAAGTCGCCGCCCACCGGGTCGCCCACCATGGCGTCGGTGACCCGCTCCAGCGCGCGGTAGATGAAGTAGTACTGGGCCGCGAGCAGGCCGTAGCCCGCCAGGCTCAGCGACCCGCTGAGCAGCGCGTCCATGTAGCTGGAGTGGTGCGCGCGCTCGTGCACGGCCTTGGTCGAGTGGCGGAGGGATTCGGAGAACGGGCGCAGGGCCAGCTCCTCGGTCACCGGTGCAGCCATCGGACACGCCCTCCTGACGATCTGACAACCTGTCAGAAAGAGCCTAGACGATGTTGGTCGGTAAGGCGACCCTTACTTGCTGGTTTTGACCCCCACCGCGCGCAGGATGAACCGCACCGCCCCGGCGATCGCGGCGTCCAGCTGCTCGGGCGGCACGTCGATGACCTGGCGGCTGGCCAGCGCGGAGGTGATCATCGGGATGAGCAGGTCCGGGTCCTCCTCCGGCAGCCTGCCCGCCGCCATGCCGTCGGTGAGGATGGTGCGCAGCCGGTCGGTGATCGGGTCGGCGTGCGCGGCGATGCGGCGGTAGGAGGCCGGGCCGAGCGTGGTGGCCAGCGCGCTGCCGGGCGGCAGGTGGTACTCGGCCAGCGCACGCAGCTGCAGCCGGACGAACACGGCCAGCTGGTCCACCGGGTCACCGGCCGCGTCCACCGCGGCCGCCAGGCGCCGCACGTACTGCGCCGCCTCCTCCTCGACGAAGGCGACCAGCAGGCTTTCCTTGTCCGGGAAGTGGTTGTACATCGCGGTGCGGCCCAGTTCGGCCTCGGCGGCCACCCCGGCCAGCGTGATGGCGTCGAAGCCGCGCTCGTAGAGCTGGTTGCGCAGGGCGGTGAACACCCGCGCGCGCACCTGCTCGCGGTGGGCGGTCAGCGAGCCACCGATGATCTTGGGCATCCGCACCTCCCTGGTGCGGATCAGTTTATCGCGACGGCGGCTAGTCCACGGGCCACGTGTGCACCGGTTCCTCGGTCTGCGCCAGGTCGAGGTAGCGGGCCAGCATGCCGGCCAGCGCGGTCTCCCGGTCGGCGCCGCGCGCCTGGGCCCGCTGCACCTGCTCGCGCTGCCAGGTGGCGCCGGTCCGGC
This sequence comes from Amycolatopsis sp. NPDC045836, assembly GCF_056431745.1. Classification (NCBI taxonomy): domain Bacteria; kingdom Bacillati; phylum Actinomycetota; class Actinomycetes; order Pseudonocardiales; family Pseudonocardiaceae; genus Amycolatopsis; species Amycolatopsis sp. NPDC045836. The sequence continues at coordinate 209,520 of NZ_JBWKKF010000002.1, read as the reverse complement.
GGGTCAGGCAGCGCTGCTCGATGATGCCGAGGTAGCGCTCTCTGGCCACATCGGACACTTCGGACTGCCGCAGCCCGTCGTGCGCGAGCGGGAGCAGCACGCGCAGCACCAGTTCGTCCGGCGGGATCCAGCCGATGCCCGGCCAGTACAGCTGCGCGTCGAAGCCGCTGCGGGCGCCCGCGTACAGGTTCTCCTCGGCGGCCTGGAAGGACATCTGCGTCCAGATCGGGCGTTCGGCCTCGGCCAGTGCGCGCTGGGCGCCGTAGAAGAACGCCGCGTTGGCCATCGTGTCGAGCACCGTCGGCCCGGCGGGCAGCACCCGGTTCTCCACCCGCAGGTGGGGTTTTCCGTCGACCACGTCGTAGACCGGCCGGTTCCAGCGCCACACCGTGCCGTTGTGCAGCCGCAACTCGGTCAGCTTCGGCGCCTGTCCGGACTCCAGCGCCTCCATCGGGTCCTCGGCGTCGGTTTCCGGCAGCAGCCCGGGGAAGTAGCGGACGTTCTCCTCGAACAGGTCGAAGATCGAGTTGATCCAGCGCTCGCCGAACCAGACCCGCGGCCGCACGCCCTGGTTCTTCAGCTCCTCCGGCCGCGTGTCGGTGGCCTGCAGGAACAACGGGATGCGGGTCTCGTGCCAGAGCGCCTTGCCCAGCAGGAACGGCGAGTTCGCGCCGAGCGCCACCTGCACCCCGGCCAGGCACTGCGCGGCGTTCCAGTGCGGGGCGAACTCCTCCGGCGCCACCTGCAGGTGCAGCTGGACCGAGGTGCACGCGGCCTCGGGCAGGATCGATTCGGCGTAGCTGCGCAGGCGTTCGGCCTGCTGTCCGGGCAACGCCGAACCCTCCATCGCCAGCACGATCTGCTCCCCGCGGGCGGCGAAGATCTGATCGTTCAGCAGGGAGTACCTGGCGCTCGGGGTGAGCCACTTCTCGTCGAAGTGGTCGTGCGTCAGCGTCGGCAGGATGCCGATCGGCGCCAGGTGCGACTCCTTCTCGCGGGCCTTCGCCGCGGCCCGGCCGAGGTAGGAGCGCAGCTCGTCTTCCAGTTCCAGCGCGGAATCCCCGGCCAGCAGGCGCGGCGGCACGTTCAGCTCGATGTTGTGCTGCCCGAGTTCGGTGGTGAACGACGGGTCGTCCAGCGCCTCCAGCACCGCGGCGTTCGTCATCGCCGGCCGCATCTTCCCGTCCACCAGGTTCAGCTCGACCTCGAGGCCGATGTGCTTGCGGGGAAAGGAAAAGCTCCCGTCCGAGAGCATTCGCGCGAGCGTGTCCAAGCAACGCTGGACCTTGCGCCGGTAGCGCCCGCGATCACGCGGATTGAACGGGTCCGCTGACACGTCCTTGCCCATGCCCATCCCTGTTCTTTCCGGCCGAGGCCGCCCGAGTGCGTGTGAATGCCAGGCCCGGCGGCAACCGTTGCACAGCTCCTACAGATGAGCTAGGCCCAAACTGGTGCTGTGAGTTACCTTTCCTTAACTATCCGCGATAATCATCCGTTTGCACTAGACCACGAGCTGTCGTTCGGCCCACCGGGTCGTCCGATGACCGGATGGCAGACTCGGCGGGTGGCCCACACCATTCACCTTCATGACCCGGCAGATCCCCGATTGGACGATTTCCGAAACCTCTCCACCGCGGATCGGCGCCCGGATCGGCCCGGCGGCAGGGGTTTTGTGATCGCCGAAGGCACCGTCGTGGTGCGCCGGCTGCTGGCTTCGGCGTACCCGGTGCGGGCGTTGCTCGGTGTTCAGCGCCGAATCGAGGAGTTGACCGCGGATCTGGCGCCGGTGGACGCGCCGGTGTACATCACACCCGCGCAGACGATGGCCGACGTGGTGGGTTTCCACCTCAACCGCGGGGTGCTCGCGGTCGCCGACCGGGCACCGCAGCCGGACGCGCGGGAACTCGTCGCGGCGGCGCGGACCCTGGCCGTGCTCGAAGGCGTCGGCGACCACGAGAACCTGGGCTCGCTGTTCCGCAACGCCGCCGCGCTCGGCATCGACGGGGTGCTGCTCGGGCCGGGCTGCGCGGATCCGCTGTACCGCCGCAGCGTCCGGGTGTCGATGGGCAACGTGCTGCGGGTGCCGTTCGCGCGGCTGGAACCGTGGCCGGACGGGCTCGGCCTGCTGCGCGCGCACGGGTTCCGCGTCGCCGCGCTGACCCCGCGGCCGGATGCGGTGGACCTGCGTGAGCTGCGGGCTTCGGCGGGTGAGCGGGTGGCGGTGCTGGTCGGCTCCGAGGGGCCGGGGCTGACCGCGGCCGCGCTGGCCGCGGCGGACCTGGCGGTGCGGATCCCGATGGCGGGCGGCGTCGACTCGCTCAACGTGGCCACCGCCGCCGCCGTCGCGTTCTACGAACTCGGTGGCGCTCGGTAGGTTTGGGCCAGGGGCTGGACGGAGATCGGGAGGCTGGCGGGTGGAGTTGCGGGTCCTTGGCGAACGCGCGGTGCTGGGCGAGGAGGTCGATCCGCACCACGTGGCGATCGGCGCCGACCTCGCCGACGCGCTGCACGAGTGGGCCAGGGTCGCCGCCGCCGTCCGCCGCTCGACCGCCGACCGGGAGGCCGCGGCGGTGGTCTCGCAGCGCGGGCGGCAACTGGCCGGGCGGGTGGCGGAGGTGATGGGCACCCCGGTCTACTACATCGACCCGGTGACCGACGCCGGTTCGGTGATAACTCCTCCGGAAGCGCCGGTCCGGAAACCGCCCCGGCCACCGGAGCCGACACCCTGGGCGACGGGGTTGACGGTGGCGGCTTTTGTGGCGGTCGTGGTTTTTGTCGCGATGCTCGCGCTGGCGCGGACACTGGCGGCGGAAACCAGTGGGTTGCTGGCTTTTGCCGCGGCGGTGCTGGTCACCGCGGGGTTGGCGCCGTCGTTGTGGTTGGGGCGGAAGCTGCCGATCCTGCGGTGGGTCGTGCTGGGGGCGGCTGGGGGGCTGGCGTTTTCGTGGATCGGGGTGGTGGCGGTGGTTCTTGGGTGAAGTGCTTGGGGAGCACCACCCCGAAGTTTCGTTGTGACGGCGGCTGGGAATCAGCGGTCGTTTTCGCCCTGGTCGTTGGTGGCCCGATCGTCTTCTTCTTCGTCTTCTCGGTCCTCTTCTGGGGTCACCAGATCTCGGATGCCGCCGGTGTAGCCGCCGCCGACGGGGCCGTCGGCGGCGGGGTCCAGTGGGGCGTCTTCGGGATCGGTCAACGCTAGCCGCGCGAGGAGCGCACGCCCAGCAGGACGTCTTCCCAGGCGGGCACGGCCGGGCGCGCCTTCTTGCCCTTGGCCGGGCGCGGGGTGGCTGGGGCGGATCTGGCGGCCTCCACCTGCTCCTCGACCCCGGGCAGCGCCAGCCCACCGTCGCCCGCGACGGCCTCTTCGACGACCGGTGGTTCGGCTGCGGTCTCCTCCTCGGAGGTGGCCGCGACGGGCTCCCGCTCCTCCTCCACGGCCGCGGGCGCGGCCGGAGCGGGGGCCGGGGGCTTGCCGAGGGCGTCCACCGCGCGCAGCGAGCGGTAGGCGTTCGGGTCCATCAGCGCCTGGGCGTTCTCGTCCAGCGCGGTGACGGTGCCGCCGTGCGCACCCGGTGCGAAGCACCAGTGCGCCCGGTTGTCCGAGCGGCCGGTCTGCCAGTTCAGGCCGACCACCCACTTGCCGTCCTCGCCCTTCCACGAGTCCCAGCTGGCGCCGGTGTAGTCCTGGCCGAACACGCCGAACGCGTACGACACCACCTCACCGAGGGTCTGCACGTCCGGGCCGTCCTCGCGCACCGGGTGCGCCGCCTGCGCCATCTCCGCCGTGCGCGAGCGCTCCAGCAGCACCGGGTAGGCGAACCGCTCCACCCGCGCCACCGGGATGCCCCCGCTGTTGGCTACCTGTTCGACGGATTCCCCGGCCCGGATCCTGGCCTGGATCTCGCGTGGACGCATCTGGCTCTCCAGCTCGATTTCGATCTGCCCCAGTCGCGTGATGTCACCGCGGGCAGCCGCCCGCAGGCGCTCGTCGGCGGGCAGCAGGAAGCGCTCACCGCGGGCCGTGTCTTCGCACACGATGGACCGGCCGTCCTCGTGCAGCCCGACCACCCTCAGCGCTCGCACCTTCCTCGCCTCCTCGCCGCTCTCCACTCCGTCAAACCGTGGCCGAAATCCGCCAGTCCTGTCCAGCACGAGGAACACTCGTGTGGGTGTCCAGGCTACTTCGGCGCGTCGGCTTGACGCGGTAGGCGCGCCGATGCTCAACCCATCCGTTCGACTTCTTCCGCTGATCTTGCCGAAGTCCGGCCGCCTTCGCTCGCCGACACGCGGAGTGATCGCTCATCTCGACTCCGGTAACCAGACCCCGGCCACCAGCCGGGGGCCCGAGCGGGCGGCGGCTCGTGTTGGATGTCCGGGTGACGCGCAGGATCGAAGCCGGGCACCCGAGCCGCCGCACGCTGGCCGCGCTGGTGGCCGTCGAACTGGTGCTGCTGGCCGTGGTGCTGGTGTGGAAGCGGCTGGACGGGCTCGACCTGGACGTCTACCGGATCGGCGCGGAGGCCTTCTTCACCAGCGGTGATCCGTACGGCCCGCTGCCGCCCACCCGCAACGGCACCTGGCTGCCGTTCACCTACCCGCCGTTCGCCGCCATCGCCTTCGCGCCGCTGCTGGTGGTCCCGCTGGACGTGGCGCTGGTGGCGCTCACCGTGGTCGGGGTGCTCGCGCTCGGCGTGGTGATCGCCTTCTCGCTCGCCGAGTACCAGCCGAAGCTGCTCGCCGCCGGCGCCGCCGCGCTGGCCGTGCAGGCGGTCGCGCTGCTCAGCGAGCCGGTGCGCGCCACGCTCGGCTTCGGCCAGGTCAACCTGGTGCTGATGCTGCTGGTCGCGGTCGACCTGCTGGCCACCCGCCGGTCACGGGGGGTGCTGCTCGGCGTGGCCGCGGCGGTCAAGCTGACCCCGGCCGCGTTCGTGCTGGTGTTCCTGCTGGAGAGGGACTTCAGGGCGACCGCGCGGGCGGCGGTGGCGTTCGCCGGGTGCGCGCTGGCCGCCTGGCTGGTCTCGCCGTCGGCCTCGGTGCACTACTGGACGGAACTGGTGTTCGCCGGGGAGCGGATCGGGGACCCGGGGTACATCGGCAACCAGTCGCTGCGCGGCGTGGTCGCGCGCTTCGGCTTCGGCGCGGGCACGCAGACGGTGGTCTGGGCGGTCGCGGTGGTCGTGGTGCTGGCGCTGACCGCGCTGGTGGTGCGGCGGGCCCTGGCCGGTGGTCGACGGGTGCTCGCGATGTCGGCGTGCGCGCTGGGTGCGCTGCTGGTGTCGCCGGTGTCCTGGACGCACCACTGGGTGTGGAGCGGCCCGATCGTCGGCCTGCTGGTGCTGCTGGCGGTGCGGGACGCCGACCGCGTGCGCCGGGCGGTGCTGCTGGCGGTGGCCGCGCTGTCGGTGTACGTGTTCGTGGACAGTCCTTTGTGGAATCACCGGGACGTGTGGCCGCTGCGGGAGAGCTACGTGCTGGTCGGCGCGCTGCTGCTGGCCGCGGTCGCGCACGTGGCTCGAAGTTGTCGGACCGCGCGGGCAGAATGACGGCATGCTGCCAACCACCGAGTTCGCCCTCCTGCGCCGCATCGCCACGGAGCAGGCCGTCAATCGCGCGCCCTCCCTGGTCGCGGCCGTCGTCCGCGACGGCGAGATCGCCTGGTCGGGGGCGCGGGGCGCGGTCGGTGACCAGGCGCCGGACGAGGACACCCAGTACCGCCTCGGCTCGATCACCAAGTCGATCGTGGCCACCGAGGTGCTGCGCCTGCGGGACGAGGGCAAGCTCGACCTGACCGACGCGCTGGACAAGCACGTGCCGGGCACCGCGCTCGGCGGCCAGACCATCGCGCAGCTGCTCTCGCACACCGGCGGCGTCACCGCCGAATCACCCGGTTCGTGGTGGGAGCGCAGCCCGGGTGCCGATTTCGCCGCGCTCGACGCCAGCCTCGGCGCCGAGCAGATCAAGCTGCGCCCCGGCGCCCGGTTCCACTACTCCAACGTCGGGTACGGCCTGCTCGGCGAGCTGATCGCCCGGTTGCGCGGCACCAGCTGGCTGGACGCCCTGCGCACCGGCATCCTCACCCCGCTCGGCATGACCAGGACCACCCCCCACCCCGAGGGCAAGCACGCCGAGGGCTGGGCCGTGCACCCGTTCGCCGACGTGCTGCTGCCCGAGCCGTCGCCGGACGCCGGGGCGATGGCGCCCGCCGGTCAGCTCTGGTCCACCGTGCGCGACCTGGCCACCTGGACGGCGTTCGTCGGCGGGCGCACCGGTGAGGTGCTGCGGCCGGAGACCGTCGCCGAGATGCGGGAGATGGCCACCGTCGACGACGGTGACGCCTGGAGCTCCGGCTACGGCCTCGGGTTCCAGGTGCTGCGGCACAACGGGCGGCGGCTGGCCGGGCACACCGGTTCCATGCCGGGCTTCCTGGCCGTCGCGTTGATCGACCCGGCCACCCAGACGGGTGCGCTGGCGCTGGCGAACTCGACGGCGGGCCTGTCGATCATGTCGGTGGCGCTGGACCTGATCGCCATCGCCGACGAGTACGAGCCGAAGCTGCCCGCCGAGTGGCGCCCGTCCGAGGTGGCGCCCGAGCTGCTGGCGCTGACCGGGCTCTGGCACTGGGGGCCGAGCCCGTACCACCTGCGCGTGCTGCCCGGTGGCTGGCTGGACCTGAGCCCGGCGAACGGGGCCGGTCGCGCGTCGCGGTTCCGCCCGCAGCCGGACGGCACCTGGGTCGGCCTCGACGGGTACTACGCCGGTGAGACGCTGCGGGTGGGGAAGGGGGACGACGGCACCGTCACCCACCTCGACGTCAACACCTTCGTGTTCACCCGTACCCCGTACGACGCGGCGGCTCCGGTGCCCGGCGGGGTGGACCCGCGTGGCTGGCGGATCGAGTGAGAGACTGCGCACATGACCGACGTCGCAGCGTTGACCATTCCGGAAGACCTCAAGCCCGCTGACGGCCGCTTCGGTTGCGGACCGTCCAAGGTGCGCACCGAGCAGCTGGCCAACCTGGCCTCCGCCGGGGCGGCGCTGATGGGCACCTCCCACCGCCAGAAGCCGGTCAAGTCACTGGTCGGCCGGGTGCGCGCGGGGCTGGGCGAGCTGTTCTCGCTGCCCGAGGGCTACGAGGTGGTGCTGGGCAACGGCGGTACCACGGCGTTCTGGGACGCGGCCGCCTTCGGCCTGGTCCGCGAGCGCGCGTTGCACTTCACCTACGGCGAGTTCTCCTCGAAGTTCGCCACGGTGACCAAGGGCGCGCCGTTCCTGGCCGACCCGATCGTGGTCAAGTCCGACCCGGGCACCGCGCCGGAGATCGCCTACCAGGCCGGGGCGGACCTGGTCGGCTGGGCGCACAACGAGACCTCGACCGGCGTCGCCGTGCCGGTGCGCCGCCCGGAGGGCAGCGACGGCGCCCTGATCGCGGTCGACGCCACCTCGGGTGCCGGTGGGCTGCCGGTCAAGGCCGAGGACTTCGACGTCTACTACTTCGCCCCGCAGAAGTCCTTCGCCTCCGACGGCGGCCTCTGGCTCGCCCTGATGTCGCCGGCCGCGATCGAGCGGGTCGGCGAAATCGGCGGCTCGGACCGGTGGGTGCCGGAGTTCCTGTCGCTGCCCACGGCGCTGGACAACTCGCGCAAGGACCAGACGTACAACACCCCGGCGGTGGCCACGCTGTTCCTGCTGGCCGACCAGATCGAGTGGATGCTGGGCAACGGCGGTCTGGAGTGGACCACGTCGCGCACTGCGGAGTCGTCCACCCGGCTGTACCAGTGGGCGGAGAAGACCTCGTACACCACCCCGTTCGTGACCGACCCGGCGCTGCGCTCGCAGGTCGTCGGCACCGTCGACTTCACCGACGAGGTGGACGCCTCCGCGGTGGCGAAGGTCCTGCGGGCCAACGGCATCGTCGACGTCGAGCCGTACCGGAAACTGGGGCGGAACCAGCTGCGCGTCGGGATGTTCCCGGCCATCGACCCGGACGACATCACGAAGCTCACGCAAGCCATCGAATGGACCGTCGACCGCCTCGCGTGATTCGCCGGAGGCTCACGGGGGTGGCTTTCGTGCCACACCCGTGAGCCCTTCGTCGCTCTCGGCGCCCAGCGAAACCGGCTGCCACCCTCGGCCCCCGGAGGCGACCCGGGCTACCCGACCCAGGGAACCACCCACATCCCCCGCCCCACCCCGATCCGCAGCCAAAACCCGGTCTTCGCCGTAGTCACACTAGAAAAGCGGGGTGGCCCCGACCACAACCCGCCATCACAGCAACCCCATCCCCATCGCCGTGGTCACCGCCGCCGTTCGATCCGAGACATCCAGCTTCCCGAACACCCGCAGCAAGTGCGTCTTCACCGTGGCCTCGCTGATGTGCAGCAACCGCCCGATCTCCGAGTTCGTGTGCCCCCGCCCGACCAACCGCAGGACCTCGACCTCCCGCGGCGAAAGGCCAGGAGAAGACGGCGTCCGCACCTGCTTGACCAGCCGCCCCGCCACCGACGGCGCCAGCACCGTCTCACCCCGCGCAGCCGCCCGGATCGCCCCCGCCAGCTCCGCCCGCGAAGCGTCCTTCAGCAGGTAACCCGCGGCCCCCGCCTCCACCGCACGCAGGATGTCGGCGTCCGTCTCGTACGTGGTCAGCACGACCACCCGCCGGGACGGGTCGGCGCGCAGGATCTGCCGCGTCGCCCCGACGCCGTCGAGGCCCGGCATGCGCAGGTCCATCAGGATCACGTCCGGCGCCTTGACCCGGTTCAGCGCCACCGCCTCGTCGCCCGAACCCGCCTCCCCGACCACCGTCAGGTCCGGCTCGTTGTCGAGCATGCCGCGCAACCCCTCCCGCACCACGGGATGGTCGTCGACCAGCAGGATCCGGATCACGCGGGCACCTCCACCACCAACTCGGTTCCCCCGGATTCTCCGCTGTGGACGGTAAGGCAGCCGCCGACCTCGCGGGCCCGCGCCCGCATCCCGGCCAGGCCGTAGCCGACATTCGCCGCGTCGAAGCCGACGCCGTCGTCCTGCACCACCAACCGCACCGATCCGTCCACAACGGACAGAGCCACCGAAACGTTGGTGGCGTGCGCGTGCCGCCGCGTGTTGTGCAGTGCCTCCTGGGTGGCCCGCAGCAACACGACTTCCGCCGCGGTCGGCAGTTTCGGCAACGCACCGTCGACCCGGCACGAGACCACGAGCGAGGTCTCGGCCGCCAACCGCTCCGCCTGCCGTCGCACGGCATCGGCCAGCGAACCCGCGGCGAGCGCGGACGGCGTCAGGGCCGCCACCATGGAACGCGCTTCGTCGAGGTTCTCGCGCGCCGTCCGCGCGGTCAGCTCCAGGTGCCGCCGCGCCGCCGCCGGATCGGTGTCCAGTTCGGACTCGATGGCCTGCACCAGCGCCACGATACTGGTGAACCCCTGCGCGAGCGTGTCGTGGATCTCCCTGGCCAGCCGCTCGCGTTCGGCGGCCGTCCCCGCTTCGTGCGACAGCCGCGCGACCTCGGACCGGCTCGCCGCGAGCCGTTCGATCAGGATCGCCTGGTCCTCCTTCTGCTGCGCGATGCGGTGGATGAACAACCCCAGCATCAACGCCAGCGCGCAGAAGATCACCCCGGCCGGGATCGTGGTGGCCAGCTGCTCGGTGAAGTCGCCTTCGTAGCTCAGCGACAGCATGCCCGGCACAAAACTCACCAGCACCACCACCGGCACCGAGGCACGCAGCGGCAGCAGCCAGAACACCTGCGAGATGACCGACGGCGTGATCCAGGCGGCGGTCGGCACCAGCAGCAGCGCGCCGAAGAAGCAGCCCAGCACCCCGGTCACGGCGACGGCGCCGATCCCCACCGCGACCTCACCCGCCGACCGGGCCAGGTACCGGTGGCCGAACCACCAGTACCAGCCGAACCCGGCCAGCAGCAGCGCCGAGGCACCGATCCGCTCCGGCACCGGCTGCTCGTCCTGCAGGTGCACCGCGATCAGCGTGGCCACCAGCGCGAACAGGTAGAACAGCTCCCAGTACCGCAGCAGCTTCAGTTCGACCGGTTGCTCCAGCGGAAGGTCAGCAGGCACAGCACCAGCCCCGCCGCGCACCACGCGCCCAGCACCCCCGCCGTCAGGCCCAGTTCCCATTTCCCCGCCAATTCGTACGCCGCCAGTTCGTCCGGCAGGAACACCGAGCGTAAGCCCTGGCAGATCCACTTCACCGGGAACAACGACGACACCGCCGTCATCGCGGACGGCAGCTCCGAGATCATCACGAACACCCCGGAGGTGAACTGCAGCCCGAGGAAGACGATCTGGCTGGCCGCCGACGCCCCGTTCACGCCCTTGGCCACCGCGCTGACCGCGATGCCGAGCATGCCGCAGCCGATCACGCCGAGGGTGAACACCCAGAACAGGGTGAACCAGTCCACCGGGTCCGACGGCAACCGCACGTCGAACAGCACCGTGCCGACCACCAGCATCACGATCACCTCGGCCAGGCTCGCCACCGCGACCAGGATCAGCTTGCCGATGAAGTAGCTGGTCGCGGGCATCGGGGTGCCGCGGAGGCGCTTCAGCGTGCCGTCCTCGCGGTCCAGCGCGACGCCGGTGCCCATGGTGACGAACGAGGTGGAGATGATCCCGGCGCCGACCATGCTGGCCGCGAAGACCTGGCTGGAGGTGATCGACGTGCCCGGCAGCGTCTCGCCGAAGATCGAGCCGAGCAGGACCAGCAGGAACGCGGGCAGCGAGAAGGTGAAGACGACGAATTCCCGCTGCCGGAAGAACTGCCGCAGTTCGGCGGCTCCCCTGGCCAGCCCGATCGACAGCGTGCTCGGCAGCGCGACCGCGGTCATGACCGCGGCCCGATCAGCTCGAGGTAGGTGTCCTCCAGGCTGGGCCGCGTCACGGTCAGCCCCGCCAGCTCCCCACCCCCAGCGGAGAGCCGGCGGACCAGCGCGGTCGGCGTCGCCGTGCGGCGTTCCTGCGGGCCGCTGCCGTCCTCCCAGCGCACGGTCGCTTCGGCGCCGGCCCGCCCGCCCAGCGTCGCCGGGGTGCCTTCGGCGACGATCCGCCCGCGCGCGATCACCGCGACGCGGTCCGCCAGCGCCTCGGCTTCGTCGAGGTAGTGGGTGGTGAGCAGGATCGTCGTGCCGTCGAGCGCGAGCAGCCGGATCAGCTCCCAGAACTGCCTGCGGGCCTCCGGGTCGAAGCCGGTGGTCGGTTCGTCGAGGAAGAGCAGTTCGGGGCGGCCGATGATGCCGAGCGCCACGTCCAGCCGCCGCCGCTGCCCGCCGGAGAGCGACTTGACCCGGGTGCCCGCCTTCTCGGTCAGCCCGACCTGCTTGATCACCTCGTCGGCGTCCCGCGGCCGCGGGTAGTAGCGCGCGAAGTGCCGCACCGACTCGGCGACGGTCAGCTCGGCCGCGTCGGTCGCGGTCTGCAGCACCACGCCGAGCCGCGCCCGCCAGGTCCGGTCACCGCGTGCCGGGTCGACGCCGAGCACGCTGACCTCGCCCGCCGTCCGGCGGCGGTGCCCCTCCAGGATCTCCACCGTGGTCGTCTTGCCCGCCCCGTTCGGCCCGAGCAGCGCGAAGACCTCGCCCTGCTCGATGTCCAGGTCGAGGCCGTCGACGGCCGTGTGGCCCGGGTACTCCTTGCGCAATCCGCGCACTTGAACCGCAACTCCCATGGCGTTCAGCCTGGTCGACGGCGGGCGCGGGCGGGACGACCGGCGGGTGGAACGCGGTTGTCCGCCGATCGGTGGACAGCTCAGCGCGGGGCGAGCAGTTCCCGCAGGGCCAGGTCGAGCGAGGCGAGCAGGCCGGTGTGCACGTCGCCACCGGGTTCGGCGTGCAGCATGCGGCTGGCCAGGCCCTCGGTCAGCGCGATCACCAGCTCGGCCAGGCGCACCGCGGGCAGGTCGGTGCGGAACTCGCCGTTCTGCTGCCCGTGCTGGATGAACCGGGTGGTCACGTCCGTGGTCCACGCGTAGTCCGCACGCAGCTTGGCCACCCACTCGGGCCGGGTGGCCGCCTGCGCGGTGAACGCCAGCACCACCAGCAGCTCCGAGCGGCTCTGCGCGTCCAGCGGCAGCGCGGCGAGGGCGTACCGCCGCAGCACGTCCAGGATCGGGCCGGTGGTGTCGACTTCGCGCCAGCGTTCGACCAGCACCAGCCCGGTCAGGTCGAAGGCTTCCCGCAGCATTTCTTCCTTGGTGGCGAAGTACTTCTGCACCGCGCCGGCGGAGATCCCGGCTTCGGCGGCGACCGCGCGGATGCTCACCGCCTCGATGCCTTCGCGCGCGACGAGGGTGAGCAGCGCGGCGGCGATCTCACGCTTGCGCTCGGCTCGGTCGACCACCTTGGGCACGGTGCCACCGTACCTTGACGGCAGGTTTAGGATACAGTCGTATTCTCAAACCAGGGGGGATGGGATGACCGCCGCGGCGAAACGCGACCGGCTGGCCGCCGGGCTCACCAGGGGGCCGGCCGAGGTGCTGGACTTCTTCCTGCCGCTGTGGGCGGGCAGTCACCTGGCCGCGTCGGCGGCCGAGGTGGGGGCGTTGACCGCGCTGGAGACGCTGGTGTCGTTCGCCGTGCGGCCGGTGGCCGGCGCGCTCGCCGACCGGTTCGACCGCGGTCGGCTGGCCGCGCTCGGCGCTGTCCTGTATGGACTGTCCTTTGTGGTGTACGCGGTGACGCCGGTGCTTTCGTGCGCCTACGGGGCGGCGGTGCTCGGTGGCGCGGGCGGGGCGCTGTTCTGGGTGGCGCTCCGCGCCCGGGTCGGGGCACGGATCGGCGAGGACGACGGTGCGTTCAGCAAGCTGTTCGCCGCCGAAGGCACCGGGACGTGGATCGCCTTCGTGGTGGCGATCCCGCTCGTCGCGCGCATCGACTACCGCGGGGTCTTCGCGCTCGGTGCCGCGGCCTGCCTGATCGCCGCGGTGGTGCTGGGGTCGACGTCGTCCAACCGCACGCCGCTGCCGGACGACGCGCCCAAGTTCCGGCAACTGGGCGGGCGGATGTGGCCGATGCTCGGCATCGTGGTGGTCACCGCGCTGGCCGAAGCCGGGGTGGCGTTGCTGCTGCTCATGCACCTGCAACGCGGTCACCAGCTGGAACTGGGTGAGATCGCCGCGGTGTTCCTGCCCGGGTTCATCGTCTACAGCGTGCTGCCCGACCACCTGCACCGCGTGGTGCGCCGGGTCGGGCGCCGGAAGGTGCTGTCGCTGGCGATGGTGAGCAGCGCGTTGTTCGCGGCGGCGCTGTCGTTCGCGCCGAACCCGCCGGTGCTGGCCGTGCTGTGGGTGCTGTCGGCGGTCGCGTTCGCCGCGGCGGTGCCGGTGGAGCAGGCCATCGTCGCCGAGGCGGCGGGGGTGAGCCTGGGTCGCGGCATGGGCATCTACGAGGGCGCCACCCTGCTCGGCGCGACGATCGGCGCGTTCACCGCCGGCCTGCTCTACTCCGCCGGGGACGGCTGGTGGGTGGCCTGCCTTGGCGCGGCGGGGCTGCTGCTGCTCACCTCGGTTCTGGTGCCGAAGGCGGTGGCCAGGATCGGTGTCACCGACCGGCCGGTGGAAGTGGTGACCACTCCGCGGCCGGAAGCCGAGCCGAAGCCGCCATCCCGGCCTGAACCCCGGCCCGCACCCGATCCAGCGCCGGAAGACGCGGAGAAGCGGCGCAAGGGGGGTGGCTGGCGCAACTGGGCCATCCACGCGGCCGTCTTCGCCGTGGCGCAGGCCGGCCTGGCGATCGCCGGGTACAGCTGGCCACTGGCGGCTCTGGGCAGCACCGACCCGGACTTCATCCTGAACGACAGCGGTCACTGGCTGCTCGACGCCGGCCGGATCTGGTGCCTGGTCTTCCTGGTGGACACGGTCTGGACCGGCTGGGCCCTCCTCCGGAAGAGGGATGGCTGACTTGCTGACAATCTGTCTAACATGACGAGATGTCTCACAGGTGGGTGACGGCCGGCGACGGCGTGCGGCTTTCGGTGCGGGAATCCGGGCCCGCGGACGCGCCGGTGGTGCTGGCGGTGCACGGCTATCCGGACAACAGCTCGCTGTGGGACGAAGTCGCCACCGAGCTGCGGGGGCTCTACCGCGTGGTGGTCTACGACGTCCGGGGCGCCGGGGAGTCGGACAAGCCGAAGGCCCGGGCCGCCTACCGGCTCGACCAGCTCGCCGCCGACCTCGCGGCGGTCGCCGACGCCGTCAGCCCCGACGCGCCGGTGCACCTGCTCGCCCACGACTGGGGCTCGATCCAGGCGTGGCACGCGGTGACCGGCGACTGGGCCCCGGGCCGGATCGCCTCGTTCACCTCGATCTCCGGTCCCAGCCTGGACCACGCCGGCGCCTGGTTCCGCGCGCAGCTGACCCGGCCGACGCCGAAGCGCCTGCGCAACGCCCTCCACCAGCTGCTGCATTCGCAGTACATCACCGCGTTCCAGCTCCCGCTGCTGCCGGAGTTGTGGTGGCGCACGGGTTTGATGCGCCGACTGATCGCCAAGCTGGAGCCCGCCGAAAAGGCCCCCGAGGTCTCCGACGGCATCCACGGCCTCGAGCTGTACCGCGCGAACATCCTGTCCCGCCTCGGGCGCCCGGCACCGCGGAAGGCGAGCGTGCCGGTGCAGGTGCTCGCGCCCACCGGTGACGGCTTCGTCAGCACCCCGATGCAGACCGAGATCGAGCGCTGGGTGCCGGACCTGCGGGTCCGCCGGATCACCGGTTCGCACTGGGTGGTCCGGTCGAAACCGGGCCTGATCGCCCGCGCGGCCACCGAACTGGTCGAGCACGTCGAAGGCGCGCCGGAGCCGCGGGCGCTCGCGCGGGCGAGGGTGACCGCCGAACCACGCGGCCGCTTCGCGCACCAGCTCGTGGTGGTGACCGGGGCGGGCAGCGGGATCGGCCGGGCCACCGCGCAGGCGTTCGCCGGTGCGGGTGCCGACGTGGTGGTCACCGACATCAACGCGCGAGCCGCCGAGGAGACCGCGAGGCTGGTGCGCGGGCACCACTACACAGTGGACTCTTCGGACGGCGAAGCGGTGCGGGCGTTCGCGGAGGCGGTGCGCGCCGAGCACGGGGTACCGGACGTGGTGGTGAACAACGCGGGCATCGGCGTGTCCGGCCCGTTCCTCGACACCGGCGTGGACGACTGGGAACGCGTGCTCGACGTGAACCTCTGGGGTGTGATCCACGGCTGCCGCGTGTTCGCCGAGCAGCTGGTGGACCGCGGCGAGGGCGGGCACATCGTGAACCTCGCGTCGATGGCGGCGTACGTGCCGTCGAAGATCCTGCCCGCCTACTCGACCTCGAAGGCCGCGGTGCTGATGCTCAGCGAGTGCCTGCGGGCGGAGCTGGCGGCGGAGAACATCGCGGTGACCGCGATCTGCCCCGGCGTGGTGCACACCGGCATCACCGAACGCACCCGGTTCGTCGGGGTGGACGAAGTGGAGCAGCGGCGGCGGCAGCGCCGCAGCACCAGCCTGTACGCCAAGCGGAGCTTCGGCCCGGAGAAGGTGGCACGCGATATCCTGCGCGCCGTGGAGCAGAACACGGCGGTCGCGCCGTCCACCCCGGAGGCGAAGGCGGCACTGGTGCTGTCCAGGCTGACGCCGGGCGTGCTGCGGGCGGCCGCGAGACTGGACCTCACGCCGAAGTGACCCGCAAACCCCGGCGCATGTCGCGTGAAGCGCGGCGGGTGGACCTGATCACCGCGGCGCTGGACCTGTTCAGCACCAATCCGCCGGAACAGGTCTCGGTGGACGACATCGCGGCGCGGGCGGAGGTGTCCCGGCCGCTGTTCTACCGCTACTTCTCCAGCGTGCGCGAACTCCAGGTGGCCGCGTTGCGCACGGTCACCGACGGCCTGATCGACCGGCTGGTGACCGGGGCGGAAGGCGCGCCGCTGGACCGGTTGCGCGCCGTGGTGCGCGGGTTGATCGCGGTGGCGGAGGAGTACCGCGCGGGTTACCTCGCCTTGCTGCGCAGCGGATCCGTGATCGCCACCTCGGAAACCGAGGCGCTGGTCGACCAGGTGCGCAACCGCGCCGTCGAACTCATCCTCACCGAGGCGGGGGTGGCCGAGCCGTCACCGATGCTGCTGGTCACCCTGCGCTGCTGGACGGCGGTGGTGGAGAACGCGTTGCTCAGCCTGCTGCAGCGGGGCGCACCGGCCCGCGACGAGCTGGACACCTGGCTGGTGGACCAGCTCGTCGCGATGCTGGCGGTGACCGCGGTGCACGATCCCTCCGCGGCCGCGATGAGCTACCTGACCGAGTCCCAGCCCTCGACCTCTTCCGGCTGACGCGGGCCGGGGCCGACGTACTCGGCCGACGGGCGCACCAGGCGGCCGGTCTTCTTCTGCTCCAGGATGTGCGCCGCCCAGCCGGCGGTGCGGGCGGAGCTGAACATCGCGGGCATCATGTGCAGCGGGACCTGGGCGAAGTCCAGGATGACCGCGGCCCAGAACTCGACGTTCGTCTCGATCGCGCGGTCGGGACGGCGCTCACGCAGCTCGGCCAGCGCGGCCTGCTCCAGCGCGGCGGCCACCTCGTAGCGCTCGGCACCCAGCTCGCGGCAGGTCCGGCGGAGCACCCGGGCCCGCGGGTCCTCGGCGCGGTAGACCCGGTGGCCGAAGCCCATCAGGCGCTCCTTGCGGTCGAGGATGCCCTTGACCACGGCCCGCGCGTCACCGGTGCGCTCGGCCTCGGCGATCATCGGCAGCACGCGCGCGGGCGCGCCACCGTGCAGCGGCCCGGACATCGCGCCGATCGCGCCCGACAGCGCCGCCGCCACGTCCGCGCCGGTCGACGCGATCACGCGGGCGGTGAAGGTGGAGGCGTTCAGGCCGTGCTCGGCCGCCGAGACCCAGTACGCGTCCACGGCCTTGACGTGCGCGGGATCCGGCTCGCCGCGCCAGCGGACCATGAACCGCTCGGTGATCGTCGACGCCTCGTCGACCCGCGCCTGCGGCACGGCGGGCTGCCCGGTCCCGCGTGCCGACTGGGCGACGTAGGACAGCGCCATCACCGACGCGCGGGCCAGCTGGTCACGGGCCTCTTCGTCGCTGATGTCGAGCAGCGGCTGGTAACCCCAGATCGGCGCCAGCATGGCCAGCGCGGCCTGCACGTCGACGCGGACGTCGCCGGTGTGCACCGGGATCGGGAAGGCTTCGGCGGGCGGCAGGCCCTGGCCGAACCGGCCGTCGACGAGCAGGCCCCAGACGTCACCGAAGCTGACCTTGCCTGCCAGGTCCTCGATGTCGACCCCGCGGTAGCGCAGCGCGCCGCCGTCCCGGTCGGGTTCGGCGATCTCGGTGCGGAAGGCGATCACGCCCTCCAGCCCCGGGCGGAAGCCGTCGTCCGCCACGGGTGCGGGTGGTGCTGGTGATACCGGCGCTGTCGTCACGTTGACGGAACCTTTCGATGCGCGTTCCCCGAATGATTTGGCGTGCGTGGCGCGGCAGGGGACGGCACTTGCGCCCCATCGCGCGATGGACAAACCATCCTCCTGTAACCGGCCGGGAGCAATCGAAAGAAGTCGTGGTTTCGGTCACGATTACGAGAACGATTCAGAAGATCGGGTGTCCTGGACGTAAATCCTGTGTTTCGGGAACCGGTCCGGCGGGGTGCGCGGTGGTAGACCTCTGGGCATGCACCTCTCGCCGCAGGAGCGCGACAAGTTGCTGGTCCACGTGGCCGCGGACGTGGCCCGGCGGCGGCTGGCGCGCGGGGTGAAGCTGAACCACCCCGAAGCCGTCGCGTTGATCACCGACCACGTGCTCGAAGGCGCTCGGGACGGCCGCACGGTCAGCGAACTGGTGGCCAGCGGGCGGACCGTGCTCGGCCGGGAGCAGGTGCAGCCCGGCATTCCGGAAATGGTCGATTCGGTGCAGGTCGAGGCGACCTTCCCGGACGGCACCAAGCTCGTCACCGTGCACGATCCGATCGTCTGAAGGAGCGCGCGTGCGGCCAGGAGAGATCATCACCGGCGACGAGCCGGTCGAGCTGAACCCCGGGCGGGACCGCGTGGTGCTGCGGGTGCGCAACACCGGCGACCGCCCGGTGCAGGTCGGCTCGCACTACCACTTCGCCCAGGTCAACCCGGCGCTCGAGGTCGACCGCGAACGGGCCGCCGGTCGGCGGCTGGACATCCCGGCCGGTACGTCCGTGCGCTTCGAACCGGGCGTGGAACGCGAGGTCGTGCTGGTGCCGATCGCCGGGCGCGGGGTGGTCCCCGGACTGCGGGGGGACTGACCGTGGCCCGGATCGACCGCGAGCGGTACGCCGAACTGTTCGGCCCGACCACCGGCGACCGGATCCGGCTGGCCGACACCGACCTGCTGGTCGAGGTCACCGAGGACCGGAGCATGGGGCCGGCCTCCGGTGACGAGGTGCTCTTCGGCGGCGGCAAGGTGATCCGCGAGTCGATGGGCCAGGGCCTGGCGACCCGCGCGGAGGGCGCACCCGACCTGGTGATCACCGGGGCGGTGGTGCTGGACCACTGGGGCGTGGTCAAGGCCGACGTCGGCGTGCGCGACGGCCGGATCGTCGGCATCGGCAAGGCGGGCAACCCCGACACGATGGACGGGGTCGATCCCGCGCTGGTGCTCGGCCCGGCCACGGAAGTGCTGGCGGGCAACGGGAAGATCCTCACCGCCGGTGGCATCGACTGCCACGTGCACTTCATCTGCCCGCAGCTGGTGGACACCGCGCTGGCCGCCGGGCTGACCACGCTGGTCGGCGGCGGCACCGGCCCGGCGGAGGGCAGCAAGGCCACCACGGTCACGCCCGGGGCCTGGAACCTCGGCCGGATGCTGCGGGCGATGGACCAGCTGCCGGTCAACGTCCTGTTGCTGGGCAAGGGGAACACCGTGCGCGCCGAGGCGTTGCGCGAGCAGCTCGTGGCCGGTGCGGGCGGGTTCAAGCTGCACGAGGACTGGGGCAGCACGCCCGCCGCGATCGACGCCTGCCTCACCGTGGCGGGCGAATCCGGGGTGCAGGTGGCCATCCACACCGACACGCTGAACGAGGCCGGGTTCCTGGAGTCCACTGTGGACGCCATTGGCGGGCGGCCGATCAACGCCTACCACACCGAGGGCGCCGGTGGCGGGCACGCGCCGGACATCATCCGGGTGGCCGGGCTGCCGAACATCCTGCCGTCGTCGACCAACCCGACCCGCCCGCACACCGCCAACACCCTCGACGAGCACCTCGACATGCTGGTGGTCTGCCACCACCTCAACCCGTCGGTGCCCGAGGACCTCGCCTTCGCCGAAAGCCGCATCCGGCCGACCACCATCGCCGCCGAGGACGTGCTCCACGACCTCGGCGCCATCTCGATGATGAGTTCGGATTCGCAGGCGATGGGCCGGATCGGCGAGGTGGTCATCCGCACCTGGCAGACCGCGCACGTGATGAAGCGCCGCCGGGGTGCGCTGCCCGGCGACGGCGCGGCGGACAACCTGCGGGCTCGTCGTTATGTCGCCAAGTACACGATCAACCCGGCGATCGCGCACGGCATGGACGCCGAGATCGGTTCGGTGGCGGTCGGGAAGCTGGCCGACCTGGTGCTGTGGGAACCGAAGTTCTTCGGGGTGCGGCCGCACGTGGTGCTCAAGGGCGGGTTCGCGGCGTGGGCGGCGATGGGTGACGCCAACGCGTCCATCCCGACCCCGCAACCGGTGCTGGCCCGGCCGATGTTCGGGGCTTCACCGGCGGTGGCCGCGGAGACCAGCCTGACCTTCGTGGCGCCGGAGGCGGTCGAGGCCGGGATCGGGGCCCAGTTGGCCGCCCGGGTGGTGCCGGTGGCGAACACGCGGAACCGCGGCAAGGCCGACATGGTGCTCAACGACGCGCTGCCGGACATCCGGGTGGACCCGGACAGCTTCGCGGTGCACGTGGACGGGGAACTGGTCGAACCGCAGCCGGTCGGCGAACTGCCGATGGCCCAACGGTATTTCCTGTTCTGATGAACGCAGCGGCGTTGCTCGTGGCGGACTCCCGGTTCCCCGGGGGCGGGCACGTGCACTCCGGTGGCCTGGAGGAAACCGTGGTGCGCAAACTGGTCCGGACCGAACGCGACCTGCCCGCCTTCCTCGGTGGACGGTTGCGGACGGCGGGTGTGCTGGCGGCTTCGTTCGCCGCCGCGGCCACCCGGCAGCCGGACTGGGCACTGCTGGACGCCGAACTCGACGCCCGCACCCCCTCCGCGGCGCAACGGGAATCCTCACGCGCGCAGGGCCGGGGGACCGTGCGCGCGGGCAAGGTCGCCTGGCCGTCGCCGGTGCTCGACGAACTGCTGCGCGTCACCCCGCGCCCGCACCACCCGATCGCGGTCGGCGCGCTCACCGGCATCGCCGGGGGCGGTCCGGAGGACGCCGCGCTGGCGGTGGCCTACCTGGCGGTCAGCGGCCCGGCGAGCGCGGCCGTGCGGCTGCTCGGGCTGGACCCGTTCGTGGTGAACGCCGTGGTGGCCCGGCTGTCCGGGGAACTGCACGCGGTCGCCGCCGCGGCCGCCGCCGTCGCGGGGGCGCACCCCGCCGAACTCCCGGCGCCGGGCGCACCGGCGCTGGACCTGCTCGCCGAAGCGCACGCGCGCGGACACCAGGAAGAGGTGCGTCTCTTTGCCAGCTGACGGACACGGACACGGTCACGTGCACCCGGTCAACTTCGATCCCACCGCCACCGAACCGGACCAGTTCCCGGCCGAGTCGATGGACGGGCGGCCGTACCGGATCGGCATCGGCGGCCCGGTCGGCAGCGGCAAGACCGCGCTGGTGGCCGCGTTGTGCCGGGCGCTGGGCGGCGAGCTGGACCTGGCCGTGGTGACCAACGACATCTACACCACCGAAGACGCCGACTTCCTGCGCCGGGCGGGCGTGCTCGACCCCGAGCGGATCGAGGCGGTGCAGACCGGCGCCTGCCCGCACACCGCGATCCGCGACGACATCACCGCGAACCTGGACGCCGCCGAACGGCTGGAGGAACGGTTCCCCGGCCTCGACCTGATCATCATCGAGAGCGGTGGTGACAACCTGACCGCGGTGTTCAGCCGCGGCCTGGCCGACAGCCAGGTGTTCGTGGTCGACGTCGCCGGCGGTGACAAGGTGCCGCGCAAGGGTGGTCCCGGCGTGACCACCGCCGACCTGCTGGTGATCAACAAGATCGACCTCGCCCCCCTGGTCGGCGCCGACATGGCGGTGATGACCTCGGACGCGCACCGGATGCGCGGTGAGCTGCCGGTGATCACGCAGTCCCTCGTGGACACCCCGGACGCACCGGCGGTGGCCGGCTGGGTGCGGTCGCTGCTGCCGGTCAGCGCGGGGTGAAGGCCACCGCGCGGCTGGTCGCCGAGCTGGACCCCGCCGGGCGCACGGTGTTGCGGGAGCTGCGGTCGATGGCCCCGCTCACCCTGTTCCCGCGACGGCGGTTCACCAGGGACGCCTTGGTGCACCTGGTCAATTCGGCGACCTCGCCGCTCGGTGGCGACGAACTCCGGCTGTGCGTGCGGGTCGGCGCGGGTGCGCGGCTGACGTTGTCCGGGTTGGCCGCGACGCTCGCACTCCCCGGACCGCACGGGGAGGCGAGTTCGTCGGTGGTCGAGGTGGTGGTCGAGGCGGGCGGGTGGTTCGAGTACCTGCCCGAACCGACCGTGGTCACCGGCCGGGCGCGGCACACCACCGAGCTGCGGGTTTCGCTGGCTGGTGACGCGGTGTTCCGGGCCCGCGAAGTGCTGGTGCTCGGGCGTGAGGGCGAGGCGCCGGGGCGGTTGCGCACCACGCAGCACGTGGTGCGCGACGGGCGCCCGGTGCTGCGGCAGACGCTGGACGCCGGTGACCCCGCACTGGGGGCGAGCCTGGCCTTCCTGGCTGGTCACCGGGTGCTGGCGACGGAGATCCGCTGCTCCGGCGAGGTGGTGCCCGCCGGGGGTGGCCAGTGGTGGTCGGTCAGTCCGCTGGCCGGCGGGGGTGCGCTGGTCACGGCGCTCGCCGACAGCACCGTGGAGGCCGAGCGAATGCTCAGCTGCGGGTGATCGCGGCGAGCATGAGGTCCTTCAGCTCGGCGGAGACGTCCGCCACCGGGAGCGGGGGTTCGTGGGCCTGCCACTCGCGGAGCAGGCCGGTGGCCGCGCCGACGAGCGCGATCGAGGTGAGCCGGTAGTCGCGGACCGGCGCGAGGCCGTGCTGTGCGGCGCGCTCGGCTTCGGCGGCGATGAACTCGGCCCAGCGCCTGACCCAGTCCTGGTGCTGGCGTTCGAGTTCGGGGCTGACGCCGACCGCCTCGACGTAGTTGAGCCGCGGGAGGCGGGGATCGGCGGTCACCGTGGCGACGAAGACGTCCAGCGCGGCGGTGATCCGGGTGACGGCGTCCAGCTCACCGAGTTCGTCGAGCTTCGCGCCGACGCGCTCGTAGGCGGCTTCGTTGATGCGGGCGTGCAGGGTCAGCAGCACCTGCTCCTTGCTGCTGAACTCCTCGTAGAAGTTGCGGGTGGACACGCCGGCCTCGGCGCAGAGGCGGGCGATCTTGGTCTGGGCGTAACCGTCGGCGGTGAACCGCTCCAGCGCGGCGGCGAGCAGCTTCTCCCGGCGCTCGGCGCGGCGCTGCTCGGGCGCGATGCCGCCATAGGTGCGAACCACCCGACCTCCAACCGGTGAATTTCGGTAACGCCGATTGCCAAATGATACCGGGCCGCCTACATTGCGAAAATCCTGATTTTCGGAATTCCGGGAGCGACGATGCGCCGAGCCCTGGCCGTCCTGTCCGTTGTGCTGGTCGCGTTGACCGGTGCCCTGCCCGCGCAGGCGGCCGGTCCGCCGCTGCCCTCGGAAGACCCCTTCTACACACCGCCCGACCAGCTCACCGGCGAGCCGGGTGAGGTGCTGCGGCGGCGGTCCGTCGAGGTGAAGGTCGGCCCGTTCCCGGCGCCGGTGAAGG
Organism: Amycolatopsis sp. NPDC045836; assembly: GCF_056431745.1. Classification (NCBI taxonomy): domain Bacteria; kingdom Bacillati; phylum Actinomycetota; class Actinomycetes; order Pseudonocardiales; family Pseudonocardiaceae; genus Amycolatopsis; species Amycolatopsis sp. NPDC045836. The sequence goes on along the minus strand of NZ_JBWKKF010000002.1, from coordinate 186,601 downwards.
CGTGGCAGCTGCTGTACCGGTCGACCTCGGCGACGGGTGAGGCGAACGCGGTGTCCGGCACGCTGCTGCTGCCGCCGACCCCGTGGCGGGGCGGGCCGCGCCCGTTGCTCACCTACGCCGTCGGCACGCACGGGATCGGGGACGCCTGCGCGCCTTCGTACCGGTTGCGGACCGGCACGGAGAACGAGGTCGCGCTGCTCGGGCAGGCGCTGGGCAAGGGCTGGGCGGTCGTGCTGACCGACTACGAGGGCCTCGGCACGCCGGGCACGCACACCTACGCCACCGGGCAGTCCGAAGGCCGCGCGATGCTCGACGCGGCGCGGGCCGCCTTGACCGTCGGTGAGGCGGGGCTTTCACCGGACGCGCCGGTCGGCGTGCTCGGTTACTCGCAGGGCGGACAGGCGGCGGCTTTCGCCGGGGAGTTGCAGCCGGCGTACGCGCCGGAGTTGAACGTGGTCGGCGTCGCGGCGGGCGGGGTGCCCGCGGATATGACGGCTGTCGCGCGGTTCAACGACGGTGGCGCCGCTTTCGGGCTCGTGCTGGGTGCGGCTTTGGGGCTTTCCACGGCTTATCCGGACGTGCCGTTCTCGTCGATGTTGAACGAGCGCGGGCGGGAGGCGGTCGAGCGGATCGAGGACGCCTGCACGCTGGAGTTGGGCGCGGCCGCGCCGTTCGCCCGGTTGCGCGACTTCGTGACGGTGCCGGATCCGCTGGGCGACCCGCGCTGGCAGGCGCGGCTGGGGGAGAACCGGGCGGGGGACGGGGTGCCGTCGGCGCCGGTTTTCCTGTACCACGGGACGCTGGACGAGCTGATCCCGTTCGAGGTGGGGCGGGGGTTGCTGTCGCGGTACTGCGCGCGGGGGGCGGCGGTGCGGTGGCAGGCGCTGCCGTTGCTGGAGCACATCGGGGGCGTCGCGGTGGGCGGTCCGATGGCGATCGAGTGGCTGGGGGAGCGGGTGGCGGGAAATCCCGTTCAGTCGAGTTGTTAGGGGCGGGCGGGGAGGGGTGGTTGCGTTGGGTGCCGCCCGCTCGGCCGTGGAGCTGGAAGCCGGGCTTGAAAGCGGGGTGGGTGGGTAGTCCCCGGTGGACGTTTGGCCGTAGGTGAGCGCTGAGTTACCGGCGGGGGAAATCGAGGTGGCGCGAGTCACCGTTCTGTGGGTTTCGCCACCGCAGCGCAAGCCCTACCGTCGGGTGCATCGATGACGGCCCCACAGGGCACGGAGGTTGCGGAACATGCCGGAGCTTGACAACGCGAACGGGGTGGCCGACGTAGCCATTCGGCTGCCCGGCATGCGGGTGGCCTACGAAGGCGAGTCGCTGGACGAAGAGAGCCTTGCGTCGACCTGGACCGAGCAGTTGCAGTCCTGGCTGGACCAGGCGATCTCGGCGGGGGTGCCGGAGGCCAACGCGATGGTGCTGGCCACCGCCGACGGGGACGGCAGGCCCTCCTCCCGCACGGTGCTCTGCAAGGGTCTGGACCAGCGCGGGGTGGTGTTCTACACGAACTACACCTCGAACAAGAGCCACGACCTCACCGTCACGCGCTACGCCTCGGCGACCTTCCCCTGGTACCCGCTGCACCGCCAGGTGCACGTCCGCGGTGAGGTGGAGAAGGTCGACATCACCGAGACCGCCGAGTACTGGGCCTCCCGCCCGCGCGGGTCGCAGCTGGGTGCCTGGGCCTCCCCGCAGTCGCGGGTGGTGGACGGCAGGCGCGCGCTGGACAACGCGCTGCACGCGATCGAGCGCCGCTTCGCCGATGTGGAGGAGGTGCCGTTCCCGCCGCACTGGGGCGGGTGGCGCATCCGGCCGGACGTGGTCGAGTTCTGGCAGGGCCGGCGCGACCGCCTGCACGACCGGCTCCGCTACGTCCGCACCGACGACGGCTGGAAGGTCGAGCGCGTCGCGCCGTAGTGAAAATCACGTGAAGGCAACAGGTTAGCCCCGCTAAGCTTTTTGGGTGAGCACTGACGCGGGGGCCAAGGGGACGAAGGGCGCCCGCGGGGTGCTCGGTTCCATCGTGATGGACACGCGTCCGTTGCGGATCCCGGCCTTCCGCCGCCTCTGGCTGACCACCGTGGTCACCGCGATCGGCAGTCAGCTGACCGCCGTCGCGGTGCCCAAGCAGGTGTTCGACCTGACCGGTTCGTCCGGTTACGTGGGGCTGACCGGCGCGGTGGCGCTGGTCCCGCTGCTGGTGTTCGGGCTGTGGGGCGGCGCGATCGCGGACACCGTCGACCGCCGCAAGCTGCTGATGGTGACCAACACCGGGATCGCGGTGAGCGCCGCGCTGCTCTGGGCGCAGGCGTTCTTCGCGGTCGACTCGGTGTGGGTCGTGCTCGCGCTGCTCGGGGTGAACCAGGCGTTCTTCGCGATCAACATGCCGACCCGCAACGCCGTGGTGTCCCGGCTGGTGCCCGGGGAACTGCTGCCGTCGGCGATCGCGTTGCAGAGCACGATGAGCCAGTTCGGCGCGGTGTTCGGGCCGCTGGCCGCCGGGGCGCTGCTGCCGGTCGTCGGTCTGTCCACTCTGTACTTGGTGGACACCGTCGCGCTGGCGCTGACGTTGTGGGCGGTCTGGAAGCTGCCCGCGATGCTGCCGTTGTCCGGCAAGGTGCGCCGCGCCGGGCTGCGTGACGTGCTCGACGGTTTCCGCTACATGGCAACGCAGAAGGTGCTGCTCGCCTCTTTTGTGGTCGACGTGATCGCGATGGTGGCCGGTATGCCGCGGGCGTTGTTCCCGGAGATGGCCGAGCGCACCTTCGGCGACCCGGCGGGTGGTGGCCTCGCGCTCGGCTGGCTCTACACCGCGATCCCGCTCGGCGCGATGCTGATCGGGCTGATGTCCGGCTGGCTGACCAGGATCAGCAGGCACGGCGTGGCCGTGGTGGTGGCGATCGCCGCCTGGGGGCTGTGCGTGTTCGGCTTCGGCCTGGCCGATTCGCTCTGGCTGGCCATCGTCTTCCTGGCACTGGCCGGTGCCGCCGACATGGTCAGCGCGATCTTCCGGATGGCCATCCTGCAGGCCGCCGCCACCGACGAAATGCGCGGGCGGATGCAGGGCGCGCTGACCGTGGTGGTGGCGGGCGGGCCGCGCATCGCCGACCTGGCCCACGGCTGGGCCGCGGCCGGGGTCGGCACGGCCGTGGCGACCAGCGGTGGCGGACTTCTGGTGATCGCCCTACTCCTGGTCGCGGTACTGCTCCTGCCCGCTTTCTGGCGGTACCGGGCGCCCGTCGCCAAGACGTGACGAAGAACTGATCAATCCGGACTGTCGGTCACCGAAGTGATGCGGCACACTCTTGCCGCATGGCGGAAACGACGACTACCGAGCCCGAGCAGACCGGTCCGGCCGGTCAGCCGAGCCTCAAGCGGGTGATGGGCTCCAAGCTGCTGCTGTTCTTCGTGGTCGGGGACATCATCGGAACCGGCGTCTACGCGCTCACCGGGCAGGTGGCCGGCCGGGTCGGCGGGGCGCTGTGGCTGCCGTTCCTGCTCGCGTTCGTGGTCGCCTTCATGACCGCGTTCAGCTACCTGGAACTGGTGGGCAAGTACCCGCAGGCGGCCGGGGCGGCGCTCTACACGCACAAGGCGTTCAAGATCCGGTTCCTCACCTTCATGGTGGCCTTCGCGGTGATGTGCTCGGGCATCACCTCGGCCTCGTCGGCGGCGAAGGCGTTCGGGGACACCTACCTCGCCGAGTTCATCACCGCGCCGATGCCGCTGGTGGCCATCCTGTTCGTGGTCGGCCTCGCGGTGATCAACTTCCGGGGCGTCGCCGAATCGGTGAAGACCAACGTGGTGCTGACCTGCATCGAGATCGGCGGCCTGCTGATCATCATCGGGGTCGGGGTGTGGGCGGTGCTCAACGGCAACGGTGACGCCTCCCGGCTGACCCAGTTCGACACCGAGAACCAGACCATGCTGGTGGCCATCACCTCCGCCACCTCGCTGGCGTTCTTCGCGATGGTCGGCTTCGAGGACTCGGTGAACATGGCCGAGGAGTGCAAGGACCCGATCCGGATCTTCCCGAAGGCGATGCTGTGGGGCATGGTCATCGCCGCCACCATCTACATCCTGGTTTCGGTGACCTCCTCGCTGCTGGTCCCGGCGGACGACCTGGAGGCGGCCAAGAGCAGCGCGCTGCTGAAGGTGCTCGACGTCGGCGCCCCCGGCTTCCCGCGCGAGGTCTTCTCCGCGATCGGCCTGTTCGCGGTGATCAACTCGGCGCTGATCAACATGCTGATGGCCAGCCGACTGCTCTACGGCATGGCGAACCAGCGGATCATCCCCAAGGCGCTGGGCACGGTGCACCCGTTCCGCCGCAGCCCGTGGGTGGCCATCGTGTTCACCAGCCTGATCGCCATCGGCCTGGTGTCCTTTGTGGACATCGGCGTGCTCGGCGGGACCACGGCGTTGCTGCTGCTGGTGGTCTTCGCCATCGTCAACGTCTCGGTGCTGGTGCTGCGCAAGGAGAAGGCGGGGCACCAGCACTTCCGGGCGCCGACGGTGGTCCCGGTGCTGGCCGCGATCTTCTGCGTGTACCTGGTGACCCCGCTGTCCGGGCGACCGGCCAGGGACTACACGGTGGCCGCCATCCTGCTCGCGGTCGGCCTGGTGCTGTGGCTGATCAACTGGCTGGTCATGCGGGCCACCCACGCGGAAGCCGACCGGCAGCCGGTCGAACCGCCGGTCGGCTGAGGGCCGTCGAACCGCGTCAGGCCCGTTGCGCCTGACGCAGTTCGATCGGGTCGTGCGCGGAGAACACGGTCACCTCGTCGCGGTGGTCCATCGCCAGTTCCCGCAACCGGCCCAGGTTCTCCAGGCGGGCGCGCCGGTCGGTCTGGGTGAGGTTCTGGAACGCGGTCAGCACCGGCGGGCAGTGCGGCCGCGCCGGGTTGAGCTGGCCGTGGAAGAAGTAGGCGTCACCCGCGTGCAGCAGCCAGCCGTCGCCGGTGTCCACCGCGGCGCCCGCGTGGCCCGCGGTGTGCCCGGCCAGCGGCACGAGCAGCACCTCCGGCGGCAGCCCGGCGAGTTCGCGCACCGCGGTGAAGCCGAACCAGTCCTCGCCCGGTTCGGCGTAGGTGCGCCACTTCGGGCCGTGCTCGAACTGCACCTGCCGGTACCGCAGCCGCTCGGCGGCGTCGGCCGGGGCGGTCAGCGCCCGGTGCTCGCGCTCGTAGACGTGCACGGTGGCGTGCGGGAAGTCCGCCAGCCCGCCCGCGTGGTCGAGGTCGAGGTGGGTGAGCACGATGTGGCGCACGTCGCCGGGGGCGTAGCCCAGTTCGGTGACCTGGTGCGCCGCCGAGTCCTCGCGCCGCGGCCGGGCACCGAGCAGGCGGCGCGTCGGCCCCAGCCAGGAGCCCGGCTGCGCCAGCGCCCGCAGGCCGAAACCGGTGTCGACGAGCACCAGCCCGTCGCCGGTCTCGATGAGCAGGCAGTGGCAGACCAGCCGGCCGCGGTGGGCCACGCCGCCGTGGCCGTCGACCAGCCTGCCGCCGGCCGGCCGGAACGTCCCGCAGTTCAAGTGGTGCACCTTCACGCCGACCAAGTTCGCGTACCCGGGCCCGGATGTCCAGCGGCCGGTAGATTGGTGCGCCATGGCCAATCCCACAGGAGCACAGTTCGAGATCACCCGCGGCGGGGCCCGCGCGGTGGTCACCGAGATCGGCGCCGGGCTGCGCGCCTTCGAAGTCGGCGGGGTGCCGTTCCTGGAAACCTTCGGCGAGGACGAGCCGCCGCCGAAGGGGGCCGGGCAGGTGCTGCTCCCCTGGCCCAACCGCACCAAGGCCGCGCAATGGGTGTACCAGGGCGAGAAGCAGGAGCTCGAGGTCACCGAAGCCAAGCGCGGCAACGCCATCCACGGGCTGACCCGCCGCGAGGAGTGGGAGCTGCTGGAGCACGCCGAATCGTCGATCACCATGGCCGTCGACGTGCCGGTGCAGGCGGGCTGGCCGGTGCCGCTGCGCGCGACGATCACCTACGAGGTGGCACCGCGCGAGCTGACCGTGACCCACGAGATCCGCAACGAGGGCGAGTCCGCCATCGGCGTCGGCCTCGGCACGCACCCGTACTTCCGCATCGGCGACACCCCGACCGACGACCTCACGCTCACCCTGCCCGCCACCCGCGTCCGGCCGTACGACGCCGACGCGCAGCTGCCGTACCAGGACGAGCAGGACGTCGAAGGCACCGAGTACGACTTCCGCGATGGGGTGATCCTCGGCGGGGTGGACCTCGACACCGCGTTCGGCGGCCTGACCACCGAAGCCGACGGCAACCACCACTTCCGGCTGTCGTACCAGGACAAGCAGCTGGACGTCTGGGCGGGCCCGGACTTCAAGTGGGTGCAGGTGTTCACCCCGGCCGAGCTGGTCGGCCGCGGCCGCGGCGTCGCCATCGAGCCGATGACCTGCCCGGCGGACGCGCTGAACTCCGGCACCGACCTGATCGAGCTGGCCGCTGGCGAGTCGTGGAGCGGGAGCTGGGGGATCAGGGTTTAGCGTGTCGACCATGGTGAGCGCGATTGTTGGTGGCTACGTGGTTCCGGTCGACGGCGAGCCGATCGACGGGGGCACCGTCCTGATGGACGGCGGCAAGATCACCGCCGTCGGTACCGAAGCCGATGTGGACGTGCCCGAGGACGCCGAGCTGGTCGACGCCTCCGGGTGCTGGGTGCTGCCCGGTTTCCTCGACGCGCACGCGCACCTCGGCGTGCACGAGGAGGGCGAGGGCTGGTCGGGCAACGACGTCAACGAGATGACCGACCCGAACGGCGCCCGGTTCCGCGCGATCGACGGCATCGACCCGACCGAGACCGGTTTCGACGACGCGCTGGCGGGCGGGGTGACCAGCGCGGTGATCAAGCCGGGTTCGGGCAACCCGATCGGCGGGCAGACCGTCGGCGTGAAGACCTGGGGCCGGACCGCGCTCGACATGGTCTTCGCCGAGCACGTCAGCGTGAAGAGCGCGCTGGGGGAGAACCCGAAGCGCGTCTACGGCGACAAGGGGCAGACGCCGTCGACCCGGCTCGGCGTGGCCGCGGTGCTGCGCGAGGCGTTCACGAAGGCGCGGGACTACGCCGCCCAGCGGGAGCACGCGCGGAGCGAGGGCAAGCCGTTCGACACGGACCTGACCAAGGAGGTGCTGGCGAAGGTCCTCGACGGCGAGCTGTACTGGGACCAGCACGTGCACCGGGCCGACGACATGGTGACCGCGATCCGGCTGGCCGACGAGTTCGGCTACAAGCTGGTGATCAACCACGGCACCGAGGGGCACCTGATCGCCGACCTGCTGGCCGAACGCGGGGTGCCGGTGATCCTGGGGCCGCTGTTCACCACCCGGAGCAAGGTCGAGCTGCGGCACCGGTCGCTGCGCTCGGCGGGCATCATGGCGCGGGCCGGGGTGAAGCTGGCGATCACCACCGACCACCCGGTGATCCCGATCAACTTCCTGGTCTACCAGGCGGCGCTGGCGGTGAAGGACGGGCTGGACCCGGAGACCGCGCTGCGCTCGCTGACCGTCAACCCGGCGGAGATGCTGGGCCTGGACGACCGGGTCGGTTCGCTGAAGCCGGGCCTGGACGCCGACGTGGTCATCTGGTCGGGTGACCCGCTGGACGTGATGAACCGGGCGATGCGCGTGTTCGTCCGGGGGCGTCAGGTCTACCACTTCGACGAGGCCACCGGCGAAGGCGTGGTCGCGCCGCGGCGCTACCGGGAGAGCTGACCGAGGTCGATCTCCAGCGGGAAGGGTTCCGGCAGGCTGGTCCTGCCGGAAACTCCGGCGCGTTCCGGTACCCGGAACCGGGCACGAGGTGGCAGGCGGTGAGCGACACCGGCCCGGTCAGGTTGACGATCCAGTAGGGCGGGATCCCGGCGTCGGCGTACTCACCGTGCTTGACCACGTTGTCCATGCGGTGCGAACTCGGCGACACGATCTCGACGACGAGCAGATCGGGCCGCCGGGAGAACCCGGGCTGGTCCGGCTCCGCCAGTTCCAGATCGATGTCGATGCCCGGTAGCAGATCCAAGTGTTCGGGCAGCTGCTCAGCCAGTTGCCTCGCCAGGCGAAACAAGGCGAAAGCATGATTCGGGCGGGGACTTGGCGACATCAACAGACGGCCTTCCTGAAGCTCCGGGTAGCCGGACTCGGTTTCTCCGAGCGCGGCGTGCTCCGCAACCGTCAGCAGATGGTCCACCTCAAGCGCCTGCGGCACGGGCCCCGGCAGAGCTGTCATGGCATCTCCTCACGTTCTGACTCCAGGTCATCAGTGGCATATGCCACTTGTCCCCATGGGCGTCCGCTGCCGGTCAGGCTGGCCCCGTCCTTCGTGGTTCGGCGAGGCGTGAATGGGCTGCCGCGTGCTCGCCGGTATCCCTTGCGGTTGCCGACGGTGCAGCTCGACGAGTTCGACAAGAACGAGTTCGACGGGACGGGTGCAGCCCCGGCTCGGCCACCTTCACCGAGGAGGCGGGGGACTTCGGCTGGATGAACGACCGGGCGAACTCGTTCAAGATCAGCTGATCGGGCGGGGGCGGTCGTGACGGCCGCCCCCTCGGCAACTCACGCCTTCCGCAGCTCCCGGGCGATCACCACGCGCTGGATCTGGTTGGTGCCCTCGAAGATCTGCGGCACCTTCGCCTCACGCATGTACCGCTCCACCGGGAAGTCCCGCGTGTACCCGGCACCGCCGAGCACCTGGACGGCGTCCGTGGTCACCTTCATCGCGGCGTCCGTGGCGACCAGCTTCGCGATCGACGCCTGCCGCTGGAACGGCAGGCCCCGGTCCCGGCGGCGGGCCGCGTCCAGGTACATCGCACGCGAAGACTCCACCGCGGCGGCCATGTCGGCCAGCAGGAACTCCACGCCCTGGAACTCGATGATCGACCGCCCGAACTGGGTGCGCCCCTTGGCGTAGGCCACCGCCTCGTCCAGCGCCGCCTGCGCCAGGCCGACCGCGCACGCGGCGATGCCCAGCCGCCCCGAGCTGAGCGAGGCCAGGGCGATCTTCAGCCCGTGGCCCTCCTGGCCGATCAGCCGGTCGGTGTCCACGCGGGCGTCCTCGAACCGCATCTGCGCGGTGGTCGACCCGGTGAGCCCCATCTTCCGCTCCGGGGCCGACGCCGACAGGCCGGGCGTGGCGCCGTCGACCAGCAGGCAGGAGATGCCGCCGCTGCCCGGGTCGTCCGAGGTGCGCACCATCGTGGTGTAGAAGTCCGCCTCGCCACCGTGCGTGATCCACGACTTCGTGCCGTTGACCACGTACGCCGAACCGTCGAGCCGGGCGCGGGTGGACAGCGCCGCCGCGTCCGAACCGGCGTGCGCCTCCGACAGCGCGTACGCCCCGAGCAGGCCGCCTTCCAGCATTTCCGGCAGCCAGCGGTCGCGCTGGGCGTCGGTGCCGTGGTGGGCCAGGGCGAAGCAGGACATGGTGTGCACCGACAGCCCGACGCCCACCGACATCCACGCGCTCGCGATCTCCTCCAGCACCTGCAGGTAGACCTCGTACGGCACCTCGCCGCCACCCCAGCGCTCGGAGTACGGCAGGCCCAGCAGGCCCGACTTGCCCAGCAGGGAGAACTGCTCCCGCGGGAACCGGGCGGCCTCCTCGTACTCGCCGGCCAGCGGGGCCAGCTCGTCGCGCGCGATTTCCCTGGCGAGGCCGACGAGGTCCTCGGCTTCGGTGGTCGGCAGCAGGCGCTCCGCTGGCATTACTGTCCTCCACGATGAGCGACATAGAGAGTACTGAAAACAGTACTGACGGACACCTCAGAGTACTGTACGCCCATGGCTGATGTCGATGCCCGAGCCCGGGCACCCCGTAGGCAGCCCACCGCGCGGCAGCGGGCCCTGCTCGCTGACCTGGAGGAACTCTTCCTGGCCGAGGGCTTCGCCGAGTTCACCCTGGACGACCTGGCCACCCGCATGCACTGCTCGAAGTCGACGCTGTACGCGCTGGCGCCGAGCAAGGAGCAGCTCGCGGTGAAGGTCGTCGGCCGCTTCTTCCGGGGCGCGGCCGAGCGGATCGAGGCCAGCATCGCCGGCCTCGACGACGCCAGGCAGTTGATCGGCGTCTACCTCGACGGCGCCGCCGAGCACCTCAAGCGGGCCTCCGCGGCGTTCATGCGCGACATCGCCGAGTTCCCACCGGCGCGGGCGGCCTACGAACTGAACAGCCGGGCGGCGGCCGAGCGCATCCGCGGCTTCATCAACAAGGGTGTCCGGGACGGCGTTTTCCGGACCGTCCAGGCCAATCTGATCGCGGAGATGGCCGGGTTGATCATCGAGGGCATCCAGACCGGGGTGATCGCCTCGCGGGTGGAGGTCTCCGACGCCGAGGCGTTCACCGCGCTCGCCGAACTACTACTCGGCGGGTTGGCCGCGGGGTAGCATCCTCCGCGTGATCGTTGTCGGTGGTGAAGCACTGGTCGACCTGGTGCCCGGAGAGTCCACTCTGGACGGTGGCCTCCGGCCGCTGCTGCCCCGCCTCGGCGGTGGCCCGTACAACGCGGCGCTCGCCGCGGCGCGCCTCGGCGCGCCGTCGGCGTTCCTGTCCCGGATCTCCACCGACCGGTTCGGCGAGGCGCTGCTCGCCAGGCTGCACGCCTCCCAAGTGGACACCGCGCTGGTGCAGCGCGGGGACGAGCCGACCACGCTGGCCGTGGTGGCGCTCGACGAGACCGGCTCGGCGCACTACACCTTCTACACCGAGGGCACCGCGGACCGGCTGGTCACCGATCCCGGCCCGCTGCCGGAGCCGGCCAGGGTGCTTTCGCTCGGCACCCTCGGCATGGTGCTCGAACCCGGGGTGTCGGCGTACGAATCCTTGCTGCACCGGGAATCCGAACGCGGGCTGCTGACCGCGCTGGACCCGAACATCCGGGCCGCCCTGATCGGGGACCCGGCCGCCTACCGCGCCCGGTTCGCCTCCTGGCTGCCGCACGTCCGGCTGCTGAAACTTTCGGTGGAGGACGCCAGGTGGCTCGCCGACGGCGCCGACGCGGTGAGCGCCGCGCGGTCGTGGCTCGACGCGGGCGCCGGTGCGGTGGTGCTCACCGATGGGGCGGCCGGCCTCGCCGCGTACACCCGGGAAGGCGAGCGGGCCCGCGTCCCGTCGGCACCCGCCCGATTGGTCGATACCATTGGCGCCGGCGACACGGTGCAGGGGGCGCTGCTGGCCTGGTTCGCCAAGCGGGACGTGCGCGAGCCCGCCGAGCTGGACCCCGCCGCCTGGGCCGAGGCGCTCACCCACGCCGCCCGCGCGGCGGCCGTCACCGTCTCCCGCAGCGGCGCCGAACCGCCCACCGAGGCCGAGCTGGACACGTTCGGACAACGCGAACACTCACCGGGCGTGTGAATCTCGTCGCAAACCGTTCGTCACGGATAACACAGTGGCTGCGCGAGGGGCCCCCTCTCGACTAGCGTAGAGGAGAATTCATACCCCAGCGGGGCGGTGTGCAGCGAGGCCAACGGCCGCCTCGCGCGTGACATGAGGCAACTGTGCGACCTGCAGGCGCCGCCGGCCCGTGCGAACAGTGAGAGGGACTTTCATGTCGGACGCTACGTCCGCGCCGAGCGGCTCCCAGACCGTTTCGCTGCGGCTGCCGAACGGCGAGCACGAGCTGAAAGTGGTTCACGCTGTCGAGGGCGCCCCCGGTATCGAACTGGGCAAGTTGCTGGCTTCCACCGGGTACATCACGCTCGACCCCGGTTTCGTGAACACCGGCGCCGCCTCCTCGTCCATCACCTACATCGACGGTGACGCCGGAATCCTGCGCTATCGCGGTTATCCGATCGAGCAGCTCGCCCAGCACTCCAACTTCATCGAGGTCTCCTACCTGCTGATCTACGGTGAGCTGCCCACCCCGGCGCAGCTGGAGCAGTTCACCTCGAAGGTGAACCGGCACACCCTGCTGCACGAGGACCTCAAGCGCTTCTTCGACGGCTTCCCGCGCGACGCGCACCCGATGCCGGTGCTCTCCAGCGCGGTGTCCGCACTGTCCACCTTCTACCAGGACTCGCTGAACCCGTTCGACGAGCCGAACGTGGAGCTGTCCACCATCCGCCTGCTGGCGAAGGTGCCGACGCTGGCCGCCTACGCCTACAAGAAGTCGATCGGGCAGCCGTTCCTCTACCCGGACAACTCCTACGGCCTGGTGGAGAACTTCCTGCGGATGACCTTCGGGCTGCCCGCCGAGCCGTACGAGGTCGACCCCGAGGTCGCCAAGGCGCTCGACCTGCTGTTCATCCTGCACGCCGACCACGAGCAGAACTGCTCCACCTCGACCGTGCGGCTGGTCGGCTCGTCCGAGGCCAACCTGTTCGCCAGCATCTCGGCGGGCATCATGGCGCTGTTCGGCCCGCTGCACGGTGGTGCCAACAGCGCGGTGCTGGACATGCTCGAGGGCATCAAGGCCGACGGCGGCGACGTGGCGCAGTTCGTCAACCGCGTGAAGAACAAGGAAAAGGGTGTCCGCCTGATGGGCTTCGGGCACCGGGTCTACAAGAACTACGACCCGCGCGCGAAGATCATCAAGACCACCGCGGACTCCATCCTCGGCAAGCTCGGCGTCAACGACGAGCTGCTCGACATCGCGAAGAAGCTGGAAGAGACCGCGCTCTCGGACGACTACTTCATCGAGCGCAAGCTCTACCCGAACGTCGACTTCTACACCGGACTGATCTACCGGGCGCTCGGCTTCCCGACGCAGTACTTCACCGTGCTGTTCGCCCTCGGCCGCCTGCCCGGCTGGATCGCGCACTGGCGCGAGATGATCAACGACCCGGCCACCAAGATCGGCCGCCCGCGGCAGATCTACACCGGCGAGAAGGAGCGGGACTACACCCCGATCGCCGATCGCTGATCGTTGTGACGGTGCCCCTGGCCGGACTCCTCCGGTCAGGGGCACCGTTGTCTACTGTGGACTTCAGCCCTTCAGCGCGTCGGCCAGTTTGACCCGGCTGCCGGTGCGCAGCACCGCGTTGCGGTAGATCTTGCCGCCCAGCCAGGTGAACAACGCCACCGCGGCGAGGGTGAGCACCAGCGCCAGCGCCACCTCCCAGCCGCTGACCACCCCGGCCGCGATGCGGCCCGGCATCAGCACCGGCGAGAGCAGCGGCACCAGCGAGAGCGCCGCGGCCAGGCCGCCGTCCGGGTTCTGGATGAGCACGTTGAAGCCGACCAGGAAGCCGATCAGCAGCACCATGGTCACCGGCATCATCGTCGACTGCATGTCCTCCTGACGCGAAACCAGCGCCCCGGCCCCGGCGAAGATGGTGGCGTAGAGGAAGAAGCCGAGCAGGTACCAGACCAGGCCCCAGACGATCGTGCTCGCCGCCACCCCGGAGAGCGTGATCACCCCGGAGATCGTGGTCATCGCCAGCGCCGCCCCGGCCAGGATCAGCAACTGCACCAGGCCGACCAGGCCGAGCCCGAGCACCTTGCCCAGCAGCAGCTGCCACGGCCGCACGGTGGACAGCAGGATCTCCACCACCCGGCTGGCCTTCTCCTCCACCACGCCCTGCGCGACCAGCGAGCCGTAGGTGGTGATGCTCATGTACAGCAGCACCACCATGGCCAGGCCGATGGCCAGCCGCTGCGCGCGGTCGGGATCGGGTTGCTCGAGCTGGGTCACCTTCACCGTGGTCGCCTGCACGGTGGCCAGCACCTGCTCGGGATCGGCACCGGCCTGCGCCAGTTCCCCGCCGAGCACCTCGTTCCGCGCGATCTGGTTGAGGATGGCGCCCAGCTGCGGGTCCAGCTCGGTCTTCACCAGCACCTGCAGGTCGGCGCGGCTGCCGGAGAGCACGGCGTCGAGGTCGCCGGCCTCGACCTGCTTGCGGCCTTCGTCGACGTTGGGGATGGTGACCGTCTCGATCTCCTCGCCGAGCGCCGTCGCCTGCTGCTTCAGGGTGTCCGCGATGCTGGCGGTCTGCCCGGTCAGCCCCACGGTCTTCTCGTCGGCGCCGCTGAACAGCGACGCCTGCAACAGCACGTACCCGCCGAGGAAGGCCAGGATCAGCACCGTGCCGATGATGAACGACTTGGTGCGCAGCCGGGTGTTCAGCTCGCGCTGGGCGACCAGCCGCACGGCGGTGAAGCCGCCGGCCGGGCGGGTGGGGTTCATCGGGCCTTCTCCTCGGTGACGACGTTGCGGAACAGTTCGGTCAGCGACGGCTGGCGGCGGCTGAACTCGGTGACCGGGCCGGTGGCCAGCGCGGCGGCCAGCACCGCCTGGTCGTCGGCTCCCGGTTCGAGTTCCAGTTCGGTGGTGGTGCCCTCGCTCAGCACGCGGGCTCCGGGCACCGCCGCCGCCCAGCCGGGGGTGGCCCGCGGCGCGGTGACCCGCAGGCGCCCCGCGGCGCCGGCGGTCAGCTCACCGACCGCGCCGGTGGCCACCATGCGGCCGCCGCGGATGATGCCGACGCGGTCGCACAGCCGCTCGACCAGGTCGAGCTGGTGGCTGGAGAACACCACCGGCACCCCGGCCGCGGCCTTCTCGCGCAGCACCTCGCTCATCACGTCCACGGCGAGCGGGTCGAGGCCGGAGAACGGCTCGTCCAGCACCAGCACCGCCGGGTCGTGCACCAGCGCGGCGGCCAGCTGCACGCGCTGCTGGTTGCCGAGGCTGAGCTTTTCCACCTCTTCACCGCGGCGCTGCTTGAGGCCGAGCCGGTTGATCCAGTGCTCGGCGCTGGTGTGGGCCTCGTCGGTGCTCATGCCGTGCAGGCGGGCCAGGTAGACCAGCTGGTCGAGCACCTTCATCTTCGGGTACAGGCCGCGTTCCTCCGGCATGTAGCCGATCCGCGTGCGGGTCTGGTGGTCGACCGGGGTGCCGCCGAAGCGAACCTGCCCGCGGTCGGCGGCCAGCACGCCGAGCACGATGCGCATGGTGGTGGTCTTGCCGGCGCCGTTGCTGCCGACGAAGCCGAACAGCTCACCGCGCACGTCGAAGCTGACCTGGTCGAGGGCGACCAGGTCGCCGAATCGCTTGGAGACCCCGTCGATCTCCAGTCGCTGCTCAGGCATCGGTTTCCTCTTCTGCGAAGTCCTCGGGGTCGTCGTCGGGCAGGGACCAGCCGAGGACGAGGGTGGGTACGGAAGCACCGAGCACGGTCAGCGCGGCGAGCATCATCGCGCCGCGGTAGGCCGCGTTCTCGGTGCCGGCGATCACCATCAGGTAGGTGAAGGTCAGCAGGATCACGACGAACATGGCCTGGTAACCGGCGTGGTTGATGCGCTGGCGCCAGGCGCGCTCACGTTCGTCGAGCAGGGCGGAGAAGGCGGTGCTCATCCGGCCGGTGAGCACGCGCAGCAGGGTGAACCCGGCCATCCACACCGCGAACCCGCCGAACCACAGCCCGGCGAAGAGCCACCAGCTCTGCCGCTGCACCAACGCCGCCGCGGCGACGATGAGCAGGTCGCCGAGCAGCACCACCAGGGTGATCCGGCGGCGGTGCGCCCTGGTCCGCCACTTCGGCAGCATGCGCGCGCGTTCGCGTTCGCGGCGGTCCTGGTGCTCCAGCCGCTTGTCCCACGACGCGCTGAACCGTTCGCGAAGTGAGCTCATGGGTTCCCCTTCGAATAGACCTGTGTGGACAGCGGCGTGAACGGCTGCCGGTTGAACACCGCCTCGACCGGGAGGCCGAACACGTCGCAGATCCGGAACGCCAGGTCGAGGCTGGGGTAGTGGTCCCCGCGCTCCAGCGCCCCGATCGTCTGGGGATTGACCTCCACCGCCTCCGCCAGCTGCGCCCGGCTCATCCCACGCTCCGCCCGCAACACCTGCAGCCGATTGTGGATGGGCAGCTCCTTGCCACGTCTTACCGGGCTCATGGAACGTACTGTTGCAAAAACCCAACGACGAGTCAAATTCACCCAACGAACCGCGTCGGCCGGGCGGCGGCGAACTCCTAGCGGGGGAGACCCTGGAGGGAGCGGGCCACCAGGTCGGTGATCCGGGGGTGGGCGGCGGTGGCGTCGGCGGGGACGAGGGCGAGGCGGGTGCGGCGTTCCAGGACGTCTTCGACGTCGAGGGCGCCTTCGTGCCGGATGGCCCAGACGATTTCCGCGCCGGTGATCGGGCTGCCTTCGAAGATCGGGGCGGCCAGGTCGGGGTCCAGCGCGCCGATCGCGGCGATCCGCGGGGCCTCGGTGCCGTACTTCGCCACCAGCCGCCGCGGTGCCTCCACTGTGGACAGACGAGACCGCGGAGCGGCGCCGACCAGGGGGAGCCGGTGCGTGGTGGACGGGCCGCACGGCAACCCCGCCGCGTCAACGGCATCGGCGGCCATGCGGCGGTAGGTGGTCAGCTTGCCGCCGACCACGGTGAGCACCCCGTCCGGCGACCGCAGCACGGCGTGCTTGCGCGAGAGGTCCGCGCTCCGCCCGCCACCCGAGATCAGCGGCCGGAGACCGGCGAACCGGCCGATCACGTCGTCCTGGGTCAGCCGCCGGTCCAGTGCCGACGAAGCCACCTCCAGCAGGAAGTCCACATCGGACTCCGGAACGACGGGAACCGCGGGCACCGGCCCGGAGACCGGTTCATCGGTCAGTCCCAGGTAGACATTTCCGTCGGGCTGCGGCAGCAGGAAGACGAAGCGGCTGGTCTCCCCGGGCACGCCGATCACCACCGAACTGACGCTGGTGCCGGTCGCCTCGCCGCGCAGGATCAGGTGCGAGCCCCGCGACGGCCGCAGCTGGACCGACTCGACCAGCTCGCCCGCCCACACGCCGGTCGCGTTGATCACCTGCCGCGCCCGGACCTCCAGCGCCTGCCCGCTCGGCTCGTCCGTCGCCCGCACCCGGTCGGCCAGCAGCTGGTGCGCCCGCACCTTGGTCAGGATGCGGGCGCCGTGCGAAGCCGCGGTGCGCGCCAGTGCGACCACCAGCCGGGCGTCATCGGTGAGAGCACCGTCGAACGACAACAGCGCACCGCGCAAACCGTTGCGCCGCAAACCCGGAGCCAGGGCGAGCGCTTCGTGGCGGGTGATCGTGCGCGGGCGCGGCAGCACCCGGCCCGGGGTGCGGGTGACGCGCCGCAGCGCGTCCCCGGCGTGCAGCCCGGCCGCGATCACGCCCTGCTGCGCCCGCGAAGTGGTGGGGTGCAACGGGAAGAGCTGCGGCAGCGTCCTGGTCAGGTGGGGCGCGGTGACGGTCATCAGGATGCCGCGTTCGACCGCGCTTTCGTGCGCCAGCGCGAAATCGCCCTTGGCCAGGTAGCGCAGTCCACCGTGGACCAGCTTGCTGGACCAGCGCGATGTGCCGAAGGCCAGGTCGTTCGCTTCGAGCAGCACCACGGACAACCCGCGCGCGGCGGCGTCCAGCGCGATGCCCGCCCCGGTCACCCCGCCGCCGACCACCGCCAGGTCGACCTGCTCGCCGTCGGCCACCTGCGCCAGTTCGGTGGCTCGCCGGGCGGCGTTGAGGGAGGCCGGGTTCACGGGCGCAACGCCGCGTCGAGCAGGTGCCGGAACTCGGCGAGCAGCGCCTCTTCGTCCACATCGGTGGTGGCGGGCCGCAGCGAGAGCACGAACGACTGCACCACCAGCAGGATCGCGCGCACCTGCGCGGCGGTTTCGCCGCGGCGGATGGTGCCGTCGGCCCAGCCCGCCGCGAGTTGGGCGCTGATCACCTGCTCGGCCAGGCGCTGCGTGCCGCCGAGGCGTTCGACGATGTAGGGCAGCAGCAGTTCGGCGTCGACGTCGAGCACGGTGCGCATGAGCGGGTCGCCCACCAGGGCGCGCACCGCTTCGACGGCGCTCTCCACCAGCCTGCCGCGTGCGGTCTCCGCGGCGGCACCCCGGGTGCTCGCGCCCTGCAGCAAGGCGCCGAACTCACGGGTCATCAGCGCCGCGAGCACGCTGCGGACGTCGGGGAACCGGCGGTACAGCGTCATCCGGCTCACCTTGGCGGTGCGGGCGATCTCGGCGAGCGTGGCGCGGCGCACGCCGACCGCGAGCACGCACTCGCGGGCCGCGTCGAGCAGCACGTCGTCGGAAACCCGGGTGGCGGCCTGCCGGTTGCGGGTGTCGGCCAGAGCCGAAGCGCCGCGAGCTGCGGTTATGTTACGTTCGACAGGCATATGTCACACTATACCGGTGAGTGCACAAGTTGACCACCGCCTGCGGGTTGCCTGGACGCCCGAAGGCGCGGACGCGGCCCACCTCCCGCCGAAGGCCCTGCGCTGGCTCACCGAGCGTATCGGGAAACCCGGTGCCCCGGCACCGGTCGTGCCCGCTTCCGCCCTGCCGGTACCGGAATCTTCGCTGGCAGCGGACGCGAAGGCGGCCCTGATCGAGGTGGTCGGTATTCCGCACGTGCAAACGGAGCGTGCGGAACGACTGGGCCGCGCGGGCGGTTTGTCCTATTTGGACCTGCTGGCCCGGCGGCACCCCGGCGGGCTGCCGGTGCCGGACGCGGTGGTGCTGCCCGCCGACCCCGGCGAGGTGCAGCGCGTGCTCGACGTGTGCGTGCGGTTCGACGTCGCGGTGGTGCCGTTCGGCGGCGGCACGTCGGTGGTCGGCGGGGTGCGGGCGGCGCGCGGGGACAAGTCCGCGGTGATCGCGCTCGACCTGCTGCGCCTGGACCGGCTGGTCTCCGTCGACCCGGTGTCCCGGATCGCCGTGCTGCAGGCCGGGGTGCGCGGGCCGCGGGCCGAAGAACTGCTGGCGGAGCACGGGTTCACCCTCGGTCACCTGCCGCAGTCCCACGAGCGGGCCACCATCGGCGGGTTCGCCGCGACGCGGTCCGCCGGGCAGGCGTCCAGCGGGTACGGCCGGTTCGAGGACATGGTCACCGGCGTGCGGCTGGCCACCCCGAGCGGGCAGTGGCGGCTCGGCGTCGCGCCGGCCTCGGCGGCCGGGCCGGACCTGCGGCAGCTCGCCGTGGGCAGCGAAGGGGTGCTCGGCGTGCTGACCGAGGTCGGGGTGCGGGTGCGGCCGGTGGCGGAGGTCCGCCGCTACCAGGGCTTCGTGCTGGACGGCTGGGTGACGGCGGCCGAGCTGGTGCGGCGGCTGGCCCAGGCGGGTGCGCTGGCCGACGTGACCCGGTTGTCCGATGAGGACGAGACCGAGGTCCAGCTGTCGCTGAGCGGGGGCTGGAAGACCGCCGCCGTGCGGAAGTACCTGCGGGCACGCGGTGTTTCCGCGCCGTGCCTGCTCGTCCTCGGCTGGGAAGCGCAGTCCACCAGGGAACTCGCCCTGCGCCGGGCGGAGACGGTGAAGCTGGTGCGGGCGGCCGGTGGCGTTTCGCTCGGCCGGGCCGCGGGGGAGTCGTGGCGCCGGGGCCGGTTCAACGGGCCCCGCCAGCGGGACGCCCTGCTCGACCTCGGCGTCTGCGTGGAAACCCTGGAAACCGCCGCGCACTGGTCCTCGCTGGACCGGCTGCGGGACGCCGTCCGGTCGGCGTTGCGGGAATCGTTCGCTTCACCGGTGGTGATGTGCCACATTTCGCACGCCTACGAAACGGGTGCTTCGCTGTATTTCACCGTGCTCGCCGCGCGTTCCGACGAGGACCCGGAAGGGCAGTGGCGGCGCGCGAAAAAAGCGGCTTCCGAAGCGATCGCCGGCTTGGGCACCATTTCGCACCACCACGCGGTCGGGGTGGACCACGCGCCCTACCTGGCGGCCGAGATCGGAGAAATCGGCCGGTCGGTGCTCGCCGCCGCGAAATCCGCGGTGGACCCGACCGGCATCATGAACCCGGGCAAGCTGATCGGCTGAGTTGGACGGTCGCGGGTGCGCGGGGTTGTCGAACACCCGCGCACCCGCGACCGTTGGCTCAGCGGTCCCCGCGACCCTTGGTTTCGTCCTCGATCTCGATCTGCTCCTTGCGCAGTTCACCGGAGACCGTCTCCGTGTCGGTCACCCTCTCGGTGTCCATCCGGACCCGTTCCACCGGCACGGCTTCCTTGTCCACCACGGGGCGTTCGGCGTGCAGCACCACGTCCTGCTCGGCCTCGCCGATCTCGGTACCGCGCCGGGCTTCGGCGTCGGTGATCGGCTCGCGCTCGATCCGGACCTCTTCGTGGCTCACCGGCACCGAGACCTGCTGGTCCTCGGTGACCACGTACTTGCGCAGCCGCACGTGGCCGGTCTCGACCCGTTCGGTGCCGACGTTGAACCGCTCCTCGGAGCGGACCATCTCCTCGCCGCCGCGGTGCCTCCCGGTGGTCCGCTGCTCGTCGGCCAGGCCGGTGCCACCGGACATCCCGGTTTTCCCGGTCTTCCCGGTCATGCCGGTCTTCCCGGCGGTACCGGCGGCCTGCTCCGGGCGCATCCCGCTGCGCTCCCGGTCGGCGCGGTCCTCGCCGGCGCGGTCGCGCTGCATCGGCAGGCCGTAGTAGCGGTACAGCTCCCCGCTCTCCTCCGGGGACAGGTGGCCGTCGGCGTCGATCTGCGGGGCCTCGGTGACCTGTTCCTTGTCCACCTGGACGTGCAGGCCGTCGGATTCCAGATCCGCGCCCTGGAGCGGGACGAAGCTCTCGCGGTGGCCGAACAACCCGGTCCGCACGGTGACCCACTCCGGCTGACGGGTCTCGTCGGAGAGGTAGACCGTGCCCACCTTGCCGATCTTGCTTCCGGCTTGGTCGACCACGGGTGAGTCGATCAGGTCCTGCGGGCGCATCGTACCGGTCATGGCTACCGCATCCTTTCGCTTCCGGTGTTTCCAGCGGGTCTGTGATCACGATCATCCCGCCGTTGTGCCAATGCAACCGGCCGACACAAACGAGTGAAGTGCGCCGGGGAAACCACACCGGTGCGATTCACGAAATGGGGGCGAAAAGCCATTCCGGGGTTTGGCCGCGAAAAACCCCGGCCGGCCGCGGGGCCGACCGGGGTTCCGGGTGCTGCTTCAGAAAGTCACGACGCTGCGCAGCACGTCACCGGAGTGCATCCGCGCGAACGCCTGCTCCACCCCGTCCAGCGGGATCCGCTCGGTGACGAACCGGTCCAGCGGCAGCCTGCCCTGCAGGTAGAGGTCCACCAGCACGGGGAAGTCCCGCGACGGCAGGCAGTCGCCGTACCAGGAGGACTTCAGCGAACCGCCGCGCGAGAAGAAGTCGATCAGCGGCATCTCCAGCTTCATCTCCGGCGTGGGCACGCCCACCAGCACCACGGTGCCTGCCAGGTCGCGGGCGTAGAACGCCTCGCGCCAGGTCTCCGGGCGGCCGACCGCGTCGATCACCACGTCCGCGCCGAAGCTCCCGGTGAGTTCCCGGATCGCCTCGACCACCTCGTCCTCGCTCTTGCCCGCGGCGTTGAAGGTGTGCGTGGCCCCGAAGTCCTTCGCCCAGGTCAGCTTGCGCTCGTCGGTGTCCACGGCGATGATCCGGTCCGCCCCGGCCAGCCGGGACCCGGCCACCGCCGCGGCGCCGACACCACCGCAGCCGATCACCGCGACCGAGTCACCGCGGCCCACCGACCCGGTGTTGATCGCCGCGCCGATGCCCGCCATCACCCCGCAGCCGAGCAGCCCGGCCACCGCGGGCTCGGCCTCGCGGCTGACCTTCGTGCACTGTCCACTGTGCACCAGCGTCTTCTCCAGGAAGGCCCCGATGCCCAGTGCCGGGCTCAGCGCCGTGCCGTCGGCCAGGGTCATCGGCTGACCGGCGTTGTGGGTGGAGAAGCAGTACCACGGCCGCCCGCGCTTGCAGGCGCGGCAGGTGCCGCAGACCGCGCGCCAGTTCAGGATGACGAAGTCACCCGGTTCCAGGTCGGTGACCCCGGCACCGACCTGCTCGACCACCCCGGCGGCCTCGTGGCCGAGCAGGAACGGGAACTCGTCGTTGATCCCGCCCTCGCGGTAGTGCAGGTCGGTGTGGCAGACCCCGCAGGCCTGCACCGAGACCACCGCCTCGCCCGGCCCCGGGTCGGGCACGAGCACGGTCTCCAGCGAGACCGGCTCGCCCTTCGCCCGCGAGACCACGCCCTGTACTTCGTATGGCATCCGCGACCACCTTCCGCGTCGGGTCAATCACCCGCACTCTGCCACGCGGTGTGCGGTAATCGCGACAGCCGAATGAATTACGGGGTGATCAGGTAGACGATGCCGCCCGGCCCCGAGGCGACACCGCCCGAAGCGGTGTGCCGCTTGGTGCGCTGCCAGATCTTCTCGAACTGGTCGCGTTTGTACACGTTGCGCACGGTGTCGTTGCTGTTCGTGGCCGGGTCGTTGACGATCACGTCACCCCCGGCGGTGAAGCCGACCACCACGAAGATGTGCCCGGCGGTGCCGTAGCCCGCCCCGTCCAGCTCCTCGGCCAGGAACGACTGCGAGGTGATCACCGGGATGCCCTTGGCGATGTAGGTCTCCAGCTCGTTCAGCGAGTGCAGCCGGGTGATGTGGCCCTTGAGCCCGAGCGAAGCCGCGTAGGCGGTGTTGAACGGCCAGTTGCCGGTGCCCTCGTACGAGTAGTCGTAGGTCTGGCGGGCGCCGTGCGCCACGGTCGGGTCGACGTAGTCCGCGGGCAGCCACGCCAGGTCCTGCGCGCTCGGCCGCTTGCCCCAGAACTCGGTGACCATCGCGGTCGAGGTCGGGCTGCACCAGTTCTGCCCGCCGCCGCCGTACTCCGGGTAGTTGCCCTTGTGCAGGTTCTGCGCGTGCCGCGGCACCGGCAGCTCGATCCCGGTGGCCACGCCCGGCCGGGTCGGCGCCACCTCGAACCGGTCGGGCACGTTGGAGGTCATCGCGCCCAGCGAGCGGAGTTCCGGGGTGGCCGTGCTGCCCGCCTCCCGGTACAGCGTGGCGCGCAGCCGGTAGGACCTCAGCGCCACGCCGTCGTTGGCCACCAGGGTGTCCACGCTGACCGAGGCGTGCGCGTCCGACTGGCCGTCCACCGTGGTCCGGTGGATGTCCTGGTCACCGGAGGCCCACTGGCCGAGGACGTACCAGGCGGTCTGCTCCCCGGTGGCGGTGGTCGCCCCGACCTCGACCTGCAGCCAGGTCTTCGCCGGGGTGAGCGCGTTCCACGAGGCGATCAGCTCGGTGGCGTCGAAGCCCGGCCGGTAGTCCGGCGAGGTCCAGCGGGCGTACTCGTAGCTGCGCGTGGTGCCCAGCGCCGGCTCGGTGCGCTCGATCGTGCCGATCGGGCGCGACAGCCGCAGCCCCTTCGGGCCGAGCGCCACGCCCTCCAGCTGACCGGCGCGGAAGTCCCTGGTCGAGGCCCATTCGTGGTAGTCGATGGCCTCGTCGTGCGCCGGCGGGGCGGCGCTCGCCTGCGTGGCGGTCGCGGCCAGCAGCCCGACCGAGAGCATCGACAACAGCAGACGTCCGCGCATGGTCCACCCTCCAGTACCGGCTTGCGGGGCGTCAGAGATTTTCACCGGTCGGCACACTGGTGTAAACCACTCGCGGGCGGCAGCTTCATAACACCGGCCACCGGCTCAGGCCAGCGGGTTGACCACCAGCAGCTCGGTGTTGCGGTCCGCCGGTCGCCCCAGCCGGACCGGGTCGGCGTGGATGTCGTTGTAGGCCAGCTCGCGGTACAGCGACGCAAGCGCTTGCGCGGAGGTGTCGCCGTGGTCCGCGGCGTACGGGGCGTCGGCCTCGACCAGCGTGGTGAACAGCGAAAGCGTGCCGTCGCCGTTGTCGGCCACCTCGATGATCCGCGCCTGTTGCGGGAAGTCGATGTGCGAGGCGGTGTTGATCTCCCAGAAGCTCTGGGCCGGGGTCTTCCCGGGGTGCGCGACGATGCCGTTGAGGTGGGTGTGGCCGTTGACCCAGGCGAGCACGTTGGGGAAGCGGTTGAGCAGGCCGACGAGGGTGCGGCCGTCGAGCCGCGGCTCCAGCGGGTGCCGCGAGTCGGGCAGGAGGTTGCCCATCGTGTCGCTGGTGTGGTGGCTGAACAGCACGAACAGCTCGTCGGTGACCTGCTGGGTGACCTTCCGGCCCCAGAAGTCGAAGTAGGTCGAGCTGTGGCGCTGGAGCGTCTTCTCCACCCACAGGAACTGGCGGAGGCCGATCGACCCGTCGGCGAGCCCGGCCAGCGTGGTGGTGTCCAGGCTGATCCCGGTGAGGCCCGGCGCGATGCGGAAGGTGTAGTAGACGTCGCGGCCGTCGGCGTTGTCGTCGGTGAAGCCGTGGCCGTGCGGGCCGGGGCCGGTGTTGGCGGCGTCGAGGTGGGCCCGCACGAACTCGGCGGTGGAGAAGGTGCGGCGGCGCTCGTCCGGGGTGACCTCGCGGATGGTGCCGGAACCGCCGAACAGCTGCGTGACCGGGACGCCACCCCGGTCGAGGGAGGCGGCGAGCTGCTTCGCCTCGCTCTCGTCCTTGCCGATCACCTTGTACCGGCCGGTGTACCAGTGGTCGATGCCGGGGAGGTTCGACGGCAGGGTGCCGACCGGGGTGTTGTCGTGGTTGCCGAAGGTGCACAGCCACGGGACGTCCAGGCCGGGGGAGTCGTACTGCGCGATGGCCGCGTCGAGCAGGCCGGGCAGCTGCGGGAAGCCCTTCCGGGTGTACGCGTCGTCCAGCGGCTCGCCCGGGTTCCAGAACAGCGGCGCCCCGGAGTCCTGCACGCCCTCGTAGCGGTCCGGGTCACCGGTGTTGGGCGTGACCGTGCCGCCGTTGAGCGTGTCGAGGAACCACGCCAGCTCGATCTGCTCGTGGTTGTCGGTGTTGTCGCCGGTGGTCATCACGAAGTCGAAGCGGCGGCCGGTGAACGGGCCGCCGGGCAGGCCGTTGACCCGGCGCAGCAGCGCGGTGGTGGCCGCCGGGCCCAGCGCTTCCTGCGGCCGGTGCGCCGAGCCGGTGAACGGGTGCAGGTACTCGAACCGGGCCGGGCTCTGCACGTCGGTGATGTGCAGGTCGGTGCACTGCACGAACGAGGCCAGGGCGGTGCGCCGGTCGTCGCGGCCGGGCTTCGCCGCGGTGAGGTCCTCGCGCACCACCAGCGGCCAGCCGGGGCCCGCGGTGAGCCTGCTGTACGCCGGCCCGGGGGTGACCGGGGTGGCGACGGCCTCCAGCGTGGTGCCCGCGGTGCTCACCGCCCTGGTGGCGGCGTGGCTCATCGCGCGGTCGAAGGCGGTGGCGATCGGGGTGCTCAGCAGCAGCCCGGCGCCGGTGGCACCCGCCGCCGCGACGAAACCGCGCCTGCTCAGTCCGGCCATCTGTACTCCCCAGGGCTCCGGTGGTCACGTGCACGCTGGCGCACGACGGTAACCACCGGATGAACCCCGGGGAAGACAAACGCGAATATTTGTCACGTTTGGCGTAGTCCGTTCGTCGCTACAACTGCGAGACGTCCAGCCTGCCCTCGGTGTGGAAGGCCCGCAGGCGCTTCTTGTCGAACTTGCCGACGCTGGTCTTGGGCACCTCCTCGATGAAGGTCCAGTTCTCCGGCAGCTGCCACTTGGCCACCTTCCCGGCGAGGAAGTCGCGCAGCTCCTCCGCGGTGACCGCCTGGCCCTCGCGCAGCACCACGGCCACCAGCGGCCGTTCGTCCCACTTCTCGTCCGGCACGCCGATCACCGCGGCCTCGGCCACCGCCGGGTGCGCCATCACCGCGTTCTCCAGGTCCACCGAGGAGATCCACTCGCCGCCGGACTTGATCACGTCCTTGGCGCGGTCGGTCAGGGTGAGGAAGCCGTCCGGGGTGATCCGGCCGACGTCGCCGGTGCGCAACCAGCCGTCGTGGAACTTCTCCGGGTCGACCCCGGCGCCGCCGTGGTAGGCCGCCGCGATCCACGGTCCCCGCACCTCCAGTTCGCCGACGGCCTCGTCGTCCCACGGCAGTTCCTCGCCGTTGTCGCCGATCAGGCGGGCCTGCACGGAGGCGGGGAAGCGGCCCTGGGTGTAGCGGTAGCGCCAGCGCTCGTCGCCGGTGGCGGACTCCGGCGGGCGCGCCACGCTGCCCAGCGGCGAGGTCTCGGTCATGCCCCAGGCGTGCAGGATCGGCACGCCGTAGCGCTCCTCGAAGGCGTGCATCAGCGACGGCGGCGCGGCGGACCCGCCGACCACCACCTCGCGCAGGTGCGAGATGTCCTGCGGGTGGTGGTCCAGGTGCTGCAGCAGGCCCTGCCAGATGGTCGGCACGGCGGCGGCGAAGGTCGGCTGCTCGGTGGCGAGCAACTGGGCGATCGGCTCCGGCTGCAGGAAGCGGTCCGGCATCACCAGCGTGGCCCCGACCATCAGCGCGGCGTACGGCAGGCCCCACGACATCGCGTGGAACATCGGCACGATGGCCAGCGCGGAGTCGGACTGGGCCAGCCGCATCGAGTCCGACATGCAGACCTGCATGGAGTGCAGCCAGATCGAGCGGTGGGAGTAGACCACGCCCTTCGGGTCACCGGTGGTGCCCGAGGTGTAGCACATCGCGGCGGCGGAGCGTTCGTCCACTTCCGGCCAGTCGAACTCGCTCGACTGCTCGGCGAGCAGGCCGGCGTACGAGTGCACCTGGACGCCCTCGGGTGCTTCGAGCGTCGAAGGGTCACCGTTGGCGACGAGCACGTGGCGCACGGTCGTCATCTGCGGCAGCTGCTTGGCGAACAGCGGCACCAGCGTGCCGTCCACGATGACCACGTGGTCCTCGGCGTGGTTGGCCACGAACACCAGCTGCTCGGGGAACAGGCGGATGTTGAGCGTGTGCAGCACCGCGCCCATGGCGGGCACGGCCAGGTAGGCCGCCAGGTGCTCGGCGTTGTTCCACATGAAGGTGCCGACGCGCTGGTCACCGGTGACGCCGAGGCCGCGGAGCGCGTTCGCCAGGCGCGCGGCGTGCGCCCCGAGTTCCCCGTAGGTCTCCCGGCGGGACTCTGTACCGGTCCAGGTGCGGACCTCACTGGCGGCGTGCACGGTGCTGCCGTGGCGCAGCAATTTGCCGAGCGAAAGTTGCCCATCCTGCATCGTGCTCAACATCGACGTCTCCCGATCGGTGCTCCGGTGGACCAAAGTCGTGCCGACTCTAATCCGGCGGGGGCCGATCGGGCAGTGTTCTCGGCCCGTCCGGCACCGGGTGTGGCCGAGTTGTGAGCAGTCCTTCGGACGGGTGACGCCGACCCCGGTCCCCGGTGCGCGCAGTTGTCCGCGGAATTACCGGCATTTCTTTGCTGCCAACAAAATTGACTGTTCCGAATAGCCGGTCACCGGTTCCGGTGTTGATCACCCAAGGGGTGTGGCGGCGGGGTGAATCGCTCCCAACCGGACAGTGGCCGGAAGCGTTTCCGCAGGCCGGGGCGGGGGATGTGGGGTTGCCCGTACCGGCGAGGACGGGTACTAAGTGCGTGTCGGTTGCACAAGGGTGGGCCTCGTGGCGTTTACTGGGCCGGTGGTACGAGGTGGCCTGGCCAGCGCACGCCGTGAGCCTGCGTCGAGACTTTCGGCCACCGCCGCGACAAGCGGACACCTGAGAAGGAAAGGACTAATACGTTGGCTCTGCCCACGTTGACGCCGGAGCAGCGTGCCGAAGCCCTCGCCAAGGCGGCCGAGGCGCGCAAGGCCCGCTCCGAGCTGCTTGCTTCGATCAAGTCCGGCAAGGAGAGCATCGACAAGGTGCTGCTCCGCGCCAAGGAGGACAAGACCATTGGCAAGACCAAGGTCACGCAGCTGCTGAAGGCCGTGCCCGGGCTGGGTGCGGTGAAGGTCGCCGCGCTGCTCGAGCAGGCGAAGATTCCGGAGGACCGGCGCGCCGCCGGGCTGGGTGACGTCCAGCGCCAGGCGCTGATCGACGCGCTGAAGTAGTTCGCGCAGCTCACCAGGCGTGCGGGGCCGGTGACGGGGTTCGTCACCGGCTCTCGCGCACGGTGCTCTTGCTCACTTCCGGCGCACCGCCGACGGACAAACCGCGGCGGCGCGCGGAGACTTGGGGTGGACGCGGGATCCGCCGAGAGGGAGTGAGCCGATGACGGCGACGGCGCACGAAGGTGCACGGGTGGCCGACCTGCTGGACGGG
Organism: Amycolatopsis sp. NPDC045836; assembly: GCF_056431745.1. Classification (NCBI taxonomy): domain Bacteria; kingdom Bacillati; phylum Actinomycetota; class Actinomycetes; order Pseudonocardiales; family Pseudonocardiaceae; genus Amycolatopsis; species Amycolatopsis sp. NPDC045836. Next base: position 158,708 of record NZ_JBWKKF010000002.1, on the reverse strand, counting down.
TACACCGCCGGCGACTTCTTCTTCGGCACCGAGCGCCGCACCCTGCTGGGTTCCCGAGTGGACGGTGCGCTGTCCGAAGCGGACCCGGTGGTGCTCGCCGACCGGGTGGCCGAGGCGCTGACCGATCCCGCCATCCCGCTCGCCGCGGGCATCCTGCCGTTCGACACCGGCCCCGGAGCCACTTCGCCGGGGCACGTGCTGCTGCCCGCGGAAGTCCGGACCGGGGCTCCGGCGCACCCGCGTGCGGCTTCCCTGCCGCCCAGCGGAATTGCCGCCCCGTTGTCGCTGCGCCCGGTGCCCGAGCCCGCCGCGCACGTGGCGGCCGTGGCCCGCGCGGTTTCGCTGCTGCGGGACGAACGCCTGCGCAAGGTGGTGCTGGCGCGGGTGCTGGACCTCGACTTCGCCGAGCCGATCCGGCCGGAAGCCCTGCTGCGCAACCTCGTGCGGGGCAACCCGGGTGGGTTCACCTTCGCCACCCCGCTGCCCGGCGGCCGCAACTTTGTCGGTGCGACACCGGAACTGCTCCTGTCCCGGCACGGCGACCGGGTGGTCTCCCACCCGCACGCCGGATCCGCGCCGCGTGCGGCCGACCCGCGCATCGACGCGGAGAACGCCCGCCACCTGGCGGAGTCCGCAAAGGACCGTCGCGAACACGCCGTGGTGGTCGAGGACCTGGTGGAGGTGCTGCGGCCGTTCTGCACGCAGTTGCGCGTGGCGCCGACGGAAGTCGTTGGCACACCGACGATGTGGCACCTCGGCACCACGGTCACCGGCAAGCTCACCGACCCGTCCACCACCGCGCTGCGGCTGGCGGCGGCCCTGCACCCGACCCCGGCCGTCTGCGGCACGCCCACCGCCGCCGCCCGGCGCGTGGTGGGGGAACTGGAGCCGTTCGACCGCGGTTACTACGCGGGTGCGGTCGGCTGGGTGGACGCGGCGGGCGACGGTGAATGGGCGGTGGCCATCCGGAGCGCCGAAGTCGCGGAGCGGTCGCTGCGCCTGTACGCCGGCGGCGGCATCGTCGCCGATTCGGACCCGGAAGCCGAACTCGCCGAAACCACGGCGAAGTTCGCGACCGTGTTGCGTGCCATGGGCCTGCCTCAGCCCTGACCGGCCGAGCGGGCGGCAGGTGGGTCCCGGTGCAGCCGGGAACCCACCTTCCGGCCCGGGCTTCAATGGCCCTTGGCGCACTTCCCGTTCGGCTTGCCGTTCGCGTGGTACGCGGGCCACCCCAGCACCACCCGCGTCTTCGGGCCGTAGATGCCGTCGTCGGCCACGCCGAGCTGGTCCTGGGCGTAGGTCAGCGCCTTCTCGGTCATGCTGCCGAAATCACCGTCCAGCACGATGTTGGCTTCGAAGTTGCAGTGCTTCAGCGCCTGCTGGAGCGTCTGCACCGCACTGCCCGAGGTGCCGCGGAACAGTTCGCAGTTCCGGCTGCCCGTGCCGGTGTGGTACGGCTGCCGGATGAAGGTGCCGTTGCCGAGTTCGACCTTCTTGGTCCCGTTGCACGTGCCCACCGAGGCCGGTGCGGCCGAGGCGAACGCGGGGGTCAGGGCGAAGCCCGTGGCCAGCAGGGCGGCCGTGGCGAGGATCCGTCGCATGGTGCTCCTTTCGATCGGAGCACCATGCTCGCCACGGCGCTTTCGCCACGCTTTCAGGCGGGCCAGACCGACTCGGTCACCTTGATCTCGTCGGTGGTCAGGATGGCCACCGCGGCGCGGTAACCCGGGCCGGGGTGCAGGTCGGCCATCTGCGTGCCCTCCGGTGACAACGCGGCGTCGCCGGAGTGGACCAGGCGGGCCGGTTCGCCGAACGGGGACAGCGTCAGCGCCTGCAACGGGATCTTCAGGCCGCGCCCGGTGGCCTTCATCAGCGCTTCCTTGCGCGTCCAGTAGGTGAAGAAGGCTTCGGTGCGTTCGGGCCCGGACAGGCCGGTCAGCGCCGCGCGCTCGTCGTCGTTCAACGCGTACTCGATCAGCGAGTCGTCCGCGCGCCGGGTGGCGGTCTCCACGTCCAGGCCCAGTGGCGCGTCCGCGATGGCCAGGCCGATCCAGTCGCCCGAGTGCGAGATGGAGAACCGGAAGTCCGCACCGGGCACCCGGGGCGGGCCGTGCGGCTTGCCGCAGTCCTCGCAGGTCGCGTCCAGCTCGATCGAGCCCGGCGCCCGGCCCAGCCGCTCACCGGAGACCGTTTTCGCCAGCACGCGCCCGGTCAGGAAGCGCAGTTTGTCCTCGTCCTTGCGGTACGCCCGGTACCGGTCGACCTCTTCGGGAGCCAGCAGGGCCAGCCGGTCCGCGGTGGCGGGCAGCGGGGCCGCCCACCAGACCGTGCAGTCGATCACGAACTCTCCTTGGTCGTCGCGGGTGCTCTGTCTTCCCCGTCCCCACCATGTTCGTCGAGCAGCGTCGCTTCGTCGAACGGCTGCCGCCCGGTGAGCACCTCGTGCACCTGCTCCCGGTCGATCTGGTTGGTCCAGGTGCCGATCAGCACGGTGGCCACCGCGTTGCCGGCGAAGTTGGTCAGCGCCCGCGCCTCGGACATGAACCGGTCGATGCCGACGATGAAACCGACCCCGTCGACCAGCTCCGGCCGGTGCGAGGACAGGCCGCCGGCCAGCGTGGCCAGCCCGGCGCCGGTCACCCCGGCGGCGCCCTTGGACGCGATGATCATGAACACCAGCAGCGAGATCTGCTCGCCGACCGACAGCGGCGCGTTCAGCGCTTCGGCGATGAACAGCGAGGCCATGGTCAGGTAGATCGCGGTGCCGTCGAGGTTGAACGAGTACCCCGTCGGCACGGTGATGCCGACGACCGGCTTGCTCACCCCGAGGTGCTCCATCTTCGCGATCAGTCGCGGCAGCGCCGACTCCGACGACGAGGTGGACAGGATCAGCAGGAACTCCCGGCCGAGGTAGCGCAGCAGGCTGAACAGGTTGACCCTGGCGAACAGCCAGGTCAGCGCCGCGAGCACGACGAAGACGAACAGCGCGCAGGTCAGGTAGAAGCCGACCATGATGACGGCGAGGCTGCGCAGGGCCGCCCAGCCGGTCTCGCCGACCACCGCGGCGATCGCGCCGAACGCGCCGACCGGTGCCGCCCACATGATCATCGCCAGGATGCGGAACACCAGCCGCTGGATGTGCTCGATGCCGCGGCGGATCGGCTCGCCCTTCGCGCCCAGCTTCTGCACGGCGAACCCGGCGAGCAGCGCGACCAGCAGGGTCTGCAGCACCTCGCCCTCGGTGAACGCCGAGACCAGGGTGGTCGGGATGATGCCGACCAGGAACTCGGTGGTCGACTCGCTCTCCTTGACCTGGCTCTGGCCCGACTTCGCGACCGACTCGGTCAGGTCCAGCCCGTCGCCGGGGTGCAGGATGTTGCCCACCACCAGGCCGATCACCAGCGCCACGGTGGACATCACCAGGAAGTAGCCGATGGCCAGCCCGCCGACCTTGCCGACGCTCGCCGCCTTGGCCACCGAGCCGACGCCGAGCACGATGGTGCAGAAGATGATCGGCGAGATCATCATCTTGATCAGGTTGACGAACGCGGTGCCGAGCGGTTTCAGCTCCTTGCCCAGCTCCGGGGCCAGCAGGCCGACCGCGATCCCGAGCCCCACCGCGAAGATCACCGCGAGGTAGAGGTAGTGCGTGCGGTCGCGGCGCCGCGCCCGCGCCGGTTCGGTCGTCATTGGCTCTCCTCACGCGAACCCGGTGATCAGTTTTCCGGGCGAAACCTACGGCAACACCTGGTCTTCGTACAGTCGAGTGCTACCGTCGACTAAGCAAGCGCTTAGTTATCTGCGGAGGCTGGCCGATGGACTTCACCCTCAGTGTCGAAGAACGCGAAGTGCGTGACTGGGTGCGCACTTTCGTCCAGCGGGAGCTGGTCCCGCGGGAGCAGGAGGTGCTGCGGCGCGAACGCGCCGGGCAGCCGGGCCTGACCGGCGACGAACTCACCGAACTGCAGCTCAAGGCCAAGGAATCCGGGTTCTGGGGGGTGCAGACGCCGGAGGACTACGGCGGCATGGGGCTGTCCGCGGTGATGACCGCGCTGCTGGAGGCCGAACTGGGGCGCACCTTCGTGCAGTTCCGCTTCGGCGGTGCCGCGGACAACATCCTGTTCCACGCCAACGAGGAGCAGAAGCAGTGCTACCTGCTGCCGACCATCTCCGGGGAGCGGAAGTCCTGCTTCGCCATCACCGAACCGGGGGCGGGCTCGGACGCCAAGGCGATCCGCACCTCGGCCCGCAAGGACGGCTCCGACTGGGTGATCAACGGCGAGAAGACCTTCATCACCGGCGGCAACGAAGCCGACTTCACCATGGTCTTCGCGATCACCGACCCGGAGAAGGGCGCCGACGGCGGCGTCACCTGCTTCCTGGTCGACCGCGACATGGGCTGGCGCTCGGAGTACATCGACACGATGGGCGAGTGGGGGCCGGCCGCGCTGGTCTTCGAGGACGTCCGGGTGCCGGAGAGCCAGATCCTCGGTGAGCTGGGCGGCGGCTTCAAGCTGGCCATGCAGTGGATCGGCCGCGGCCGCTACCTGCTGCCCGCCCGCGCCATCGGTTCCTGCGAGCGGCTGCTCACCATGGCCATCGAGCACGCGAACACCCGCGAGACCTTCGGCGCGCCGATCGCCGAGCGGCAGGCCATCCAGTGGATGATCGCCGACTCCGGGGTCGAGCTGGAGGCGCTGCGCTGGCTGGTGCTGCACGCCGCGTGGCAGGTGGACCAGGGCCTCGACTCGCGGCACGCGCAGTCCATCGCGAAGCTCTACGGCGGCGTGAAGGCCAACGAGATCGTCGACCGCGTGCTGCAGATCCACGGCGGCATGGGGTACACCCGCGAGCTGCCGATCGAGCGCTGGTACCGCGAGCTGCGGCTGCTGCGCATCTACGAGGGCACCGACGAGATCCAGCGGCGCACCATCGCCCGCAACCTGCTCAAGGGGCACGTCAAGGTGGGCGGGGTGCTCGGGTGAGGACCAACGCGGTGGTGGTGCGCGCGGCGGGCGAACCGGCGCGCGTGGAGGAGATCACCCTCCGCGAGCCCGGTCCCGGCGAGGTGCTGGTGCGGGTGGCGGCGGCCAGCGTGTGCCATTCGGACCTGTCGGTGGCCAACGAAACGCTGGTGCACAACAAGCCCGTGGTGCTCGGGCACGAGACCTCCGGGCTGGTCGCGAAAACCGGGCCGGACGTCGACGGTTTCGCCGAGGGCGACCCGGTGCTGCTGCTGTGGAACCCGCCGTGCGGCGAGTGCTGGTACTGCGGGCAGGGCGAGCCGTACCTGTGCGAGAACATCGAACGGCACTGGGCCGGTTCGCACGGCGTGGACGCCGGCGGCGACCCGGTGCACCCGTGCCTCGGCGTCGGCGGTTTCGCCGAGTACACCGTGGTTCCGGCGACGGCCTGCCGCCGCCTGCCCGCGGACATCCCGCTCGACCTGGCCGCGTTGCTCGGCTGCGCGGTGACCACCGGGGTGGGTGCGGTGCTGTCCACCGCGAGCGTCCAAAGTGGTCAGTCGGTGGTGGTGGTCGGCCTCGGCGGGGTCGGCCTGGCCGCGGTGCAGGGCGCGCGCATCGCCGGGGCGGCGCCGATCATCGCGGTGGACCGGGTGCCGGAGAAGCTGGCGCTGGCCGCTTCGATGGGCGCCACCGAGACGCTGCTCGCCGGGCCGGAGGTGCGCAAGCGGGTCAAGGCGCTGACCGGGGGTCGTGGCGCGGACCACGTGTTCGACTGCGTGGGGCTGGCCGCGACCATCAAGGACGGCTGGAAGACCGCCCGGCGCGGGGGCAAGCTCACCGTGGTCGGCATCGGCGGCCGGACCGAGGTGGTCCAGTTCAGCTCACTGGAGCTCTACCACTTCGCACGCAGCATCCTGACCTGCGTGAACGGCTCGTTCGACCCGGATCGGCAGCTGCCGGAGTACATCGAGCACGTGCGCGCGGGGCGGCTCGACCTCCCGGCGCTGGTCAGCCGGGAGGTCGGCCTGGACGGCGTGCCTGCGGCCCTCGGCGAGCTGGCCGAAGGCCGGCTGGCACGCGTCCTGGTGAAACCTGGGTCCTGAACTCGGTCTAGCTGGACTGGGCGCGGACGGCGATGGGAACGCCGGCCAGATCCTCCTCGTTGCAGAGGAGCTTGAGGTCGTAGTACGGCCGGCCTTCCCGCTCGTCGTAGTCCAGGTGCAGGGCCAGCACGTCGATGGGCTCACCGAGCCATTCCTGCGCCTGGCGGAGCCAGGTCGCGCAGCGTTCCAGCGCCGCGGGCAGATCGTCGTCACGGAATTCGACCGGACGATACGGTACGTCCTGTACCTGATCACGGGGGTTCTCCGGGGTCGGCAGACCGGGAGCGAGACCGGATTCGTCCAGTTCGAGTTGGATCGTGTGCTCAGTCACCCTTCGAGCGTCCCCCAGTAATGCCGTTCGAGCAAGGCGCCGCGTGCGGATTTGGCGTGTTCCACACGTCCGCGACCACCGCTCGGCAATATCGGAGATCCGGCTCGGGGTCCTTTCCGGTGCTCTCCAGCGCCCGCATCGCCAGCCGGGCGTACTCGGCGGCCAGCGCCTCCAGGGTCAGCGGGCCGTGTGGCGAGTACCACCGTGAGACGCCGTTGCACATCTCCAGCAGCGCCAGCCGGGTGACCGACGGCTCCTCGGCGGTGAACACCCCGGCGTCGACGCCGTCGGCGATCGCGGTGGCCCACAACCGCTCGTAGGCGTCCCGCAGGCGCACCACGGGTGCCTGCGCGGCGGGGGAGAGCGCCCGCAGTTCGTTGTCCACCACCCGCGTCTCGTCGGGCTGCAGCGCGTGGCTGAGCACGTGCAGCACCACCAGCCTGCCGAGGCGTTCCCGTGGATCCGCAACGCCTTCGGTGGCCCTGGCTGCCCCGTCGAGCAGCCTTTCCAGGCATTCGCGCATCAGCCCGGCGAGCAGTTCCTCCTTGGTGCCCATGTAGTGGTAGAGGCTGGCCGAGGACAACCCCGCCGCCTGCGCCAGATCGCGGATGCCGGTACCGTGGAAACCCTTCTCCGCGAACAACCGCACGGCGGCCTCGCGCACCCGGTCGCCGGTGGTCACGGCAGCCACCGCGACTCCGCCCGGTCGTACGCGCCCGCCCGCGGGTCCTGTTTGCGCAGCTCACCCTTGGCCACCCGTTCGGACGGGGTGAGCGGCAGCGCGTCGGCGTAGACCCAGAACCGCGGCACCTTGAAGTACGCCAGCTTCTCCCCGCAGAAGCTCGCCAGCTCCTCCGGGTCGACCGCGTGCTCGCCGCTGAGCACGACGTAGGCCTTGATCTCCTCGCCGCGCAGCTCGTCCGGGACGGCGATGACCGCGGCCAGCCGGACCGCCGGGTGCAGCAGCAGCGCGCGTTCCACCTCGTCGGCGGAGATGTTCTCGCCGCTGCGCCGGATCATGTCCTTGGTCCGGCCGACGTAGAACACGCGTCCTCCGCGGTCCATCCGCGCCAGGTCGCCGGTGTGGAACCAGCCACCGCGGAACGCGTGCGCGGTCGCCTCCGGATCCTCGTGGTAGCCCCGCATCAACCCGATGCCGCGGATCAGCAGCTCCCCGGTTTCCCCGCGCGGCAACGGCTTGCCGTGCTCGTCGGCGATCACCACCTCACGGGCGGTGTTCGGGCGGCCGATGCAGCCGGTGCCGACCAGTTCGTCGTGGTCGGCCGCGGAAACCCGGATGTCGCTGCCGGTCTCGGTCATGCCGAACGCCTCGTACCACGGCACGCCCCAGCGCGCTTCCAGTTCGGCGTGCAGCTCGCGCGGGATGGCGGAGGCGAAAACCGCCCGCACGTGGTGTTCGCGGTCCTCCGGCGATTCCGGCTGCTGCAGCAGCAGCGTGGGCATCAGGCCGAGGCAGTAGAACCAGGTGACCCGGTGCTCGCGCACCTTCGCCCAGAAGGTGGACGGGTGGAACCGGTCGAGCACCACCAGCTTCGCCCCGGACGCCAGCCCCAGTGCGACGTTCCACTGTGGATCGATGTAGTGGAACGGCTGCGCGGTCAGCAGCACGTCACCGGAGTAGACCTCGGGGTCGTGCAGCACCAGCGACTTCGCCAGCGTGGTCCAGTAGCGGTGCGGCAGCACGCAGCCCTTCGGCGCGCCGGTGGTGCCGGAGGTGTACTGGACGTTGGCCGCCTGCTCACCGGTGGCTTCGAACTGCCACGCGGGCCCGGTTCCACGCAGTTCGCCGGGGGTGAGCACGGTGCCTTCGGGGGCGATCGTGGTGAGCAGGGCCACGAACTCGTCCGCGGCCACCACCAGCTTCGCCCCGGAGTGGGTGAGCACGTGCTTGCCGTCGAGTTCGCGGTAGTTCGTGTTGATCGGCACCAGGCTCGCGCCGAGCTTGGCCAGCGCCAGCCAGAGCAACGGGAACTCCGGCTGGTTGCGCAGCATCACCGCGACGCGGTCACCGCGCTCGACGCCGCGTTCGGCCAGTGCGACGGCGAAGCCGGTGCTGCGCCGGTCGACGTCGGCGAAGGTGAGCCGGTCGCCGGTGGCGTCGAAGTGCCAGGCTTCCTGGTCCGGCCACTGCTCGACGGCCCGGGCGAGCAGGGCGACGAGGTCGTCGACTTCGGTGAGGGCGGTCACGTGCGGTTCCGGAACTCGTCGGCCGACCTGGCGAAGTCGGGGGAGGTCTCGGTGATCAGCGCGTGGGCCACTTCGAGTTCCAGCGCGGCCTCCAGCGCCGAGTCGATGCCGTGGTCGACGGCGCGCTTGGCCAGCGTGGCCGCGGCCGCGGGCCGGCCGGCCAGCCGCTCCGCCCACTCCCGTGCGGTTTCGTGCAGGTCGTCGGCGCCGGTCAGCTTGTTCACCAGTCCCATGCCCTCGGCCGCCGGTGCCTCGATCTGCTCGCCGAACAGCAGCAGTTCCCTGGCCTTGAGCGGCCCGACGAGCAGCGGCAGCAGCCGGGAAGCCGCCCCCGTCACGCTGAGGCCGAGACCGACCTCGGGAAAGGCGAACACGGCGTCCGGTGCGGCGAGGATCAGGTCGCAGCCGAGCGCGAACTCGGCCCCGGCACCCACCGCGTACCCGTGCACCGCGGCGATCACCGGCTGCGGCAGGTTGCGCAGCCGCCGGGTGACCTCCTGCAACCGCTCGATCCGGTGCCTCGAATCACCCGTCCGAACCGGTTCCTTCAGGTCGTGACCGGCGCAGAAGGCCCGGCCGCGCCCGGCGAGCACCACGGCCCGCGCCCCGGACCCCGCCACCGCGTCGAGCGCGCCCAGCAGGTCTTCGACGAGTTCGGCGGAAACGGCGTTGAGCCGGTCGGGCCGGTTCAGCCAGACCTCGGCGACGCCCTTTTCGACAGTGAGTTCCACGGTGCCCATGGTGCTCAGCCTAGACGTCCGATCGATCGATCGATAGGGTCAGTTCATGCTGGTGGACGCGGTGTACGAGAACGCGAGGGTGTGGACGGGCGACGGGCGCACCGATGCCTTCGCGGTGCTCCACGGCCGGGTGGTGGCCCTCGGTGACGACGCCCGCGAGCTGTCGGCCCGCCGCCGGGTCGACCTGGCGGGCGCGTTCGTCGTGCCCGGTTTCCACGACGCGCACAACCACATGGCCTGGTTCGGCATGGGCCTGGACGACGTGCCGCTGGGTGCCTGCCGCAGCGTCGGCGAGGTCTACGACGCCATCGCCGCGCGGGCCCGCGAACTGCCACCGGGCGGCTGGATCGTCGGCAGCGGGTACGACCAGAACAAGCTCGACGGCGGCCACCCCACCCGGCACGGCCTGGACCGCGCGGCCCCGGAGCACCTGGTCCGGCTGAAGCACACCTCCGGGCACATGACCGTGGTCAACTCCCGCGTGCTGGACCAGCTGGACCTGGCGCAGAAGCCCGTTGGCGGAGACGTGGTCACCGACGAGCACGGCTCCCCGACCGGGCTGCTGCGGGAGCAGGCCCAGCTGCTGCTGCGCCCGCTGACCTACCCGACACCGCTGGAGACCGTGGTCCGCGGCCTCGGCCGGGCGTCCGAGCGGTTCCTGGCCGAGGGCGTCACCAGCGTGCAGGAGGCGGGGGTCGGCGGCGGGCTGGTCGGGGAGACACCCGCCGAGGTCGCCGCCTACCAGCTCGCCCGTGACCGGGGCCTGCTCGGCGTGCGGGCGACGGTGATGGTGGCCTCGACCGTGCTGCACGACCTCGAGGACGGCACAGGCGTGGGTTTCGGCATCGACCTCGGCATCCGCAGCGGGTTCGGCGACGAATGGCTGCGGATCGGGCCGATGAAGCTGTTCGCCGACGGCTCCCTGATCGGGCGGACCGCGGCGATGCACGACGAGTTCGCCAACGACCCCGGCAACCGCGGGTACTTCCAGGTCCCCGAGGACGAACTGGCCGAGACGATCCTGCGGGCCCACCGCGCGGGCTGGCAGATCGCCACGCACGCGATCGGCGACCGCGCGGTGACCACCGTGCTGGACGCCTACGAAGCCGCGCTGGCCGCGCACCCGCGCACCGACCACCGGCACCGCATCGAGCACTGCGGTGTGCTGCGGCCGCACGAGGTGGCGAAGCTCGCCGGCCTGGGGTTGATCCCGTCCCCGCAGGGCCGGTTCGTCAACGAGATCGGCGACGGCATGCGCGCGGCGCTCGGGCCGGAGCGCGAAGGCTGGTGCTACCGGCTGCGCAGCGTGCTCGACGCGGGGTGCGTGCTCCCGGCCAGCTCGGACCGGCCGGTGGTGGACGGCGCGCCGCTGCTCGGCCTCAACGACATGGTCCGGCGCGAGACCGCGGGGGGCCACGTGCTCGGCCCGCGGGAACGCCTGACCCCGGAACAGGCCCTGCGTGCTTACACGCACGGGTCGGCCTACGCCGCGTTCCGGGAACACGACCTGGGCACGCTCACGCCCGGCAAGCTGGCCGACTTCGTGGTGTTGTCGGCCGACCCGACGGTGGCCGAGAGCCTGCCGGAAGCCGGGGTGCTCGCGACCGCGGTCGGTGGCGAAATCGTTCACGAGCAGTTCGGTGGGGGTCCGGGGGTCGTCCCCCGAGCAGACGACACAGAGGAGGGTTGATGCCGGTTCGCGACGCCGTCGCCGGTGACATCGAGGAGATCTGCGCGCTGATCGAGGAGCACGCGGTCTACGAGGGCAAGGACGACCTGAAGCTGGACCGGGCCGAGCTGGGCGGGTTCCTGTTCGGGCCGTCGCCGAAGGCGTGGGTGCTGATCGCCTCACCGCCGGAGTCGGCCGAGGTGGCCGGCTTCGCCTTCTGCTCGTGGAACTTCTCCACCTGGGAGGCGAGGCCGGGGATCTGGCTGGACGACCTGTTCGTCCGGCCGGCGCACCGCCGCCACGGCCTCGGCCGCGAACTGCTCCAGGAACTGGCCCGGCGCACCCCCGGCCGGGTCGAGTGGGACATGCAGGCCGGGAACACCAAGGCCGAGGCGTTCTACCGCGGGCTCGGCGCGGAACCGGTGCCCGGCTGGATCCGGTACCGCTGGCGGCCTGGGCGGAACCCGTAGGCTGGGGGGCATGTCTGACAGCACCAATCGGCGGTCGTCGTCCATCGAGGACTACGTCCGGGCGATCTACGGGCTGGTGGAACGCGGCGAGGCGGTGTCGAACAACTCGCTGGCCGGACGGCTGGAGGTGAGCCCGTCCTCGGTGTCGGGCATGGTCACCAAGCTGGCGCAGCACGGCCTGGTCACGCACGTGCCGTACCGGGGCATCGAGCTGACCGCCGAGGGCAAGCTGCTGGCCCGCGCGGTGCTGCGGCGGCACCGGCTGATCGAGACCTACCTGGTCTCCGAGCTGGGCTACACCTGGGACGAGGTGCACGCCGAGGCCGACGCGCTGGAGCACTCGGTGTCCGACCGGCTGGTCGACCGCATCGCGGTGAAGCTGGGCAACCCGGTGCGCGATCCGCACGGCGACCCGATCCCCGCCGCCGACGGCAGCATCGAGGAACTGCAGACGGCGATCCTGGACGAACTGCAGCCGGGGGTGGTCGGCGAGATCGTGCGGGTCTGGGACACCGACCCCGATCTGCTGCGTTACCTCACCGAGCACGCGATCGGCCTCGGTGAGCGCATCGAGGTGGTGGAGCGCCAGCCGTTCGGCGGCCCGATCGTGGTCAAGGTCGGCTCGCCGCCGGACGCCGCCACGCACGCGCTCGGCAAGGAGATCGCGCAGGCGCTCAGCGTGGCTGTCCGGTCCATTTAGGACACTCTGGACCTCCTCGGGGCCGAGATTGTTGCGCTTCGGGCGCGAAGCTACCGATCAAGCCGTTCCCGGGCATACGCTGCTGGGCCGGTACCAGGAGCGGAGTCGCCATGATGCGCACCGAAAGCCCAGAGGTCCGGGCACTGCTGGAGACCGGCCCGTTCGCGCCGGCGCTGCGGGCCGCCATCCGGGCGCGCGGGCTCGGCCTGGAACGCATCCGGTACCGGCTGCTCGACCGGGGGGTGCCGGTCAGCCTGGCCACGCTGAGCTACTGGCAGTCGGGCCGCTGCCGCCCCGAACGCCCCGGTTCACTGGCCGCGCTGGCCGCGCTGGAGGACGTGGTCGAGGTGCCGCCCGGCTCGCTCAGCCGCCTGCTCGGCCCGCCCCGGCGGCGGCCCCCGGCCGGGCTTGCCGGACCACGCCAGCCCCGATCGCGACCGCGGTGACCAGCAGGGTCAGCCCCACGACCAGCAGCGACAACACCGGGAAACCGAGGTCGCCGGGTGCTCAGCGCGTGGTCCAGCCCGCTCGTGCTGCCCCCTGGTTCCCCGGCGACGCCGGGGGCAGAGTTTGATCTCGTCACCGGTTCGGGTCGACTCAGGGACGGGGAGTGGGATGCGCGCGGTGGTTTTCGAGCGGTACGGGGTGCGCCCGGTGGTGCGGGAGGTGCCCGATCCGGTGCCGTCGGCGGACGGGGTGGTGATCGCCGTCGAGGCGACCGGCGTGTGCCGCAGCGACTGGCACTCCCTCCAGGGCCACGACACCAGCGTGACGCTGCCGCACGTGGCCGGGCACGAACTGGCCGGGCGGATCGCCTCGCTGGGCTCCGGCGTGCGCGGCTGGGCGGCGGGTGACCGGGTGACCGTGCCGTTCGTCTGCGCCTGCGGGACCTGCGCGCAGTGCCTGGCCGGGCACGGGCACATCTGCGACCGGCAGTTCCAGCCGGGGGCCACGCACTGGGGTTCGTTCGCGGAGTTCGTCGCGATCGACCGGGCCGAGGTGAACCTGGTGCGGTTGCCGGACGAACTCGGGCCGGTCGCCGCCGCGGCGCTCGGCTGCCGGTTCGCCACGGCGTTCCGCGCGGTGCTGCGGCAGGGGGAGGTCCGGGCGGGGCAGTGGGTCGCGGTGCACGGGTGCGGTGGGGCGGGGCTCTCGGCGGTGATGCTGGCGGTGGCGGCCGGGGCGCGGGTGGTCGCGGTGGACCCCTCGCCCGCCGCGTTGTCGCTGGCGGTCGAGCTGGGTGCCGAGGCGACCGTTCCCGGTGGGGACACGGCCGCGGCGGTCAAGGAGGTCACCGGTGGCGGGGCGCACCTGTCGCTGGACTGCGTCGGGCTGCCGGGGGTGTGCGCCGCTTCGATCTCCTCGTTGCGGAAGCGGGGGGTCCACGTGCAGGTCGGCTTGATGCCACCGGAGCAGGGGGTGCCGCCGATCGCCATGCACGAGGTGATCGCCGGGGAGTTGCGCATCGTCGGCACGCACGGGCTGCAGGCGCACGAGTACCCGGAGATGCTGTCGCTGGTGACTTCCGCTGGGCTGAAGCTGGAGCGGTTGATCGGCCGCCGGATTGCCCTGGACGAAGTACCGGACGTGCTGGTGGCGATGGACGAACCGGTCGCCGCGCACCACGGGGTCACCGTCGTCGATCGGTTTTTGTCGGTCCCCCCTGGATGATTGCCCGGGTGGGCGAACGGCTGATCGGCACCGACGAGATCGACGAGCCGGAATGGGCGGCCGTCGATCGGCGCGTGGCCGCCTCGAGCACCTGGGCGACGGTCCGGGCGATGCCGCGTGCCGCCGCCATGGTGCTGCGGCTGGCGTGGCGGACCTCGCCGCGGCTGACCGTGCTGCTCGGCGTGCTGCAGGTGCTCTCCGGGTGCGTGACCGCGTTCGGCCTGCTGGCCACGGCGGACGTGTTCACCCGGTTGCTGGAGTCGGGGCCGACGCCGGACCGGGTGCTGGCCTCGCTGCCCGCGATCGCCGTGCTGGTGGCGTCGTACGCGTTGCGGGCGCTGCTGGAGTCGGCGGTCGGGGCGGTGCAGGGGGAGCTGAAGCCGCGGGTGGAGCGGCTGGCCGAGGACGAGGTGACCGTCGCCGTGGTGACGGTCGACCTGATCGCCTTCGAGGACGCGGACTTCCGCGAGCTGGCGCGGCAGGGCGGGCAGTACGGGGTGCGGGCGGTGGCGCAGAGCGTCACCCGGTTGTCGGACCTGTGCTCGTCGTTGATCGCGATGCTGGCCGCGGTGGTCACGGCGGGGCTGCTGCACCCGTGGCTGGCGCCGGTGCTGCTGGTGGCCGCGGCGGCGGACGGCTGGGCCTCGATGCGGGTGGCGAAGCTGAACTACCGGACCTTCCTGCACCTGGTCGGGCGGCAGCGTCGCAAGTGGATAGTCGACGACGTGCTCACCGGCCGGGACGCCGCACTGGAGCGGCACGCGCTGACCCTGCAGTCGCCGCTGCTGGCCGAGCACCGCGCGCTGTGCGACGAGCTGACCGCGTCGGACGTGCGGCTGGAGCGGCAGACCACGCTGATCCGGTTGCTGGGGCGGGTGCTGGCCGGGTTCGGCACCGGGCTGGCGTACGTGGTGCTGGGGTGGTTGCTCTACACCGGGGCGATGGAGCTGGCGCTGGCGGGCACGGCGGTGGTGGCGATGCGCACGGCGTCGACTTCGCTGTCGAACACGATCTACGCGGTGAACACGCTGTTCGAGGAGTCGTTCTACGTCGATTTCCACCGGGAGCTGAAGGAGCAGTCGAAGGCACGGGCGCGGCGGCCGTCCGGGGTGGCGGCACCGCGGAACCCGGCGGTGATCCGGTTGGAGGAGGTGGTTTTCACCTATCCGGGGCAGGAGAAACCGGCGCTGGACGGGATTTCGCTGACGCTGCGGCGTGGTGAGGTGGTCGCGCTGGTGGGGTCGAACGGGAGCGGGAAGACCACGCTGGGCAAGGTGCTGACCGGGTTGTACCTGCCGACCAGCGGCCGGGTGCTGTGGGACGGGGTCGATGTCGCTTCGGTGGCCGCCGAGTCGCTGCACGAGCAGATCGCGGTCATCTCGCAGGAACCGACCCGGTGGCCGATGACCGCGCGGAACAGCATCCGCATCGGGCGGCTGCCCAGTGCGCTGGATGGTCCACAATGGACGCAAGCCTTGGTCGAATCCGGCGCCGACGAGGTCATGGCGGAGTTGCCGAAGGGGGAGCAGACCGTCATCTCGCGGTACTTCAAGGACGGGCAGGAGCTTTCGGGCGGACAGGCGCAACGCTTCGCCGTCGCCCGGGGCATCTTCCGGAACGGCGCCATCCTCGTCGCCGACGAACCCACCGCCGCACTGGACGCGCGTGCCGAAGCTCGCGTTTTCGCCGGTCTGCGGCACGCCAGCAGCACCCACGACGGCACCCGCCGGACCACCGTCCTGGTCACCCACCGCCTCGCGAACATCCGCCACGCCGACCGGATCCTGGTAATGGACAACGGCCGCATAACCCAGGACGGCACCCATGAGACCCTGATCCGGGTAGCGGGCCTGTACCGGGACTTCTACAATTTGCAGGCTTCCGCTTATACGTGACCCGAGATCCCCGGTGCAGGCGAACCCCGCATCCGACAGCGCGCCGGTGCACTCGAGTTGCCCGTTCAGCCAGCCGAACTGCACCGGTGGCCCCGGGGTGGCTCGTTGGCGCGGCTGAACTGCTCGCTCGCGTGCCCCGGTTCCACGTTTGGGCGACCGAACCGCACGCTCATGCATCGAACGCGCCTCGGTGGGCCCGAATTGTTCGTTGCCGTGGCTGAACTACTCGCTCGTGTGCCCGGAGCCTTCGTTCGTGTGGCCGGATGCGTAGTTCGAGAACACCGTGGTCGCTAACGACCCGCCCAACGCGCCAGCAGAGTCACCGCTCTCGTGGTGCATGGACACGTGCCTTGGCTCGATTTTCGCAGGTCCGCGTATTGTACCGGCGGCTTCGCCGAATGCGGCCCTTCCATTGCTGCGGCCTGCTCAACGCGGCCGGGGGAGTCATCGCTCTCGTGGTGCATGGGTACGTGTCTTGGCTCGATTTCCGCGAACGCGCATGCTGCACTGTCGGATTCGTCGGATGCGCCTGCCCATTGCTACGGCCTGCTCGATGCGGCCGGGGAGTCACCGTTCCTGCGGTGCGTGGGCGCGTGTCTTGGTTCGGTTTCCGCAGGCCCGTGTACTGCACCGTCAACCCCGCCGAATGCGGTCTGTTCGCTGCGGTCCGTTCAATGTGGCCTGCTCGATGCGGCTGGAGGGGTCATCGCTTTCTTGGTGCATGGGTACGTGTCTTGGCTCGTTCTTCGCGAACGCGCATGCTGCTCCGTCAAACCCCGCCGAAGGTGGCTCGTCTACTGCGATGCGCTCGATGCGGCTGGAGGGGTCACCGCTCTCGCGGTGCATGGGCGCGTACCTTGGCTCGCTCTCCGCAGGCCCGTGTACTGCACCGTCAACCCCGCCGAATGCGGTCTGTTCGCTGCGGTCCGTTCAATGTGGCCTGCTCGATGCGGCTGGTGGAGTCATCGTTCCCGTGGTGCATGGGCGCGTGTCTTGGCTCGATTTCCGCGAACGCGCATGCTGCACTGTCGAATCCGTCGAATACGGCCCTTCCATTGCTACGGCCTGCTCGATGCGGCCGGGGGAGTCATCGTTCCTGCGGTGCGTGGGCGCGTGTCTTGGCTCGCTCTCCGCAGACCCGCGTACTGCACCGTCAACCCCGCCGAACGCGGTCTGTTCGCTGCGGTCCGTTCAATGTGGCCTGCTCGATGCGGCTGGAGGGGTCATCGCTTTCTTGGTGCATGGGCACGTGCCTTGGCTCGTTCTCCGCGAACGCGCATGCTGCACCGTCAAACCCCGCCGAAGGTGGCTCGTCTACTGCGATGCGCTCGATGCGGCTGGAGGGGTCATCGCTCTCGCGGTGCATAGGCGCGTGTCTTGGCTCGCTCTCCGCAGACCCGCGTACTGCCCCCTCAACCCCGCCGAACGCGGCCCGCTCTCTGCGACCCGCTCAACGCGCCAGCAGAGTCACCGTTCCCGCGATGCGTAAGCACGCGCCTTCGCCCGGTTCCCGCACACCCGCATACTGCACCACCGGCGCGCGCCCCGCGGAGAAGAATCCCAGAAAGCCCAGTAACACCCATCACCGGGACAAAGCCGCAGCCGAACCCAATCACCGGTCGCCTGTGCCCGCGCATAACCGATAGCCAGCAGGGTCAACCCCCGCATCACCGGGGCCGTCGAACGGGGTTCCCAGGCAACCCCGGCAGTAGCCACAAAAGGCAGCCGAGCGAAGCACCGCGCGTCCACCGGATCGGCGGGAGCGTGGTTCGCCAGCGCCAGCGTGCGCAACGCCCGCCGCAGGTCCAGGGCCAGCCGGAACTCGGCAGCCGACACCGCACCCTGCTCGACCAGACCGTGCGCGGCCAGCCAGGCACCCAGCCCGGCGGCATCCGCCAGCTCGTCCGTCCCCTCCTCGACGTCCACCGAGTTGACGAAAGCCAGCACCGGCTCCAGGTACTCCGGCAGCGCCAGTGGCGCCCCCGCCATCGAACCACCTCCCGCTTGACAACCTCACTCTAACCCATTCAAGCTCATAACCGGTTATGAGACATCACAGGTTAGGAGATCCGGTGACCACCCAGGCTTCGACGCACCTGCGCAACGAGTGGTCGTTGCTGGTCTTCACCGCCACCACCAACCTCGCCGACGCGGTCACCAAGGTCGCGCTGCCCCTGCTCGCCGCCTCCCTCACCCGCTCACCGACGCTGGTCGCGGGCGTCGCCGCGATGCTGTCCCTGCCGTGGCTGGTCACCGCGCTGCACATCGGCGTGCTGGTCGACCGGCTCAACCGCCGCAGCCTGATGCTCGCCGCCGAGCTCGCGCGGCTCGCCTCGATCGGGGTCGCGTTCGCCGCCCACCTGACCGGCACGCTCACGCTGCCGCTCGTCTTCGGCGTGGCAGGCGTGCTCGGGGTCGCCGAGGTGGTGGCGCTGACCGCGGGCGCGTCGATCATCCCGGCCGCCGTCGCGCCCATCCGGCGGCACCGGGCCACCGCCCACATCACCGCGGTCGAATACCTCTGCAACGGTTTCCTCGGCGCCCCCGTCGGCGGGTTCCTCGTCGCCGCGGGTGCCGGGCTCGCGCTCGGCGTGACCGGGCTCGTCTACGCCGCGGGTGCCCTGCTGCTGCTCGCCCTCGTCGGCAACTTCGAAGCCGTCAAAACCGAGCGCCGTTCCGTGCACACCGAGATCCGCGACGGCCTCACCTTCCTCTGGCAGCAACGGGTCCTGCGCACGATGGCGCTGCTCGTCGCGGTGATGGCCGGGGCGTGGCACGCGTGGCTGGCGATCCTGCCGCTGTACGCCGTCGCCCCCGGGCCGCTCGGCCTCGACGCCCGCGGTTACGGCCTGCTGCTCACCTGCCTCGGCGCGGGCGGTGTGCTCGGCGCGCTCCTGGTCACCCCGGTCAACCGGCTGATCGGCCGCCGCTGGGCGATGTTCAGCGACCTGGTCGGCTCGTTCGTGCTGGTCGCCGTGCCCGCGGTGTGGCCGAGCGGGTGGGCGGTCGGCGCCGCCGCGTTCGCCGCCGGGGTCGGCGGCACGATGTGGACGGTCAACGCGCGCGTGCTCGCCCAGGAACTCGTCCCGGACCACCTGCTCGGCCGGTTCAACGCGGCGTACCGGCTGGTCAGCTGGGGCGCCGCCCCGGTCGCCGCGGCACTGGCCGGACTGCTCACCGAACTCGCCGGGTTCCCGGTGGCCTTCGGCGCCTTCGCGGTGCTCGGCCTGGCGACGGTCGTGCCGTTCTTCCGCGTGTTCCGGTAGGGCGCACCCCACCGGGCGAGCGGCGGCCTGCTCCAGTGCCTTGCCCGCGGTGGCGCGAAATCCTCGACCCGTGAACGTCCGCATCGCGCGCTGGAGCGCGACCCACCCCTGGCAGGCGATCGCGGGCTGGCTCGCCTTCGTCGCGATCGCCTTCGCGGCGGGCACCCTCACCGGCACGAACCAGGCGCGGGGCGAGGACTTCTGGATCGGGGAGGCCGGGCGGGCGGAGCAGCTGGCCGCCGAAGCCGGGATCTCCCGGCCACCGGTGGAGCACGTGCTGATCACCCCGGCCGCCGCGCCGGTGGCCGCCGAGGTGGTCCAGCGGGTGCGTGGGCTGGACGGCGTCGCCGGCGTCGGTGAACCGGAACTCTCCCCGGACGGCCGCAGCCTGCTCGTGGTGATCACCATGGCCGGTGACGACCGGCAGGCGGGCGACCACGTCGAACCGGTCATCGAGCAGACCGGCGCGGTGGCCGCCGCGCACCCGGGGGTCCGGCTCGTGCAGACCGGCGACGCCTCGGCGGAACGCGGGTTGAGCGCCCAACTCGGCCGGGGCGTGCTGGTCACCAAGGCCATCACGCTGCCGGTGACGCTGCTGATCCTGTTCCTGGTGTTCGGTTCCCTGCTGGCGGCGGGCATCCCGCTGCTGCTCGCGCTCACCGCGATCTTCGGCTCGCTCGGCCTGTACGGCCTGGCGTCGGCGTTCTTCCCGGACGCGGGCGGCGCGGTGACCAGCGTCCTGCTGATGATGGGCATGGCCGTCGGCGTCGACTACTCGCTGTTCGCGCTGAAACGGGTGCGCGAGGAACGCGATCGCAGCCGCGGCGAGCTGAGCCACGCGGCGGCGGTGGAGATCGCGGCGGCGACCTCGGGACGGGCGATCGTGGTCTCCGGGCTGGCGGTCATCGTTTCGCTGGCCGGGTTGTACCTCGCCACCGACGTCATCTTCTCCTCGATCGCGACCGGCACGATCATCGTGGTCGCGGTGGCCGTGCTCAGCGCGGTCACCGTGCTCCCGGCGCTGCTGGCGAAGCTCGGCCCCCGCATCGAAGGCAAGCGGGCGAAGCCGCCGAGGCTGTGGCACCGCCTGCTGCGCCCGGCCGTCGAGCACCCGGTGCCGACGCTGCTGGCCGGCGTGCTGCTGGTCGGTGCGCTCGCCATCCCCGGCCTGAACATGAAGCTGGGCGTCGAAGGCATCAACAGCTTCCCGCGCTCGGTCCCGGAGATCGCCGCGCACGACGAACTCGTGGCGGCCTTCCCCGACCGCGGTGCCGCGCACATGGTCGTCCTCCAGGGGGACGGCGCCGCGCAGGCGGCCGCCGCGCTGGCCACCCCGGACGCCCGCCTGGTGTCCTCCGCGGACGGCAGGACGCACCGGCTGGAGCTGCCCATCCCGTATTCGGCGGGCACCCCCGAAGCCGACGCCTCGCTGGCGCAGCTGCGTGCCCAGCCGGTGCCGCCCGGGGTGTCCATCGCGATCTCCGGGGAACCCGCCCGCGGGGTGGACTACTCGGCGCACCAGGCGGACCGGCTGCCGTGGGTGATCGGCTTCGTGCTGCTGGCCACCTTCGTGATGATGGCGCTGGCCTTCCGCTCGCTGGTGATCGGCGCGCTCGGGCTGGTGCTGAACCTGGTGTCGGTGCTGGCTGCCTGGGGTGCGCTGGTGGTCGTCTTCCAGGGCACCTGGGCCGAGGACCTGCTCGGGTTCACCTCGACCGGCTTCATCGGCTCCCGGACCCCGCTGATGCTCTTCGCCATCCTCTTCGGACTCTCGATGGACTACCAGATCTTCGTGGTGAGCCGGATCCGCGAGGCCGTCGCCCGCGGCCTGCCGCCGAGGGAGGCGGTGGTCGACGGCATCACCGGTTCGGCGCGGGTGGTGACCAGCGCGGCGCTGGTGATGATCTCGGTTTTCGCCGGCTTCGTGTTCATCGACCGGATCGAGATGAAGCAGATCGGTCTCGGGCTGGCGCTGGCGGTGCTGCTGGACGCGGTGGTGGTGCGGATCCTGCTGCTGCCCGCCGCGTTGTCGCTGCTGGGGCGGTTCGCCTGGTGGCCGGGCCGGCTCCCGGCCCCCGCCCCGGCGCTCAGCGTCCCGGCAGCTGCAGCCTGATCCGGCAGCCGGTGTCGCCGACCACGGCGATCCGGCCGCCGTGCAGTTCGGCCACCCACCTGGCGATGGCCAGCCCCAGCCCGGTGCCGCCGTTCCCGGCGCGCTCCCCGCGGGTGAACCGCTCGAACACCCGCTCGCGGTCGGCGGGCGCGATGCCCGGCCCGTCGTCGGCCACCTCGATGGCGAGCCCGGTACCGGCCGCGGTCGCGTGCACCCGGACCTCGCCGTTCGCCGGGCCGTGGCGGACGGCGTTGTCCAGCAGGTTCGCCACCACCTGGTGCAGGCGCTCCCGATCGGCGAACGCGCGGGCGCCGGGCGGGCTCACTTCGACGGTGAAGCGCACGTCGGCCCGGGTTTCGGCGACGGCCTCGCGCAGCAGCGGTTCGATCTCGAACGATTCGCGGTGCAGCGGCTGGACCCCGGCGTCGATCCTGGACAGGTCCAGCAGCTCGGTGACCAGCCTGCCGAGCCGTTCGGTCTGCCCGAGCGCGGTCTTCAGCGCGTCCTCACCGGTCACGCCGTCGACGGCGTTCTCCAGCACGGCCCGCAACGCGGTGATCGGCGTGCGCAGTTCGTGCGAGACGTTCGCGATCATCTCGCGCCGCTGCTGGTCGGCGGCGCCGAGATCGGCGGCCATCCGGTTGAACGCCAGCGCCAGCTCACCCACTTCGTCCCGCGAGGTGGCGCGGACGCGGCGCGAGTAGTCACCGCCCGCCATCGCGCGGGCGGCGGCGGTCATCTGCCGCAGCGGTTTGGTCATGCCGTGCGCCAGCAGCTGGGTGGTGACCAGCGCGATGACCAGTGCGGTGAGCGCGGTCCGCGGGGGCAGCCAGCCGATCTGGTAGCGGAAGAAGACCAGCGCGGCCCCGGTCGCGCCCATCACCAGCAGGCCCAGCTTCAGCTTGATGGAGCGGACCGGGTCGAGCGGCCGGGGCAGGCTCATCGGGCCCCCAGTGCGTAGCCGACGCCGTGCACGGTCCGGATCAGATCGGCGCCGAGCTTGCGGCGCAACGCTTTCACGTGGCTGTCCACCGTGCGCGGTGGTCCTTCCCAGCCCCACACCTGCGCGACGAGTTCCGCACGGGAGACCACGGCGTCCGGCCGGCGCGCGAGATTGGCGAGCAGTTCGAACTCGGTCGGGGTCAGGTGCGGCTCGCTGCCCGCGCGCCGCACCCGGCGGCGGACCGGGTCGATCTCCAGGTCACCGACGACGATCCGATCGGGTTCGGCCGGTGCGGCGCGTCCGGCGCGCCGGAGCAGCGCGTGCACGCGGGCGGCCAGTTCGCGGATGGAGAACGGTTTGGTCAGGTAGTCGTCGGCGCCGACGGCCAGGCCGACCAGCAGGTCGTTCTCGTCG
This sequence comes from Amycolatopsis sp. NPDC045836, assembly GCF_056431745.1. Taxonomy (NCBI): domain Bacteria; kingdom Bacillati; phylum Actinomycetota; class Actinomycetes; order Pseudonocardiales; family Pseudonocardiaceae; genus Amycolatopsis; species Amycolatopsis sp. NPDC045836. The sequence continues at coordinate 136,218 of NZ_JBWKKF010000002.1, read as the reverse complement.
GCGCGGGCGGTGAGCATCAGCACCGGCACCGGGCGGTGGGCCTGGATGCGGCGGCAGACCTCCAGCCCGTCGTAGCCGGGGAGCATCAGGTCGAGCACCACCAGGTCGGGTGCACCGGCTTCGGCGGCGGCGACCCCGGCCGGACCGTCGTGCGCGAGGAGCACTTCGAAGCCCTCGGCGCGCAACCGGGCGGCGACCGACTCGGCGATGGTCCGCTCGTCTTCCACGATCAGCACTCGTCGCATGCGTAGACTCTAGAGCGGCACGTAAATTATCCCGTCCCGCACACCTGAGCGAAACACCGATTCGATTTTGTCGGGCCGAAGTGCGAACATGCGTTCGTGTCAGAACACCTACTCACGCGAGTCCGCAAGCTGCTCGCGAAAGCCGAGGACCCGGCGGTCACCGAGGCGGAGGCCGAGGCCTACAACACCAAGGCCGCCCAGCTCATCGCCCGCTACGGGATCGATCGCGCGGTGCTGGCCGCCGCCGGTCGGCACACCGACACCATCACCAGTGTCAAGATCCCGCTGTGCAACCCGTACAGCAAGGACAAGGCGCACCTGCTGAGCTGCGTGGCCGATCCGCTGCGGTGCCGGGTGGTGCTGCTGTGCCGGGGGCAGACCGTGGAAGCGGTCACCGTGTTCGGCTTCCGGTCCGATCTGGACCGGGTGGAGCTGCTGTTCACCAGCCTGTTGCTGCAGGCGACCACCCAGCTGGGCCGGGTGCGGGCGGCGGGGCGGGGGCAGACCGTGGCCGCCTACCGCCGCACCTGGCTGGCCGGGTTCGCCTCCGCGGTGCGCCTGCGGCTCAAGGCCGCGGAGTCGCGGGCGGTCGCCAAGCACGACGCGGCAGGCGGGCGGTCCGCCGAACTCGTGGTGCTGGACCGGAAGAAGCTGGTCAACGACGCCTACGACGCCCAGTACGGGCGCCTGCGCAAGGCTTCGCCGCGGAGCCTCTCCGGCACGGGTTACACCGACGGCCACTTCGCCGGTCGCCGGGCGAACCTCGGCACCACCAACCTCAACGGCGGTGGTGCCGCGCTACCCGCCCGCAGCGCCTCCTGAGGCGCTGCGTCAGGAGCGGTGGACCTGGAAGGGGGAGAAGCTCTGCGCCACCGGCATCAGTTCGAGCACGTTCACGTTGACGTGCGCGGGTTGTGCGGTCACCCAGTGCACCGATTCGGCGATGTCCTCGGCGGTGAGCGGCTGCATGCCCGAGTACACCTGGTCCGCCCGGTCCTGGTCGCCTTCGAAGCGGACCACGGAGAACTCCGTGCCCCCCACCATGCCGGGTTCCACCGAGGTGACCCGCACGCCGGTGCCGTGCAGGTCGCTGCGCAGATTCAGGGTGAACTGGTGCACGAAGGCCTTCGTGGCGCCGTAGACGTTGCCGCCGGGGTACGGGTAGGTGCCGGCGACCGAGCCGAGGTTGACCACGTGCCCGCGGCCCCGCTCGACCATGCCGGGCAGGGCGGCGCGGGTGCAGTGCACCAGACCGGCGCAGTTGGTGTCGATCATCTGCTGCCAGTCGTCCGGATCGGCCTGGTGCGCCGGGTTCAGGCCCTTGGCCAGCCCGGCGTTGTTCACCAGCACGTCCACCTCGGCGAAGGCGGCGGGCAGACCGGCGAACGCGGCGGCCACCGCGTCGCGGTCACGCACGTCCAGTTCCAGCGGGTGCACCGAGTCGCCGAGTTCGGCGGCGAGTTCGGCCAGCTTGTCCGCGCGACGGGCGGTGACCACGACCTTGTCGCCGGCGGCGGCGAACCGCCGGGCGATCGCGGCGCCGAACCCGGCGCTGGCCCCGGTGACGAAGACGGTTTTCTGTCGCGTGCTCACGAGCCGAACCGTACCCGGGCGCCCGCGACCGACGAGAGGAACGCCTCGAGCGCGGTGTCGAACTCGTGCTGCCGTTCCAGGTTCGGCAGGTGCGCGGCCCCTTCGATGACCACCAGCGTCGAGCCGCTGATGCGCCGGTGCATCAGTTCCGCTTCGGCGACCGGCGTGTATTCGTCCTCCGCGCCGACCACGATCAGCGTGGGCACCGCGACCGCGCCGAGCGACTCCACGTAGTCCAGCCGTTCCGCCCGCCCGCGCAACGCCGCCGCCGCGCCTTCGGCCGGTGCCCCGCGCATCATCCGGAGCACGTGCGCACCGGCCACGTCGTGGTTGTGCGGCGCGACCATCTTCGACAGCACCTCGTCGGCGTACGGGCCAAGACCTTCCCGCAGCAGCCGGTCGGCGGTTTCGTTGCGGAAGCGTTTGCCCGCCTCCGTTTCGCCCACCGGTGAGGTGTCGGCCAGCAGCAGGCCGCGCACCCGCTCGGGGAACAGCCGGTGGAACTCCATCACGATCTGCCCGCCCATGGACAGCCCGCCGAGCACGATCCGGCCCACGCCGAGCCGGTCGAGCAACTCGGCCAGATCACGCGCGAAGGTCTCCAACGGAGTTTTGCCCGGTACCACCGTGGTTTCGCCGTAACCCCGCAGATCGGGGACGATCACCCGGTGGCCGGCGCCCGCGAACCGGTCGACCTGCGGCTGCCACATGGACCGGTCGAACGGGTGCCCGTGCACCAGGACCAACGGTTCGCCAGTGCCTTCGTCGGTGTACGCCACCGAAATTGCACCGAGATCAATTCTGGGCATGTTCCCTGCTCTCTCCGGTGATGGTTGACATCCTCAGCCTAATCAGGAGTACATTCGGCAGGCAATCAAAACAATTACCTCGGTGCAATGGGGACAATGCATGGATGACTACCGGCTGATCGCCGACCGCCTCGCCGCCGACATCGCCGACGGCAGGCTGCGCCCCGGCGACCGCCTGCCCCCGCAACGCCGGTTCGCCCGGCAGCACGGCATCGCCGCGTCGACCGCGACCCGCGTGTACGGCGAACTGGTCCGGCGCGGGCTGGCGGTCGGCGAAGTCGGCCGCGGCACGTTCATCCGCGCGGCCGGCCCGCCCGCCGACCCCGCACTCGCCGACCCGGCCACCGCGCCGATCGACCTCGAACTCAACTTCCCGTTGCTGCCCGAACAGGCGGAGCTGCTGTCGAAGAGCCTGAGCGGCCTCCTCCGGCCCGACGCGCTCGGGGCCGCGCTCCTGCCGACCACTCCCGCGGGCACGGCGGCCGTCCGCGAGGCGTCGGCGCGGGCGTTGAGCCGCGGTGGCTGGACGCCCGAACCGGAGCGGATCCTCTTCGCCGGCAACGGCAGGCAGGCCATCGCCGCCGCGTTCAGCGCGCTGGCCGGGATCGGCGAGCGCATCGCCGTCGAGGCACTCACCTATCCGGTGGTCAAGGCGATCGCCGCCCGGCTCGGCATCACGCTGGTGCCGATCGAGATGGACAACGACGGCATGGTGCCCGAAGCCCTGCGTGCCGCCCACCGGACCAGCCCCTTGCGGGCGGTGTACGTGCAGCCCGCGGTGCAGAACCCGCTCGGCACCACCATGCCCGCCGAGCGGCGGCGGGCGCTGGCCGCGGTGCTGGCCGAACTGGACCTGCCCGCGATCGAGGACGGCATCAACGGCTTCCTCCGCGCCGACCTGCCGCCGCTGCTCAGCCTCGCGCCGGAACGGGTGCTGCTGGTGGACAGCCTGTCGAAGCGGCTCGCACCCGGGATGAGCCTCGGGTTCGCGGTGCCGCCCAGCCGGTGCGCCGACCGGGTCGCCGCCGCGTTGCGGTCGGGTGGCTGGACCGCGCAGCGGTTCGCCATCGAGGCCGCGACCCGCTGCCTGGCCGACGGCACGCTCGCCGAGATCGAGGCGGCGAAGCGCCGGGACGCGCTGGCCCGGCAGGAGTTGCGGGCGGGGCGCCTGGCGGAGTTCACCGTCCGCGCCGAGCCGCGGTCGTTCCACTGCTGGTGGGAGCTGCCGGAGCAGTGGCGAGCCGAAACCTTCGTCGGTGCGGCCGCCCGCCGGGGCATCGCGGTGAGCCCGGCCGCGGCCTTCACCATCGGCGCCGGTCACGCGCCCAGCGCCGTGCGCCTGGCGTTGAGCGGCCCGTCGCACCAGCAACTCCGCGCCGCCCTGGACCAGCTCGCCGCCCTGGCGCGCGGCACCGCCGAGGACACCGGAACGGAATGACCCTTGTCGACTTGGTAAGGCAAGGTTAGCCTTACTTGTGCTCAGAAGATCGTTCGCGCTGGTGGCCCTGGTCGTGTTGACGCTCGCGGGGTGCTCCACCGAGCCGGAACCCGCGTCCGAGGGGGCCGCGGCGTTCTCGGTCACGATCGAGCACGCGTTCGGCGAGACCACCTTCACCAGGAAGCCGGCGCGCGTGGTGGCGCTCGGCTACAACGACCTCGCGGTGGCCACCGCGCTCGGCCTCGACGTGGTCGGCGCGGTGAAGGGGTACGACCCGGGGGTGCCGCAGGCGCCGTACCTGACCCGGCAGCTCGGCCCGGACGTGCTGGCGCTCGACATGAACGGCATCAGCTTCGAGAAGGTCGCCGCGTACCGGCCGGACGTCATCCTCGCCGTTTCGATGGTCCAGCTCGACGCGTCCGCCTACCAGAAGCTCAGCCGGATCGCGCCGACGCTGGCGTTCGAGACCGAGCTGTACGGCGGTTCGATGCAGGAGGACGCGTTGCGCATCGGCCGGGCCGTCGGCGACGAGGCGGGTGCGCAACGGCTGGTCGACGCGGCCGCCGCCGAGATCGACCGCCTCCAGGCCGAGCTGCCGGGACTGGCGGGCAAGTCGTACCTGTTCGGGCAGGCCCGCGGTGAGGTGCTGCCGCTGGTCGTCGGCAAGGACAACCAGTCGACCAGGTTCATGAACTCGCTCGGGCTCAAGGTCCCCGACGCCTTCGCCAACGCGTCCACCAGCGCCGACCTGGCGCCCGGCACCATCGGGCTGTCCTACGAACAGGCCGAGCAGCTCGACAGCGCGGACGCGTTGTTCATGACCTACCCGACCCCGGTGGACAAGCAGACCTTCGAGGGGAACTCCCTGGTGCGACGGCTGAAGGTGATCACCGAAGGTCGTTACCAGGGGGTCGGCTCGGACGCCGCGCAGTTGCTGCAGGCGCCGAACGTCGCCGGGGTGCGGTGGCTGCTGGACGAGCTACGCCCCACGCTGACCCGGATCGGACAGGTGTAGCACCCGGTAGCGGATGCCGTCGCCGGCCGCGTCGCCGTCGTAGAGGGTGAACCGGGTCAGTTCCCAGCGGCGCAGGTCGACGGCGAGCACGCTGGCGTACACCGATCCGTGCCGGGGGAGCCGGGCGCGGGCCACCGCGTCCGCCGGGGCTTCGCCATCCACAATGGACTCCGTGTGGCGGACGGCGGTGGTCGCCGCGCGCGCCGGCCCGCGGACCACGTCGATGCCGAGCCAGTGCGCCACCGGTGGCCTGCCGAAGTCGTCGCAGAGGCGGCGGAAGCCGTCGCCCCACAGGAACCGGTTCATCGCCTCGTCCGATTCCCACCAGTAGAACGGCGCGTACTGGTTGACCCCGTGCAGCTCACGTTCGCGCACGCAGTACGCCTTGAACCCGAGGCCGTCGAAATCGTCCAGCGCACTGCCCCGGGTGGCCACGCGGTGCCGGATGATGCCCATGTCGTAGTCGGCGGGCAGGGTGATTTCGTACTGCATCGCCTGCATCAGGACCGCCGGACGAGCAGGTTGAGCACACCTTCGACGGCGCGTTCGAAGCCCTCCGCCGAACCGGACGCCCGCGCCAGCACGTAACCGCCCTGCAGCGTGGCGACCACGGTGGCGGCGGTGTCGGCCGGGTCCAGCCCGGTGAACTCGCCGTCGGCCTGGCCCTCGGTGATCACCTCGGCCAGCCGGTGGCGCAGCCAGTCGAAGGTTTCCTCGACGGGACGGCGCAGTTCGGGGTCGCCGATGACCTCGGGGTCCTGGGTGAGCCGCCCGATCGGGCAGCCGCGCAGGACCTGCCGTTCGCGGTGCAGGTAGGCGGTGATGCGCTCGGACGCCTTGCCCGGCCCGGAAAGCTCGGCGTCGGCCTGGGCGCGCAGGGCCGCGGCCGTGCGCTCCACCGCGGCGAGCGCGAGTTCGGGCTTGCCGGTGAAGTGGTGGTACATGCTGCCCTGCCCGGCACCGGCGTGCTGCTGGATGGCCTTCGGGCTGGTGCCGACGTACCCGCGTTCCCAGAGCAGCTCGCGCGTGCTCTCGATCAACCTGTCACGCGTGTCCATGGGCTAATCGTACATACCAGTAGGTACAGACACCAGCTGGTGACCGGATCGGTCCGCATCCGGGCTGGATCCGGTCTGGTGCGCAGCCGGTGGGCCGGGTCAGGCTGGGGGCATGAACAGAGCCCTCTTGGTGATCGACGTCCAGGAATCGTTCCGGCAGCGGGACAACTGGCGGCACGTGTCGAACCCGGCCGTCGTCGACCGGGTGAACCGGCTGGTGACCGCCGCCCGCGCCGGCGGTGACCTGGTGGTCTGGGTGCTGCACGAAGAACCCGGCTCGGGCGGGGTGTTCGACCCGGCCAGCGGGTTCGTCCGGCTGATCGACGGCCTCGACCCGGAGTCCGGCGAGCCGGTGGTGCACAAGACCGCGCACAACGCCTTCACCACCACGAACCTGCAGCAGACGCTCACCGCGCACGGCGTGCGCGAGGTGGTGGTCTGCGGCATCCGCACCGAGCAGTGCTGTGAAACCACCGCCCGCGTCGCGTCCGACCTCGGCTACCAGGTCGTCTTCGTCACCGAGGCGACCGCGACCACGCCGCTGCCGCACTGGGACGCACCCGCCGGCCGCGGTGCCGACGAGGTGCTCGCCGACCCGCGCACGCTCCGGACCGACGAGATCATCGCCCGGACCGAGTACGCGCTGGCCGGCCGGTTCGCCACCATCAAGACCGTGGACGAGGTGGCCGGTACGCTGACCGGATCGTGACCACCGTCGCCTTCCTGCTGGTGCCGCAGCTGCACCTGCTCGACCTCGCCGGGCCGGCCCAGGTGTTCTCCACCGCCGGCGACCTCGGGCTGGGCTACCGGCTGCGCTACCTCGCCGAGCGACCGGAAGTGCCGACCGCACAAGGGGTTCCGCTGGGTGCCGAGGTGGACTGGCCGGAGCTGACCGGGGACGACATCCTGCTCGTCCCCGGCTGGCGCGGGCCGGAACTGCGGCACAACGGCCCGATCGCGGCCGGGACGCTGGCGTGGATCCGCGCGCACCACGCCGCCGGTGGGCTGGTGGCCAGCGTGTGCGCGGGCGCCGACGCGCTCGGCCGCGCCGGCTTGCTCGACGGCCGCCGCTGCACCACCCACCACGCGCTGCAGGACGAGCTGGCCCGCCGGTACCCGCTGGCCACGGTGGTCCGTGACGTGCTCTTCGTGACCGACGACCGGGTGGTCACCTCGGCCGGGATCGCCAGCGGCATCGACCTCTCCCTGCACCTGGTCGCGGTGCGCCACGGCCCGGGCGCCGCCGCGCGGATCGCCCGCGAGATGGTCGTCTACGCCCGCCGCAACGGGGAGGAACCGCAGGCCAGCGCCATGCTGCGGCACCGCGACCACCTCAACGACGCGGTGCACCACCTCCAGGACCTGATCGACGAGCGGTTCACCGAACGGCTGCCGCTGGCCGACCTCGCGCGGTCGGCGGGGTGCAGCGAGCGCACGGTGACCCGCCTGTTCAGCCGGGTCACCGGATTGACCCCGTTGCGCTACCAGCAGGTGCTGCGGGTCGAACGCGCCGAACACCTGATCGCGCAGGGCGCCGCCGTCGAGCACGCGGCCAGGGCGGTCGGTTTCGAGGACGCGCGGATGTTGCGCCGCCTGCGTTCGCGGGTCTGAGTACTCCAACTTGAGTACGTGCCGTGCTAGCCTGACCCGGCTGCTCAAATTTGAGTGAATCCCGGAAGGTGGCCCCCGTGGAGAAGACCATTCCGCTGCTGCCCTGCGTGTCCATCGGCGAGACGATCGACTTCTACCGCTCGCTCGGTTTCACCGTCACCTACCAGCAGAAGGCGCCGAACGTGTACGCCGTGGTCGAGTTCGAGACCTTCGAGCTGCACTTCTACGTGATGAAAGGCTTGGTGCCCGAGGAAAACTTCAGTACTTGCTACGTGCTCACCGACCGGGTGGACGCGCTGTACGAGCGGTTCACCGGTGGCCTGCGGGCGGCGCTGGGCAAGGTGCCCGCGCGGGGCGTGCCGCGGATCAACCCGCTGAAGGACCTGCGTTCGGGCAGTCGCCAGTTCACCGTGATCGACCCGGCGGGCAACTACGTGCGCATCGGCCAGCCGCTGACCGAGCCGGGCAACGGGCTCGCCGAAGGGCCGGTCGAGGGCCCGAAACTGGGGCGGGCGCTGGAAACCGCCACCATGCTGGCCGATTCGCGTGACGATCCGGTGGCCGCCGCGCGGGTGCTCGACCGGGCGCTGGCGGTCGACGAGGAAGTGCCCGCGGTGCTGCGGTTCCGCGCGTTGGTGCTGCGAGCCGATCTGGCGGTGCGGCTGGGGGAGGACGACGCGGCCCGTACCCTGCTGTCCGAAGTGGACGACCTCGGTCTGCTGGGTGACCCCGGATTGGCTGACGAGTCGCAGCGCGTGGCGGATCTTCGCGAGCAGCTCCCCGATCGCGTGAAGCAGACGTGAACCAACCACAACGCAGACGATCCCAACGCCAAACGCTTGATAACCCACATCGACGCGGTTACGCTGAGGTGGCACCTGGTCCCTGAACGAAAGGACGGAAGCGTGCTCAGCACACGAGTCACCATCGGTTCCTCGGTCGGCCTGCACGCGCGACCGGCTCGCCTGCTCGCCGAGGCCGCCGGCAAGCAGTCCGCCTCCGTCCGGATCGGCCGTTCCGAAGACGCGCTGGTCGACGCCGCGAGCATTCTCGCGGTGATGTCGCTCGGCGTCGGTGGTGGTGAGGACGTGGTGCTGGTCGTCGAGGGCGAAGGTGCCGAAGAGACGTTGCGCGAGTTGTCCGAACTGCTGGCCCAGGACCTCGACGCCGCGGTGCCCGCCTAGCCGAAACCCTAGTCCTGCTGCGGCACCCTGGGTCGGGTGAAGGTAGCGGAAGTAGTACTGGCAGGCGGTTCGGAACTGTTCACCGCGGACGGTCGCCCACTCGACCTCGACGATCTGGACGAGCCCGGCCGGCCCCCCGAACCGGCACGAGCGGCGGGACACGCCGAGTGACCCCCAGCGCTCGGCGTGTTCCCGCGTCACCCCAGCCGGTGACGGATCCGCTGGACGTCACCGCGTTCGGCCGGGGGTAGCGGGGCGCCGACGGAGGCGCGTCGTGCTTCGGCGTCGGTGAGCAGCCGGCTTGCTTCGGCGTGGTTCCCGGCCAGTGAATGCGCTCCGGCCAGCCCTTCGAGCGCCAGGGCGATGGCACGGGGATCGCCGGTCTTCTCCGCGGCTTGCCGTGCTTTTTGTTGCAGTGAAAGCGCGGATGTCACATCTCCCCGCAGTTCCGCGGTGAAACCCAACTCCGCGAACACCAAGGCCGGTCCCGGATCGAAGCTCGCCTCCCGGTGCCAGGCGAGCACCGAGCGCAGCAGCGCCTCGGCCTGGTCCAGCTCACCGGTGCGCCGGGCGATCAGGGCCAATCCGAGTTCGGCGTGCACCTCTCCCGACCGGTAACCGACGTCCGCCGCCTGCTGCCTGGCGCGCCGGTGCAGCGTTCGTGCTTCGTCGAATTCCCCGGCCAGCAGCGCGATCCGGCCAAGGCCGGTCAGCCGGTCGGCGGCGTCCGCGGGCAGGCCGAGTTCTTCGGCCAGGCGGAAACCGTCCCGGTGCAGCCGCGTGGCTTCGGGGTAGTCGCCGGAGATTTCGGCCAGTGAAGCCAGGGCGTAGACGGACTGCAGCTGCCCCCAGCGGTCATCGAGCCGCCGGAACAACCGGACGCTTTCCCCGGCGTCCCGTGCCGCGGTGGCCAGGTCGCCGCGGGTGAGCGCCTGCGCGGCTCGCGTGCTCAGCGCCACCGCGGTTTCCCAGTCGTCGCTTGCGTTCCGCAGCGCGCGCTCGATCAGCCCTTCGCTGCGCGCAAGGTCTTCCCCACCGCGGAACAACGCCAGGCCGAGCAGCAGCGGGTCCGCCTCGGAGACGTGCCGCCGCACTTCGGCGAACCGCCCGCGCATCACCCGGTACCACCCCAGCTCGCCGGTCAGCCCGGCCTGCCGCAGGTTCGGGTACTCCACGTCCAGCCGTGCGAGCCAGGCCGCCTGCTCGGGACCGCGAAGCTCGGCCCGCTCGACGAGGCGGGTGTAGTACTGCCGGTGTCGCTCGTGGACGGTCTCCAGCTCGCCCTGCTCGGCGCAGTAGGCGATCACCGACTCCAGCATCCGGAAACGGCCGTCCCGCACGAAGACCAGTGATCGGTCGACCAGGTCGTCGAGCAGTCCGGCGACGCCATCCACCCCGCAGACCGCTTCCGCGGCTTCCAGCGTGCAACCCCCGGTGTGCACGGAAAGCCGCCGGAGCACCGTTCGCTCCGGTTCGCTCAGCGGTTCCCAGCTCCAGTCGAGCATCGCCCGCAGCGTGCGGTGACGTGGTGGGGCATCGCGCTTTCCCTTGTCCAGCAGGCGGAACCGGTCGTCGAGGCGCGCCAGCAGTTCGGTGACGCCGAGCGTGCGGACCCGGGCGGCGGCCAGTTCCAGCGCCAGCGGCAGGCCGTCCAGCCTGCGGCAGATCGTGCGCACCGCGGCCAGCTCACCGGTGGTGAAGCCGAGCGCGGCGGCCCGGGACAGGAACAGCTCCACCGCGTCCGCCTCCGGCAGCGGGCGCACCTCGTGGACCACCTCGCCGGTGATCCCGACGGGGGACTGGCTGGTGACGAGCACGCGCAGGCCGGGCGCGGTCTTCAGCAGGTGCGACGCCAACGCGGCGACCTCGTCCAGCGCCCGGTCGCAGTTGTCCAGCACCAGCAGGAGCCGCCGGTTCCGCAGTGCCTCGGCGAGGGGTTCGTCCCGCAGCCCGAGTGCGGTGGCCACCGCGTCCTCCAGCGGCTCCGCGGTGGGCTCGACCAGCCACGCGCCGGCCGAACCGGCGGCCACCGCCAGCGCCAGCCGGGTCTTGCCGACCCCGCCGGGACCGGTCAGCGTGACCAGCCGGTGTTCCGCGAGCAACGCCGCGACCTCGGCCACCGCCTCCGCCCGGCCGAGCAGGGGGGTCAGCGGTGACGGCAGATTGGTCTCCCGCCGCGGCGGCCCAGCGCGTTGTTCCAGGATGGCCTGGTGCAGTTCGACCAGTTCGGGGCCGGGATCGACGCCCAGCTCGTCGGCGAGCCGAGCCCGGAACTCCCGGTAACCGGCGAGCGCGTCGGACTGCCGCCCGGACCGGTAGAGCGCCAGCAGGTACGCACCCCGCAGCCGTTCCCGCAGCGGGTGCTCGGCGACGAGTTCACCCAGCTCACCGGCGAGCAGGTCGTGCTCACCCAGTTCCAGCCGGGCCTCGGCCAGCAGTTCGACGGCGACCAGCCGCTGTTCGGTCAACCGGTCGATCGCGGTCTGGGCGAACTCCTCGAACCCGGAGTACGCCGGACCGCGCCACAACGCGAGCGCCTCGGTGAGCAGTCCGGCGCGCACCCGCGGATCGGCGGCGGCGTGCGCGCGTTCGGTGAGCGCGGTGAACTCGTCGGCGTCCACGGCCCCGGCGTGCAGGCGGTACCCGGGTGCCTCGGCGACCACCAGTTCACGGCCGAGCGCCTGGCGCAGGCGTGAAACCTTGGTCTGCAACGCCGCCAGCGGATTCGCCGGTGGCCGGGCACCCCAGAGCTCGTCGACCAGCCGGTCGGCCGACACCGCCCGCCCGCGGTGCACCAGCAGCGCCGCGAGCAGGGCACGCACCTTCAGCTCGGGCACCCCGACCGGCTCCCCGGCCGCCGTCCGCACCTCGAGCGGTCCCAGCACCCCGAATCGCACGGGGCCACGGTAACCGACAGCGGACCGACCACGTTCCGAAAGCGGTGCCCGGCAGGTTGGCGGACATGACCAAGAAGAACGTGACCGTGCTGGGCCTCGGCAAGATGGGCGAGCCGATCGCCCGCACCCTGCTCACCGCGGGACACCGCACCACCGTGTGGAACCGCAGCGCGGCCAAGGCGGACGCCCTCGTCGAGCAGGGTGCCGAGCGCGCCGGAACCGTCGCCGAAGCGGTCGCCGCGGGCGACCTGATCATCACCAGCCTGCTGGACCCGGCCGCGGTGCGGGAGGTGCTGGCGACCGCGGAGCTGACCGGCCGCACGCTGGTCAACGTCACCACCGGCGGTCCGGACGACGCCCGTGACCTGGCCGCGTGGGCGGGCGAACGCGGGGCGGCCTATCTCGACGGCGCGATGATGGCCGTGCCGCAGACGCTCGGCAGCCCGGACGCGCTGCTGCTCTACAGCGGTTCCGGCACGGCCTTCGCCGCGGCCGAGGAGGTGCTCGAACTGCTCGGCACCACGAAGTACCTCGGCGAGGACCCGGCGCTGGCCGAGTTCCACGACCTCGCGTTGCTGAGCGCCGGTTACTCGACGCTCACCGGCTTCCTGCACGCGGCCGCCCTGCTCCGCACGGTCGGGGTGGGGCCGGGTGAGCTGCTGCCGCTGGTCACCCACTGGCTCGGCGGCATGATCGCGTTCCTGCCCGAACTCGCCGGGGAGATCGAGTCCGGCGAGTACTCGGCCGGGGTGTCCAGCGTCGACCTGAACCGGGCGGCCCTGCGGCACATCGTCGACGTCAGCCGGGCCAACGGGATCGATCCCGCGCTCCAGCTGCCCATCCAGGAACTGCTGGAGCGCCGGGCCGCCGCCGGTCACGGCGGGGACAGCTTCTCCAGCCTGGTGGAGGTGCTCGCCGAGGTGTGAGCGGTGACGGCCTCGGTCAACGGCTGGTGGATCGCCGGGGCGAGGTAGTGGCCCATGCCCGGAATGGTCACCAGCCGGGCGCCGGGGATCGACTCGGCGAGGTGACGGGCGTGCGGTGGCGGGTGGATCGGATCGAGCGGGGCTTCGACGACCAGGGTGGGCGTGGTGACGCCCGGCAGGTCGGCGGCCCGCGTGGTCCAGTCCTGCCGGATCGAGCCGTGCGGGTGGTCTTCGACCGGTTCCGGCACCACCGCGTGCGCACGGGCGGCGGCCAGCCGCTGCCGCAGCTCGGCTTCGTCGAACGGCAGCTGGTCACCGGAAAGCCGGTGGTAGAAGTCGATTTCGGAGATGCTGCCGGGAGCGAACGCCATTTCGACGAACCAGCGCTTCGGCGTGGGCAGGCCGTCGGGGGTGGGTTCGCCGGTCAGCGCGCGTTCCCAGTTGCCGAAGAAGTCCACGTCCAGCGCGCAACTGCCGAGCAGGGTGAGCGCGGCCAGCCGGTCGCGGTGGTCCAGGGCCAGCAGCTGGCCGATCGCCGAACCCATGCCGAAGCCGAGCACGTGTGCCCGCTCCACCTCCCAGGCGTCGAGCACCGCGACCGCGTCACGGGCCAGGTCGTCGAAGTCGTACGGGTTGACCGCGAACTCCCGGTGCGTGGACCGGCCGGTGTCGCGGTAGTCGTGGCGGAGCACCAGGTGCCCGGCTTCGGCGAGCCGGTGCACCAGGCCGTCCGGCCAGTCCATCGAGGACTGGCAGTCGCCGGCGTTCAGCAGCAGCGCCGGGGCGCCGGGCTCGCCGATCGCCTGCGTCCACAGTTCGACGTCGCCGGATCGAGTGATTCGTTCGCGCATGGCCCGAAGCTACGCAGCGGAAAACCGCGCTCGCACATAACTATTTGCGTTCGGGAAGGCAGGAACGGTGGCGTGCGGTGGAGGCTGGGGCGGTCACCTTCGAGGGAGAGAGAACATGAGATTCATGGTGCTGCTGAAGTCCGACGAAGTGAACGACGCCGGTCGCGCACCCACCGAAGCCGAAATGACCGCGATGGCGAAGTTCAACGAGGAACTGGTCGGCGCCGGGGTGCTGCTCACCGGTGAGGGGCTGGCGCCCAGCTCGCAGGGGGCCAGGGTCAAGCTCAGCAAGGACGGCGCCACCGTCACCGACGGCCCGTTCACCGAGGCCAAGGAGCTGATCGCCGGGTTCTGGATCCTCGACGTGCCGTCGCTGGAGGAGGCGATCGGCTGGGTGAAGCGCATCCCCGGCCCCGAGCAGGAGGTGGAGATCCGCCGGGTGCTCGAGGCCGAGGACTTCGGTGAGGCGTTCACCCCGGAACTGCGGGAGAAGGAAGCCGAGCTGCGCGCGAAGGCGGCCGAACAGCAGCGCTAGACGCTGAACACGATCTTTCCCAGCACATGGCCGTCTTCGCTGCGGCGGTGCGCGTCGGCGGCCTGTGCCAGGGAAAAGGTCTCGGCGATCGGCAGGCGCAGTTTCCCGGCGTGCAGCAGCGGCAGCACCTCGGCGAACACCTCCGCGGCCGGCACGGTGTCCGCGCCACCGCCGGTGAAGTGCACGCCGTGGTCGGCGGCGCTGCCATCGGCGATGGTCACCACCTTGGCCGCGTCACCGGTCAGCACCACGGATTCCTCCAGCACCCCGCGGCCGGAGCCGTCGAGCACCGCGTCGACGCCGTCCGGCGCGGCTTCGCGCACGCGGTCGGCCCAGCCGTCGCCGTAGGCCACCGGGCGCACGCCCAGTTCACGCAGGAACTCGTGCCGCGCCGCGCTGGCCGTGCCGACCACGGCCAGGCCGCGGGCGATCGCCAGCTGCGCGGCGACCAGGCCGACCGCCCCGGCCACCGCGTGCACCAGCAACGTCTGTCCTGATCGGACACCCAGGTAACGCAGCGCGCGCACCGACGTCTCCGCGGCGACCGGCAGCGCGGCGGCCTGCTCGAAATCGAGCCAGCCGGGTTTGTGCACCAGGTCGGCCGCGCGGGCGAGGGCGTGCGTGGCGAGCGCCCCGGAGCCGACGGGGCCGAACACCTCGTCGCCGGGCGCCACGGTGTCCACGTCCGGGCCGACCGCCTCGACCACCCCGGCCAGTTCGACGCCGGTACCCCGCGGAGCGGTCAGTGCCCGGCCGGGGGTGAACGCGCCGCTGCGGATCTTCCAGTCGATCGGGTTCATCCCGGCGGCCCGCACCGCGAGCCGGACCTCACCCGGACCCGGATCGGGCAGATCGATTTCTTCGAGCCGGAGCACTTCGGGTCCGCCGTGTTCGGCGTACCGGATCGCCTGAGCCATCTTCGTCCTTTTCACACGAGCAACAGGGTCTTGCCGAGCACTGCTCTGCTTTCCATGGTGGCGTGCGCGTCGGCGGCGCGCGCGAGCGGGAACGTCCGCCCGACAACCGGTTTCACCCGGCCCCCGGCTGCTTCGGCCAGGATCCGGGCGACCAGCCCGCGCATTTCCGCGGGACTGAACTGCACCTGTTCGATACCGGTCACCTCGATCCCGTGGCGATCGGCTTCGTCGATCCGGGCGAACTCACCACTCGGCACACCGTAGGCGAAGAAGCGGCGGGTGACCGCGTGGAAGGCGGCGCGGCCGATCTCCCCGCCGACCCCGTCGAAGACCACGTCCACTTCGAGGCCCTCCGCCCAGTTCCCGGTGGTGTAGTCGACGAGGGTGGGGGCGCCGAGTTCCCCGGCCAGCTTCAGCTTCTCGGCGCCCCCGGCAGCGGCGACCACGTGCGCCCCGGCGGCCTTGGCCAACTGCACCAGGAGGGTGCCGAGGCCACCGGCCGCCGCGGTGATCAGCACGTGGGTGCCCGGCTGCAGCTTCGCCGCGTCGATCAGGCTCAACGCCGCCGGTCCGGTCTGGAGCAGCGCGGCGGCCGTCCGCACATCGACGCCGCCGGGGATCTCCACCAGGTTGGCCGCCGGGACGAGCGCCTGTTCGGCGTAACCGCCGCCGTCGATCCCGGCGACCACCTCCTTGCCCACCCAGTCGCCGTCCACCCCGTCCCCGGCCGACAGCACCCGCCCGGCCACCCCCGTGCCCGGCACGTACGGCGGGGTCAACCCGAAGTACTCGGCGCCCCAGCCGCCGCGGAGCTGCGCTTCCAGGAACAGCACGTCCGCGACGGCCACGCCGACCACCACCTGCCCCGGCCCCGCGACGGGTGCCGGGACCCGGTCCACCCGCAGCACTTCGGGCCCCCCGAACCCGCTGACCCGGACCGCTCTCATCGTTGTCACGGCTCCAGCCTTCAACCTCCAGTTAGGTGGAGGTCAATCGATTGCGGCGTAGAAGTTCCGGATGTCCTCGGCGAGCACCTCCGGCGCTTCGTGCGCGGCGTAGTGGCCACCGGTGTCGTAGGAGTTCCAGCTGGTGATCCGCTGGTGGTCGCGCTCGGCGAAGCGGCGGATGGACTGGAAGTCACCCCGGAACATGGCCAGTCCGATCGGCGTCGTGGTCGGTTCGGCGGGCTCCGCGGCGGGCTCCTGGACGTGCGCGTCCTCGTAGTAGAACCGGATCGCCGAGCCGGAGGTGCCGGTCAGCCAGTGGATGGCCACGTTGCCCACGACGAACGCCGGGTCGAGGGTCTCGTCGAACAGCTGCGCGTTCCAGGCGAGCAGGCCGACCGGCGAGTCCGCGAGCGCGAAGGCCAGCGTCTGCGGCTGCTGGCTGTGCAGCTGGTTGAAGGCGAAGTGGTTGTCGTAGAACCACTGCAGGTGCTTGAGCGCGGCCTGGTCGGCTTCGCTCAGGTCCGCCATCTCGGCCGGGTCACCCGATGGGAACGAGAAGATCTGCGTGACGTGCACGCCGATCACGTGCTCGGGATCGATGCGGGCGATTTCCGGCGAGATCATCGAGCCGGCGTCGTTGCCGACCGCGCCGTAGCGCTGGTACCCGAGGCGGCGCATCAGCTCGGCCCAGGCGCGGGCGGTGCGGTGGCGGTTCCAGCCGGTGCTGCGGGTGGGGCCGGAGAAGCCGAAGCCGGGCAGGGACGGGATGACCAGGTGGAACGCCGGGGTCAGCAGCTCGATGAGGTCGAGGAACTCCAGCACGGTGCCGGGCCAGCCGTGGCTGAGGACCAGCGGCGTCGCGTCCTCGCGGGGTGAGCGGACGTGCAGGAAGTGGATGTCCTCGCCGTCGATCTCGGTGACGAACTGCGGGTACGCGTTGAGCCGGGCCTCCAGCTGACGCCAGTCGAACTCCTCGCGCCAGTAGCGCACGAGTTCGCGGATCCGCTCGACCGGCATGCCGTACGCGCTGCCGGTGCCGGGGAGTTCGTTCGGCAGGATCGCCTGGTCGAGGCGGGTGGCCAGGGTGTCGAGCGCGGTCTGCGGGATTTCGACGCGGAAGGGGCGGATCATGGCGGGCTCCTCGGCTATCGGAACGGAATGCTTTGTTCTGTCACGAGGTTAGCAGAGCGGAAAGATCTGTTCCAGTGTTAATCTGGGTGGCATGTCAACCACGCAGAGCAGCGGGCTGTCGGGTCGCCGTCAGCAGGCCGCGCAGAACGACGGCATCATCCTCGACGCCGCCCGCGAGGTGTTCCTGGCCGATCCGAAGGCACCGGTGTCCGCGGTGGCGAAGCGGGCCGGGGTCGGCATCAGCGCGCTGTACCGGCGGTACCCCGGGAAGGAGGACCTGCTGCGGCACCTGTGCCACGAGGGGCTGCGGCGGTACAACGCCGAAGCGGAGGCGGCGCTGCAGGAGCCGGACGCCGGGCGCGCGTTCACCGGTTTTGTCGAGCGCGTGGTCGACGCGGACGTGCACTCGCTGACCGTGCACCTGGCGGGCACCTTCACCCCGACCGCCGAAATGGGCGCCGACGCCATGCGGTCGAACGAACTGGCGGCGACGCTGGTCGACCGGGCGAAGGAGGCCGGCGCGCTGCGCCAGGACGTGGTGGCGCAGGACATCGGGCTCACCCTGGAAGCCTGCGCCGCCATCCGGGTCGACGACCCGGACCGGACCCGCCAGCTGCGGCGCCGGGTGCTGGCCATGCTGCTGCGCACCCTGACCACCGGCGGCGACCCGTTACCGGGCCCGGCCCCTCGGCCGGGTGAGCTGAGCGGCCGCTGGAAGTGACCGGGAATCCCCTAGAGGTGCGCGCGTGCCGCCTTGATCGGGATTAGCGTGGGCAGAGCTCGCCCGACCGACCTCGGAGGAGACAGAACGATGGCCAGGATTGTGGTGTTCGGCGCGACCGGGTACGCCGGCGGCAAGATCGCCGCCGAGGCGGCGGGGCGTGGCCACCAGGTGGTGCGCGTGGCCCGCGGGGAACGCGACGGTGTCACCTCCGGCTCCATCCACGACGAGGCGTTCCTGCTCGACGTGACCAAGGGCGCCGACGTCGTGGTCGTGGCGGTGCCGGCGGCTCCGGCGGACGGCAAGGGCCTGGCCGACGCCGTGCCGGCGCTCGCCAAGACCGGGGCGCGCATCGGCGTGGTCGGCGGCGCGGGCAGCCTGCGGGTGTCGCCCGGCGGGCCGCAGCTGGTGGACACGCCCGCGTTCCCGGCCTTCGCCAAGGGTGAGGCGCAGGCGCACGTCGGCGTGCTGGAGGCGTTGCGCGCGCTGCCGGACGACGTCGACTGGTTCTACGTCAGCCCGGCGCCCGCCTTCGGCTCGTTCAACCCCGGCGAGAAGCTCGGCCGCTACCGCGTGGGTGGCGACCAGATCATCGGCGACAGCATCAGCGGCGACGACTACGCCCTCGCCTTCGTCGACGAAATCGACAAGCCCGCCCACCAGCGGCAGCGCTTCTCCGTCGCTTACTGAGGAAGCAGCACCGAAACCACCAGACCACCGCCGTCCCGGGGGCGCGCGGCGACCTCGCCGCCGTGTGCCTTGGCCACCGAGCGCACGATCGACAGGCCGAGCCCGGCCCCCTTCGCGGTGGCCAGGCGGTCGGTGGCCAGGCGGCGGAACGGCTCGAACAACGCGGGCAGCTCGTACTGCGGCACCACCGTACCGGTGTTGCTCACCTCGACCTCGGCGCGCCCGTCCGCCCGGGTGCGGCTGACCACGTGCACCCAGCCACCGGTGTTGTGCCGGATGCCGTTCTCCACCAGGTTCTGCACCAGCCGTTCCAGGAACACCGCGTCGCCGGTGGTCATCGCCTCACCGGCCTCGGCGCGCACCTCGATGCCCGCCCGCGAAGCCTCCGCCGCGGTCTGCGCCACCACGTGCGTCACCACGTCGGCCAGGTCCACCGGACGGCGGTCCAGGATCTCGTTCTCCGATCCGGCGAGCAGCAGCAGTCCGTCGATCAGCCGTTCGTGCCGCGTGTTGATCTCCAGCAGCGTCTCGCCGAGCTGCTTGACGTCGGGTGACGCGGTTTTCCGGTGCATCGCGACCTCGACCAGCGACCGGCTCACCGTCAGCGGCGTGCGCAGTTCGTGCGACGCGTTGGCGACGAAGCGGCGCTGGCCGTCGAACGACCGGTCCAGCCGCTCGACCATCGTGTTGAACGCCCCGGCCAGGTCCTTGACCTCGTCGTCCGGCCCGCGCAACGCGATGCGCTCGTGCAGGTTCCGGTCCGCGGCCGGCGCGGTGGCGATCCGGCGCGCGGTGCTGGTGACCTGGTGCAGCGGCACCAGCACCCGGCCGGCCACCAGCCAGCCGAAGCCCGCCGCCAGGCCCCCGACCACCAGCAGCGCGATACCGCCCTGGGTGAACAGCGAAGTGGTGGCCGCGTCGTGCAGCTGCTCCTGCTGCTCCTTCATCCACTGCTCGGCACCCGCGCCGGTGAGCAGGTCGCCGTTGCCGGTCAGCACCACCAGGTGCTGCTTGCGGGTCAGGCCGGTGTCGGGCACCTGCTGGGTCTTGGCGAGCACCTTCGGCCCGGCCCCGGACAGCTGCTGGTCGAACAACGCGTAGGTGACCCCGAGCAGCACGATCCCGGCCAGCAGGAACAGCCCGCCGTAGATCAGCGTGAGCCGCGTGCGCAGGGTGACCCGGCGGGGCCGCAGGCCGGTCACGGGATCCGGTATCCCACACCGGTCACCGTCTCCACCACCGAGGGCTCACCGAGCTTGCGCCGCAGTTTCAGGATGGTCAGCCGGACCACGCCGGTGAACGGGTCGACGTGCTCGTCCCACGCCTTCTCCAGCAGGAACTCGGCGGAGACCACGCCGCCGTCGGCACGCAGCAGTTCGGCCAGCACCGCGAACTCCTTTTTGGACAGCGGGACGTAGTGGCCGTCCCGGAAGACCTGGTGGCGCGCCGGGTCCAGGGTGATGCCCGCCCTGGTCAGCACCGGCGGGGCGGCCGGCCGGGCGCGCCTGCCCAGCGAGTGCACGCGGGCGGCCAGTTCGGGGAAGGCGAACGGCTTGGTCAGGTAGTCGTCGGCGCCGATCGACAGGCCGCCGACCCGGTCGGTGACCTCGGCGGACGCGGTCAGCATCAGCACCCTGGCGGTGGCCCCGGAGCCGACCAGTTCGCGGCACACGTCGTCGCCGTGCACCACCGGGAGGTCGCGGTCGAGCACCACGACGTCGTAGGCGTGCACGTGGAGGCGTTCCAGCGCGGCCCCGCCGTCGTGGGCGACGTCGACCGCGTGCGCCTCGTCCCGCAGCCACTCCGCGATCGCGCCGGCGAGCAGCGGTTCGTCCTCGACCACCAGCACCCTCATCCGCGAATGATCCCCGATGACGGTGTTTCGTCGCCGTTAGCGAGCGCGGAAACCCCCCGGAAACGGCCGTTCGGCTTCCATCGGTGCCCACCATCCGACCCACAGGAGGACCGATGCGACGGCTCACCCTCGGCGCGCTGACCGCGCTGACCCTGCTGCTCACCGCGTGCGGCACCGACGACGGCGGGGACCAGGTGGCTTCGGCGGGACAGCCGGCCACCGCGGCCCCCGCCAGCGCCGCCCCGGACGCGGGCGACCTCGGCGTCAAGTTCGCGCAGTGCATGCGCGAGAACGGCGTGGACATGCCCGACCCCGAGCCCGGCAAGGGCATCCAGCTCAAGATCGACGGCAAGACACCGAAGGAAGTGGTGGACAAGGCGCAGGAGGCCTGCCGCCAGTACAGCCCCCAGGCCAACGGCAAGAACAACCCGCAGGTGCAGGAGAACGCCCGCAAGTTCGCCGAGTGCATGCGGGCCAACGGCGTCGAGGCCTTCGCCGACCCGGACCCGGACCAGGGCGGGATCCGGATCGACAAGAAGCTGGCCGAGGACCCCGACTTCGAGAAGGCGCAGGAAGCCTGCAAGGAGCTCATGTCGCTGCCGGAGCGCAAGTGAACCGGCGGGGGATCGCGGTCGGGGCGGCCGTGGTGCTGGTGGCCGGCGCGGCCACCGCCGGCCTGCTGGTGTTCACCCAGACCCGGAGCCAGGCGGGCGACGACGGTCCGAGCGAACTGCCGCCCAGCACGGCGCAGGTGGCCAGGCAGACGCTCAAGGATGCCCGCGAGGCGGACGGCGAACTCGGGTACGGTCCCACGACCACGGTCAGCAACCGGCTGCCCGGCACGCTCACCTTCGTCCCGGACGGCGACGCCAGGGTCGCCCGCGGCCAGCCACTGTACAGAGTGGACGACAAGCCGGTGATCCTGCTGTACGGCTCGATGCCCGCCTACCGGAACCTGGCCGACGGGGTGGAGGGCCCGGATGTCCGGCAACTGGAGGAAAACCTGCGGGACCTCGGGTACACCGGCTTCACCGTGGACGACGAGTACACCTCGGCCACGGCGACGGCGGTGGCCGACTGGCAGGAGGACCTGGGGCTCGAAGAGACCGGTGTGGTCGAACTCGGCCGCGTGGTGTTCGCCGGGGGTGAGGTGCGGGTGGACAGCGTCGAAGCCAAGGCGGGCGAACCGGCCAGCCCGGGGCAGAAGGTGCTGACCTGCACCGGCGTGGCGAAGGCGATCACCGTCGAACTGGAGCCCGCCGACCAGCGCCTGGCCGAGGAGGGCGCCGAGGTGCGGATCGAACTGCCGGACGGCAAGGAGCTCACCGGCCGGGTGGACGAGGTGTCCACGGTGATCCAGCCGGGCGAGGGGCAGAACGAGCAGCCGACCACCAAGGTCGAGGTGATCGTCGGCTTCGACGACCAGCAGGCCGCGGAGCCGTACGCGCTGGCGTCGGTGGGGGTGACGTTCACCGCGGAGGAACGGGAGAACGTGCTCACCGTGCCGGTGGCCGCGCTGCTGGCGCTGGCCGAGGGCGGCTTCGGCGTGGAGGTCGTCGAGGGCACGGCGACCAGGTACGTGCCGGTGGACACCGGGTTGTTCGCCGACGGCAAGGTGGAGATCACCGGCGACGGCATCACCGAGGGCACGGTGGTGGGGGTGCCGAAGTGATTTCGCTGACCGAGGTGAGCAAGACCTATCCCGGCGGGGTGACCGCGCTCGACGGTGTGTCGCTGCGGGTGGAGCGGGGGGAACTGGTCGCCATCGTCGGGCCGTCCGGCTCGGGGAAGTCGACCATGCTGAACCTGCTGGGCACCCTGGACCGGCCGACGTCGGGGGACGTGCACATCGACGGCTACGAGGTGGCGAAGCTGTCCGACGCCAAGCTGTCCGTGCTGCGAGCGCGCCGGATCGGGTTCGTGTTCCAGCAGTTCCACCTGGCCGCCGGGGTGTCGGCGCTGGACAACGTCGCCGACGGCCTGCTCTACACCGGGATGCGGGCGGGGGAGCGGCGGCGGCGCGCGTGTGCCGCGCTGGAGCGGGTCGGCCTGGCGCACCGGATGGACCACCGGCCGCACGAGCTGTCCGGCGGGGAGCGGCAGCGGGTGGCGGTGGCCAGGGCGGTGGCCGGGGACCCGCCGCTGCTGCTCGCCGACGAGCCGACCGGCGCGCTGGACACGGCGTCCGGGGAGGGCGTGATGCGGCTGCTGCGGGAGCTGAACGCGGCGGGCACCACGGTGGTGATCATCACGCACGACCGCGACATCGCCGCTTCGCTGCCGCGGCAGGTGCGGATGCGGGACGGTCGGCTGGCGGGGGTGAGCTGATGGCCGACGTGCTGGCACCGGCGCGGATGTGGCCGCGTGACGTGCTGAAGGTGGGGGCGGTCGGCCTGCGGACGCGGCCGATGCGGGCGTTCCTCTCGGCGCTGGGCATCGCCATCGGCATCGCCGCGATGGTCGCCGTGGTGGGGATTTCCTCGTCGTCGCGGGCGGAACTGGACCGCACCTTGGACGCGCTGGGCACGAACCTGCTCACCGTGGCCCCCGGCACGACGATGATGGGTGAGCAGGCGCAACTGCCGATGGCGTCGGAGTCGATGGCGGCGCGGATCTCCCCGGTCGAGTCGCTTTCGGCGATCGGGCGGATCGAGGACGCGAAGGTGTACCGGTCCGACAAGATCCCGGAAACGCAGACGAACGGGCTTTCGGCTTATGCCGCCCGGAGCGGCCTGCTGGCCACGGTCGCGGGGCAGGTGCGGAGCGGGGTCTGGCTGAACGACGCGACCGGCTCGTACCAGGCCACCGTGCTGGGTGCGGTGGCGGCCGAGCGCCTCGGCATCGGCCGTCCGGGCGCGCAGGTGCTCATCGGCGGCGAGTGGTTCACCGTGATCGGCATCCTGGAACCGGCGGCGCTGGCCCCGGAACTGGACGCGGCGGCACTGGTGGGCTGGCCGGCCGCGACCGCCACGCTGTCCTTCGACGGCCACCCGACGACCATCTACACGCGGTCGCAGGAGGCCCAGGTGGAAGCGGTGCGCTCGGTGCTCGGCGCCACGGCGAACCCGGAAGCGCCGAACGAGGTGGAGGTGTCGCGCCCGTCGGACGCGCTGGCCGCCAAGCAGGCCGCCACCGAGGCGTTCACCGGCCTGCTGCTGGGCCTGGGCGCGGTGGCCCTGCTGGTGGGTGGCGTCGGCGTCGCGAACACCATGGTGATCTCGGTACTGGAGCGCCGCGCGGAGATCGGCCTGCGCCGCTCGCTGGGCGCCACCCGGGGCCGCATCCGGAGCCAGTTCCTGGCGGAGTCGCTCCTGCTCTCCCTGCTGGGCGGCGTCGGCGGCGCCCTGCTCGGCGCCGCGGTCTCCGTCGGCTACGCCTTCTCCCGGGACTGGCCGGCCGTCATCCCGGCGTGGTCCCTCGGCGGTGGCATCGCCGCCACCCTGCTGATCGGCGCCGTGGCCGGGCTGTACCCAGCCATCCGCGCTTCCCGGCTGTCGCCGACCGAAGCCCTGGCCACGCCCTGAGAGCTAGGCGGGTCCGTTGGCGAACGGGCCCGCCTAGCGGGTCATTTCCGTCAGGAACTCCTGGGTTTCCGGGTCCGTGGAGTGGATCGCGGTGCCGCGCATGCCACGGGTGAGCAGGACCTTGTAGGTGTTCTTGGTCAACGCCGCGAAGCGCAGGTCGTCCGCGCGCTTCACCTCGGCATCCTTCGACTCCGAGCGGTACGGGACCCACCTCCCGTCGCGACGGACGAGGTCCGGGCCGAAGATGACGCCCGACCAGTCGTACTCGAAACCCTGCGCGGTGTAGATGCAGCCGACCTGGCCGAAGCCCTCGGGGTCGGTGGCCCAGAAGTCGGAGGCCGGCACGCCGGGCACCGGCTTCGAGTCCGCCTTCGCGTTCCACGGCCTCGCCCAGTCCGCGCCGATCCTGACGTCGTCGACCAGGTACCGCCCGTCCGGCCCGTCTGCGGGGTCGCTCCACGGCCAGCAGTAACCCGCCGTGATCCGCGCGACCCCACCGTGCTGGTCCTGCTGGCGCAACACCCAGGATTCCAGGGCCCGCGGTGACTCCGCGCTGGTCAGCGTGATGCCCTCGTCCAGCGGGCCGGCCAGCTTGCTCCAGGCGATCGGCGGCTCGGGGACCAGGCCGAGCAGCCTGGCCACCCAGGAGTCGTAGGAAACCGAACCACCGCAACGCAACTGGTCGTGCAGGTGCACCACCTCGACCCGGCAGCCGAGGGCCTCCGCGGCGGCGGTGATCTCGGTGAGCGAGCCCATCTCACCCGGTCGCACGATCTGGTGCTCGTCGAGCAGGAACACCGGCACGGTCGCGATGTTGATCAGTTCGTTGACCTGCCGGTCGGCGCGCTCCCGTTGCTCCTTCTTCGTCCACCGCGTGGTGCCCTTCTCGCGGATGCGGTGGGCTTCGTCGCAGATCAGCACGTCCAGCGCCCGGGGTTCGGCGCCGACGTAGGAGTTGAAGTACTTGAACAGGCTCCTGACCCTCGGCTGCCGGTGAGCCGCCACCTTCCGCATCGTCTGGGTGAAGGCCTTCGAACCGGTCGCGTGGTTCACGCTGAGGCCACGCCGGCTGAGCGCCCCGACCAGGCTGAGCGCGATCACGCTCTTGCCCGAGCCCGGGCCGCCCACGACGACGACCACGGTCCGGGTCTGGGCGGCGCGGGACCGTTCGACGGCCTGCATCACCAGCTCGTAGGCGACGCGTTGCTCGTCCAGCAGGACGAACTGCTCGCGGTCCTGGATCTCCCCGGCGGCCAGTTCCAGCAGCGGTTTGGTCGGTCGGTGCGCGAAGCCGAGGAACTCGTCTCCCGCGGCCAGGTTCGCGGGCCGTTCGGCGGCCGGGTCCAGCACGGCGAGCAGGTGGGCGGTGAGTTCCGCCTTGTCGTCCATGGTGAAGAGGCGGCCGTACTCGCTGGTCGCGTACTGCGTCAGGGTCGCCACGTCCGCGCGGCGGGCGTTGTGCAGGTAGGCGACGCCGTGCACCGCCCGCGGCCGGTCGACGAGGGCGGGGGTGTGGTCGACGAAGTACTGGCAGTACCCGCGGACCTGCGCGGCGGGGTGCAGGTGCCTGCCCGGCAGCCCCTGGACGTTCAGCAACTCGGCGAGGACGACCTCGGCTCTCGACCACTGCTTGAGTTCGAGGAACACGAAACTGCTGTCCCCGGTGCGCGGGTGGGTACCGGCGAGGACCACGTCGATCCGCTGCCTGCTGTGGGGGAGTTGGTGCTCCAGCAGGACTTCGAGGTCACCGAGACCGGCGTCGACCAGGTCCCGCAGGACGATCGGCAGGCTCTTCGCCCAGGAGTTCAACTCGCTGGTACCGGCGCGGTGCTCGAGCCGGTAGCCGAACTGTTCGCCGAGCCGCGCGTGGAGGTGACCGCTGTCGGCTTCAACCAGCAGATCCGCTGCCCTACCCCGTACGAGTGCCACTCGATCCCCCACCGTCGTCGTGCGACCAGGTTAGTGGATCAGTAGAACGCCCAGTGCGGGCACAGGCGTCCTCTGCTCACCCGATCGCGTCAATTCGCTACTCTTCGACACGGGAGTGGGGAATTCCTCGTCATCTGCGTGCTGGAGAGGGGCCATCACGTGAGACCGATCGGTGGAACCGCGCACGAGTTGCGCCGGGGTACCGCGGAAGACCGGTTGGTCAGGGAACTGGCCAAGTGGACCGGCATCAGGTATTCGCTCGAAAACAAAGGAGAACCCGGCGCTTGGCGACGCAGCCTGCCGCCATTTTTCGACCTGTTGTGCGACGCCGGTCTCGGGCACATCCAGGTCCTGCTGGAATACCCGCTCCCGTATTGCCCGAGGCGGATCGACGCGGTGCTGTGCGGGGTTCACCCGGATGACGGCGAGCCGTCCTACGCGCTGGTGGAGTTGAAGCAGTGGACGCGAGTCGCCGTGGTGGGGCGGGGAAGGGTCAAAGTGCCCTGGGTGGAGCAACCCCTGTTGCACCCGGCCGAGCAGGTCCGCCGCTATTGTCGCTACCTGCTGGACTACACGCCTTCGCTGGCGAGGCGGCCCAGTAGGATGAAGGGACTGGCGTACCTGCACAACGCCATCCGGCCGGAGGACTGGGACCTCGACGAGGAGGAGCCCGACGACTTCGGGCAGCTGTACACCGCTGACCTCGCCGGCGACCTGGTGGCCGACCTGGTGTCGCTGTTCAGCGACGATCCGGCGACCGCCGAGGGCTCGGCGCGCGCCGCCGGGGAGTTCACCGGGGCCCGGCACCTACCCGGGCGCACCCTGCTGAAGACCGCCGCGGCGATCTTCGCGCAACGCGAGGACTTCGTGCTCCTGGACGAGCAGCAGGTCGCCTTCGAATCGGTCCGGGAAGCGGTCAAGTCCGCCCGCGAAGGCGATGGGGCGGCGAAGAAGGTGATCGTGGTCCAGGGCGGACCGGGATCCGGGAAGAGCGCGATCGCGATCTCGCTGTTCAACGCCTTGGCGGGCGAACGCGGAAAGGTCATGCACGCGACGGGTTCGAAGGCGTTCACCGAGAACCTCCGCGTGCGGGTCGCGGACGGGGACGGTCGTACGGGGACGATGTTCACCTACTTCAACCAGTTCCAGAGCAGTCGGCGGGACGAGTTGGACGTGCTCATCTGCGACGAGGCGCAACGGCTCCGGCACAACGACGTGCCCGAGGCGAAGTGGCTCAAGCACCCGCCGCAGGTCGGCCAGTTGATCAGGGCCGCGAAGGTGCCGGTGTTCCTGCTGGACGAGGACCAACGGGTGCGGCCGAACGAGGTCGGCAACGTCAGGACCATCCGAGAGGCCGCGCACCGGCTCGGCTGCCAGGTGGTCGAGATCGAATTGGCGGGCCAGTTCCGGTGTGGTGGTTCGGCCTACTACGACCAGTGGGTGCTCCGGCTGCTCGGCCTGACCCCCGGTGGACCGGTCAGGTGGAGCGACTTCGCCGCGGAGACCGACGAGTACGTGGTCGACTGCGTGCGCTCCCCGCACGCGCTGGAGCAGTGGCTGAAGAACCAGATGAGCAGTTCCTCGGGGACCGCGCGCATGGCGGCGGGGTTCTGCTGGGATTGGAGCAATCCGATCCGCGTGGACGGGGAGTGGAGACTGGTCGACGACGTCCAGATCGGTGGGTGGCGGCGGCCGTGGAACGTGAATCAGGCGTCCGAGGTGCCGGGCTTCCCCTCGGCGTCGCTGTGGGCCTCCGATCCGGCCGGTTTCAGCCAGGTCGGGTGCGTCTACACGGCCCAGGGATTCGAATACGACTGGGCCGGTGTCATCTTCGGGGAAGACCTGGTGATCCGAGACGGTGCTTGGCGCGCTCAACAGGAGAAAACCCGGGATCCCGCATTGAGCGGGAAGAAGGTGGACGCGGAACGCTTCGACGTGCTGGTCCGGAACGCCTACAAGGTGCTGATGACCCGTGGGATGGACGGGGTCTGCCTGTACTCCGTGGACGAGGAGACGAACGCGTTCTTCCACGAGTACGCCCGGTAGGACTCGGGTCCCTGCCCGGTGACGCCGCTGCCTGGCCCCCTCGGCCAGGCAGCGGCGTCTTCGACTCAGCGGACTGCTTGCGCGTGCCCGCTAGCATGTGCGCGGGGTAACGCGCTCGGTGGCGGGCTCGCAGTCCGAAGGTAGTGCGGGGTGTGGAGGAGCGGTGTCGGTCGATCACCCCACATCGGGGCCCGCCGAGCGTGAGGTGGAGCGCGTCGGGCGTCGGTATGCCGTGGTGGTGCGGACGGCTGTGCTGCTCTCGGTGGCTTGCCTGACGTTGTGCACCGTGCCGCTGGAACGGTCGGTGCCCGTCGTGGTGGGGCTCGGGTTGTGGAGCGCGTTCTTCTGGGGGCGTGCGTCACGGGTGCTGGCGTTGGACACCGCCGTGATCGCCGGGGTGTGCCCGGGGGCGTGCTGGATCGATCCGGCGGTGCTGCTGCACGACGGCAGCAGCTGGGTCCTGGTCGCGGTGTCCATCACCGCGGTCTGCCACCAGTGGCTTTGCGCTCCGCTGCCGGGCTGGGTGTCCACCGGGGTGCTGATCGCGGCGTACCTGGCCGGTGTGGCGATCGCCGACCCCGGTGGGTGGACCGCCTCGGCGCAACTCGGCTTGTGGACGCTGGCCGAAGCCGGGCTGTCGCGCGGCTTGCGGAAGCTGGTGCGCTCGGCGGGCCGTGAGGTGGACCGCGGCACGGCGGCGGAGGAACGCGTGCGCCGCCGAGCGGAGATCGCCGCCGCCCGTCGTGCCGACGAACGCGAGCACCTCGCCACCATGCACGACACCGCCGCCGCGACGCTGCTGGCGGTCGGCACCGGCATGGTCACCGGCCGCGAGCCGTGGCTGGCCGAGCGGGCCGCACGCGATCTCGAAGTGCTCACCGGCCGTGTCGGACTGCCGAAGGGTCAGGTCGACCTGGCCGAACTGCTCGACGAGGTGGTCCGGCACAGCCCGGTCGACGCGGAACTCCGGGCCGGCGCACCGGTCCGGCTCCCGGCTGCACCCGCCGTCGCGTTGGGCCGGGCCGCCGGTGGCGCTGGGTGGCGCTCGCCGTGGTGTTCGCCGCGTCGGTGGCCGCGGTGTTCGGTGTGCCGCCGGAGCTGGTGGTCACCGAGGCGGAGTGGTCCTTCGGCACGATCGGCTGGTTCTGCCTGCTGCTGCTCGCCGACCACAGCTTCCGGTCGGTGCTGGTGGCGCTGGCCGCGCACCAGGCGTTCAGCTTCGGGCAGCTCTTCGCGGCCGGGCAGACCGAGCGGCTGACGCTGACCAGCCTGACCACGGTGTCCGTGCTGGTGCTCGGCTACCAGCTCACCGTGGCCGCGTCGACGGCCGCGCTGAGCCGGCTGGCCCGGCTCGCGCAGCGGACCGCGGCGCGGGAGGAACGCACGCGCACCGCGGAGGCGGTCGCGAACCAGCTGCACCGCGACCGGCAGGCCCGGTTCGCGGACCTGGCGACGAGCACCGTGCCGCTGCTGGCCCGGCTGGCGGCCGGAACCCCGGTGCTCGACCGCGCGTCCTACGCGGTGGAGGCGGCCCGGATGCGCCGCCTGTTCGCCGAAACCGACGAGGTCGACGATCCGCTGCTGCACGAGCTGCGTGCCTGTGCGGAGGTGGCCGAACGCAAGGGGGTCACGGTGTTCCTGGGCACCTTGGGCGACCGGCCCGACCTGCCCGTCCCGGTCCGGCGTGCGCTGACCGAGCCGGTGGTGGCCTGCCTCGCCGCCACCGTCGCCGAAGCGAGGGTGACCGTGCCGGGTGGGCCGCTCACCTCGGCGGAGCAGGTCACCGTCACGCACCGCGAATCCGGCGGCAAGCACTGGGTGGAGGCCGTGTGGACGGCGAACTGATCACCGCCGTGGTCATCGACGACCACCCCGCCATCATCAGCGGCGTCGAAGCCTGGTGCGCCGCCGCCGAGCCGCCGGTGCGGGTGGTCGACTCGGGCCCCACGGTCTCCGTGGCCTGGCTCGACCCCGGCGACCAAGCCGACGTGATCGTGCTGGACCTCCAGCTCACCGCCCCGGCCCCGGCCTACGGCGACCTGCGCCGACTGGTCGACGCCGGCCGCCAAGTGGTCGTCTACACCATGCGGGACGACAAGGACACCGCGCTGACCTGCCTGGACATCGGCGCGTCGAGCTACCTCACCAAGGCCGAGGGCCCGGCCCACCTGGTCGCCGCCATCCACGCCGCCGCGAGGCAGCTGCCCTACACACCGCCGTCCATGGCCAGGGCCATCGGCGTGGACACCCGGCCGGACCGGCCGCGCCTCAGCGCCAGGGAGATCGACGTGCTGGTGAACTGGTTCGCCTGCGAGTCGAAGGACATGGTCGCCGAGAAACTGGGCCTGTCGGTGCGGACGGTCAACTCCTACATCGACCGCGTGCGGATCAAGTACGCCAACGCGGGCCGTGCCGCCCCGACGAAGGCGGGGTTGGTGGCTCGCGCCATTCAGGATGGTTTGGTCCGTCTCGAGGATTTGTAGGTTCGCTGCAAATCGGGCACGTCGGGCGGCCTTCGGCTCCGACGAGGGCCGGGTTGGTGGCTCGCGCTGTTCAAGATGCTTTGGTCCACCTCGAGGTTTGCAGGTGGATCGGGATAGCCTGGCCCACTTCGTGAGTGGTCGTTTCGCGGGGGCGCTGCCGGTGCGATGGTCCGGCTTCGGCATCGACCGCGTGCGATTTGAGTACGCCGGTGCGGACCATGCGCCTCGAGCAGGCGTCGATCGTCGTGGGTTGGGCGTTGCGGCTCTCGCTGTTCAGTTGTGGAGGGTGTGGAAGAAGGCACGCACCTCCTTCACGAACAACTCCGGCTGCTCCAGCGCGGCGAAGTGCCCGCCTCGCGCCGGCTCGTTCCAGTAGACGATGTTCGGGTAGCGTTTGGCGGCCCAGCGGCGGGATGGGCGCGGGGTTTCCCGCGGGAAGAGCGAGCAGCCGGTGGGGACGTCGATCACCTCCGTGGTGGGCTCGGTGAACCAGCTCTGCACCTGCCGGATGCTCTCCCAGTACAGCCGCGCCGAGGAGGCACCGGTGCCGGGCAGCCAGTAGACCATCACGGCGTCCAGGATCTCGTCCTTGGTGAGCACGCTTTCCAGGTCACCACCGCAGTCGGTCCAGGAGCGCAGCTTTTCCACGATCCACGCGCACAACCCGACCGGTGAATCGACCAGGGCGTAGCCGATGGTCTGCGGTTTGGTGGACTGCTCGACGGAGTACCCGTCCTCCCATTCGCTCGCGTGCCGCAGCGCGTCGAGCGACTGCTGCTCGGCTTCGGTCAGGTCGTCGAAGGTCGACGGATCGGGCGCGGCGAGCGGCGGCACGAGGTGGATGCCGAGCAGCCGCTCCGGCGCCTCCAGCGCCATGCACGTGGTGATGCTCGTACCCCAGTCGCTGCCCTGGGCGCCGAAGCGTTCGTAACCCAGCTCGTCCATCAGCCGCAGCCACGCCCCGGCGATGCGTTCGATGCCCCACCCGGTCTCCGACGGCTTGTCGCTGAAGCCGAACCCCGGGATCGACGGGCACACCACGTGGAACGCGTCGGCGGGATCCGGTGGCTCGGTCAGCGGCTCGATCACCTTCAGGAACTCCAGGACGGACCCCGGCCAGCCGCTGGTCAGCAGCAGCGGCGTGGCCTCGGGGTGGGGTGAGCGCACGTGCAGGAAGTGGATGCCCAGCCCGTCGATCTCGGTCCTGAACTGCGGCAGCGCGTTGAGCCTCGCCTCCACGCGCCGCCAGTCGTAATCGGTGGCCCAGTACTCGCACAGCTCGCGCAGGTACGCCAGCGGCACGCCCTGGGACCAGTCGTCGACCGTCTCGGCCTCCGGCCAGCGTGTGCGCAGGAGGCGTTCGCGGAGGTCTAGGAGCTCCGCTTCGGGGATGTCGAGTCGGTATTCGATCACGGTGGGGACGATAAGCGGGTGCCCCGACAGTTTCCACGCGGTAGCGTCCGGCTGTGTTCGTCGATCACGTGTTTTCGTTGCCACTGAGCCATGAAAATCCCGGCGGGGAGCAGATCGAGGTGTACGCCCGCGAGGTGCGGACGGACCCGGAGCTGCCCTGGCTGCTCTACCTCAACGGCGGTCCGGGCTTCCCGGCGCCCCGGGTGCACGGCGGCGAGGGCTGGCTGCGGCGGGCGCTCGCGGACTACCGCGTGCTGCTGCTCGACCAGCGCGGCACCGGCCGCTCCACCCCGCTCAACCGGCACACGCTGCCGCGCCTCGGCCCCCACCTGCGGCACTTCCGCGCGGACTCCATCGTGCGCGACGCCGAGCTGATCAGGCGGTCCCTGCTGGGTGACGAACCGTGGTCCGTGCTGGGCCAGAGCTTCGGCGGCCACTGCACGGTGACGTACCTGTCCCTGGCGCCGGAGGGCCTGCGGGAGGCCCTGGTCACCGGCGGCCTGCCCGGCATCGAGGCCGACGCCGACGCGGTCTACCGGCAGCTGTACCCGGTCGTGGCCGCCAAGACCGAGGCGCACTACGCGCGGTTCCCCGGCGACGCCGACCAGGTCAGGCGGGTACTGGCGCACCTGGAGGGCGGCGGCGTGCGCCTGCCGGGCGGCCGGGAGCTGACCGCGGACGCCTTCCGCCTGCTCGGCAACCTGCTCGGCGCTGGCACCGGGAGCCGTCAGCTGCACTACCTGCTGGAGGACCCGTTCACCGCCGGCCGGCTGTCCGACGCCTTCCTGCTGCAGGTCGAGCGGGAGCTGTCCTGGGCGAGCACCGCGCCGATCTACTCGCTGCTGCACGAGGCGACGTATGCGCAGAACGGCGTGACGAACTGGTCGGGCGAGCGCATCCGCGCCGAGTTCCCGGACCTCGACTTCCTCGGCGAGATGATCTACCCGTGGATGTTCGAGAACGATCCGCTGCTCAGGCCGTTCGAGGCGCTGGCACACGAGCTGGCGGCGCACCACTGGCCACCGCTGTACGACCTGGACCGGCTGCGGGCGAACGAAGTCCCCGTCGCCGCCGCCATCTACGACGAGGACATGTACATCGCACGGGACCTGTCCCTGTCCACCGCTTCGTCGATCCGCGGCCTGCGTCCGTGGCTGACCGCCGACTACGGCCACGACGGCCTGCGGGTGAGCAACGGACTGGTGCTGGATCACCTGCTTAAACTGCTCCGGTGAGGGATGAGCGGGAGCTGGGGAGCGCCTGGACGAAGTTCCAGCAGCACGCGTTCCCACGCCCGTCGCCGCCGGTGGCGCGGTATGTGGACCGCTACTGGGTGGTTTCGTGGGACTACGAGGAGCCGTACCGGCAGCTGATCGTGCCGTATCCGAACGTGCACCTGGTGTTCAACCGCAGTGGCGGGGCGTATGTGACCGGCGTCTCATCGGGACACCAGATCCGGGTGCTCCAAGGCTCGGACGGGGTCTTCGGTGTGGCGTTCCGGCCTGGGTGCTTCCGCCCGTTCCTCGGCCGCTCGGTGTCCACCCTGACGGACAGCACGGTCGACGTCGCCGAGGTGTTCCGCGGGCCGATCCCGGATCCGCTGACCGTGGAGGGCGTCGAGCGTTTCCTGCTGGATCACTGGCCCCCGCCGGATCCGCGGGCCGATGCTGCCGCCGAGGCCGTGAGCCTGGTCATCGCCAAGCCGGAGATCACCACGGTCGGGGTGCTGGCTTCGGCGCTGGGGACGAACGTGCGTGCGCTGCAACGGTTGTTCGCCGAGTACGTGGGCATCGGGCCGAAGTGGGTGATCCGGCGCTACCGGCTGCACGAGGTGACCGAGCGGCTGGCAGCCGGCTCCGTGGTCGACTGGGCGGCGCTGGCCGCCGAGCTCGGGTATGCCGATCAGGCCCACTTCACCCGCGACTTCAAGTCGATGTTCGGCGAGTCGCCGACTCATTACGCCGAGCGCTACTGAGCCCCTCGCCGACGGCGTGTCCTGTCCGTGTCCAGTTGGCTGGCCACTTGTCGCGATAATTGCCGTTTTTTGGCAATTCTGCTCCGCCGGTCGATGATTATCATCAATGCGTGTCCGGCTACAAGTTCGATTTGTTCATCAGCTACGCCCGTCGCGGCAGTGTGCAGAAATGGTTGCTCAACCACTTCCACGAGAAACTGCGTGAATGCCTGGCCAACGAGTTCGGCACGCTCAAGATCTACGTGGACCGCGGGATGCCGCGGGCCGTGCACTGGCCGTCGAACCTGCAACACGCCCTGCGGCACAGCAAGATCATGATCCAGCTGCTCACCCCGCCCTACTTCCATTCGGACTGGTGCCTGGCGGAGTGGCGCAGCATGCAGGCGCGGGAGGAACTGCTCGGGCTGGCCGGGGCGGAGTGCTCACAGGGATTGATCTACCCGATCCTGTTCGGGGATTCGGAGAACTTCCCGGACGAGGCCAGAGAACGGTCCTGGATGGATTTCAAGGACGTCGCCTATCCGGATCTGTCGTACCAGCAGAGCCCCGAATACCACAACCTGCACCGGAAGGTCACCGCGCTGGCGAGTGATCTGGGGCAGCTCGTGCCCCAGGTGCCCGAGTGGCGGCCGGATTTCCCCATCATCGAAAAACCGGATCCCGTGCTCAGGCCGACCCCACCCCTGCCGAGGTTCGAATGACCGGGACAGTGATCACGTTCTATTCCTACAAGGGCGGTGTCGGCCGCAGTTTCACCCTGGCGAACGTCGCCGTGCTGCTGGCGCGCTGGGGTCACCGGGTGCTCACCGTCGACTGGGACCTGGAGGCCCCGGGGCTGCAACACTACTTCGCGAAGGTGCTGTCCGAGGAGCCGGAGCGCGGGGTCGTCGATCTCGCGTACGCCTTCCTGGAGGGGCAGCCGGATGCGCGCGTGGACCCGGTCGGGGTCGACGTCGAGGGCGGCACGCTCGACCTGCTCGCCGCCGGCCGGGTGGAACGGGGCAAGCTGGACGGCTCGTACTCGCCGCGCATGCAGGCGCTGAACTGGGAGGACCTGTACCGGCGGGGGTTCGCCGACTTCCTCGAACGGCGTCGCGCGGAATGGACCGACCAGTACGACTTCGTGCTGATCGACAGCCGGACCGGGGTTTCCGACATCGCCGGCATCTGCACCGCGCAGCTGCCGGATCGGCTGGTCGTCGTGTTCACCGCCAACGACCAGAACCTGAACGACGTGGTGGACGTGGCGCGGCGCGCGGACAACGCCCGTGACCGGCTGCCGTACGACCGGCCGCGGCACTCCGTGCTCCCGGTCCTGTCCCGGCTGGACAACCGCGTCGAGTACGAACGGGCGGAGGTGTGGCAGCGCAAGTGCGCCGAGGTCGTCGGTCCGCTGTTCCGGAACTGGCTGGTCAAGACCGTGCCGGAGGACCTGATGCTGCGGCACCTCACCGTGCCGTACGTGTCGTACTGGAGCTTCGGCGAGCACCTGCCCGTGCTGGAGGAACAGGTCCCGAAGGCGGACCAGGTCTCGTTCGCACTGGAGACGGTGGCCGCGGTGATCGCGCGGGGGTTCGACCGCACCGACGTACTGGCGGACAACCGGGACGCCTACGTGGCGGCTGCCCGCGAGCGCGACCGGGAGTTCGACCTCGACCTGCTGGTGTCCAGCCCGCGGCGGTCGATGCGCACGGCGACGGAGCTGGTCGAGGAACTGCGCCTGCTCGGGCTGCGCGCCGCCTGGTCCTTTTCGGGAGATCCCGATTTCCTCGACGAGGTGCCGCAACCGGCCGAGCACCTGTGCCTGGTGGTGGACGGTGAGCCGAGTCGCTGGCAGACCACCGAGGCGGAGAGCTTCCTGCGGCACACCCTCGGACCGGGTGGCAAGGCGCGGCAGTTGTTCTGCGTCCTGGCGCGCGGCACCGACCGGGAGAGCCTGCCGGGTTTCCTGCGCAGCCTGCAGCACCTCGACTTCCTGCCGGGGGTGCGGCCGGTGAAGGTGGCACGGGAACTGCACGCCCTCGTCACCGCCGTCCCGGTCACCGATGCGGGACCGGACCGGGAAGCACTGGAGAGCGCCGCCGCGGCGCTGCGGGGCCTGCCGCCCGCGATGCCCTATTCCGGACGGTTCGCGGTGATCCGGGAAACCGTGCGCGGCATGGCGACCGCACTCGACGACGGTGACCTGGAGCTGCTGCTGGACCGGTCGACGGACCTGGCACTGCTCGGGAAGGTCCGCGGGAACGGCACCGGGATCGCCGTGCCGCCGGACCTGCTCGCCGAGGCAGCCGACCTGCTCTCCCGGATCGATCGACGGATAAACGCGTTCACCGACTGAAAGGCGGCGAGATGCCGGAGAAGTACACCGAAAGCGCCAGAGCAGCGCTCACCGTGCTGATGCTGGCCAACCGGGCGATGCTCAACACGGAGCTGGCGAAGGAACACAAGATCAGACTCGGCCTCGCCGAACGCCGGAAGCTCATCAAGGCCGGGCTGCTCGAGACCGACGAGAGTGTCCGGCCGTACGTGCACGAGATAACCGACGAGGGCATCAAGTGGTGCGTGAACAACCTCGTCGAAGGCGAGCCGCCGTCGAGGTCGGGGCCGCAGGTGCGGCTGGTGTTCGAAGTGATGCGGCGGGTGGTCGGTTACCTCCAGCAACGCGGCCTGCTCACCGAGGCGCTGCGCACCGGCGACCTGGAGTCGCTGATCCGCGGGGCGTACCACGCACTGGCGACCGCGCCGCAGGACTGGATCCGCCTGGCCCGCATCCGCCCCAGGCTCAACGGTGCGGAGAAGTCCGAAGTGGACCAGGTACTGCTGGAGATGATGAAGACCGGGACCGTCCACCTCGCCCCGGACTCCAACCGCGCTGCGCTGACCGACGCCGACCACGCGGCTGCCGTCCGGATCGGTGGCGAGGACAAGCACATCATCGCGATCGAGGGATCATGACCGAGCACCTGCGCGAGGCGCTGGCCGTCCTCCGCTTCAACTCCGCCGAAACCCCGGACGACGTCTGGCGAACTTCACCCTCCCACGTGGACGGTCTGCACCGTGCGGCCGAGCAGCGCATCAAGGCCAGTATCGAGGACGCCAGGGCCAGCACCGGCCCGAGCCCGGTGGGACTGGTGCTGCAGGGGGAGAAGGGCGTCGGGAAGACCCACCTGTTGGGCTCGGTGCGCCGCATGGTGCAGCGCAAGGGCGGCTACTTCTTCCTGGCCGAACTCACCACGGGTGAGGCGTTCTGGGACGACCTGGCCGAGGCGATGCGCAGTGAGCTGCACCGGCCCAACGACGAGGGTGAACGGCAGCTCGTCGTGCTGATGCGGCAGTTGTGCCGGGGAGCCGCCGTGCCCGAGGAGGTCGGCAAGGCGATGGTGGGGGAGGCACCGCTGACACCCGATGACCTGCGCCTCCTGCTCAACGGCCTGCGCAAGGTGGACAACCGGATCGCCGTGGAGTGCGGTGACACGATCCGGGCGCTGGCGCTGTACGGGTCCGACCACGCGGAAATCGGCCTGGAGTACCTCCAGGGGCTGGAGGGGACGCAGGAGGATCGACGGCACTGGAGCATGCAGCACCGGTCCAAGCCGTCGCAGGTGCTCGTCCGCGACATCTCCCGCATCCTCGCGCTGACCGGGCCGTGCGTGATCGGCGTCGACCAGCTGGACACCCTGGTCCACCACCGGGGGCAGAGCGCCATCGACAGCAAGGTGGCCAACGCCGGGCTGAGCAAGGACATCGCGCTCATCTCGCAGGGGCTGATGCAGCTGCGCCAAGCCACGCAGCGAACGCTGACCATCGTGGCGTGCCTGCCCAACACCTGGATGCAGCTGAACAAGATCGCCACCGACACCGTGGCCGACCGCTTCACCACCACGCCGATCCTGGGTTCGGTCACCGACGGGGAACTGGCGCGGAAGCTGGTGGAGAAGTGGCTCGGGGTGATCTACCAGAGCAACGGCATCTCACCACCGCACCCGACCTGGCCCGTGGCCCCGGAGGCGTTCGGCAAGGCCTGGGTTCCGCACACCCCGCGGCAGCTGCTCAAGCGCATCCACGCGCACGCCGAGGCGTGCCTGTACGGGGAAATCCGGGAGCTGGGTTCCTTCGACGAAGAGGTCGAGATGCCGCCCGTTCCGGTTGGGCCGGACTCGGAAGCCGACTTCGCGGAACTCGACGCCCAGTTCGGCCGCCTGCGGGACAAGGCCGACATCGTGTCCACGGAACTCACCAGGGAGAACGAGGACGAACTGGCGCCGCTGCTGTTCCTGGCCGGGTTGAAGTCGTGGATCACCGAGGTCGGCAACGACGACCTGCGCTGGCACCCCGAACCGCTGGCGGACGACAAGCGGCTGCACGCGGGCCTCCGGCGGATCCTGAACGACGCACTGGACACCCAGGAGCAGTGGGCGTTCCGGCTGATCACCGAAGGCCACGGCATCACCGTGTTGCGCAGGATGCGCGGTGCGTGCGAAGCGGCGGGTATCCGCTCCGGGGTGCGAGATCGGCACCTCGTGCTGATCCGCCGGGGTACTCGGGGCTGGACCGGGCCGACGACGAGGAAGGAGTTCACCGAACTGACCCAGCAGGGCGTCCTGCGCCTCGACATGTCGGACGACGACCTGCGGACGTTCAGCGCGCTCAAGGAGATGCTGTCCAATCCCACGCACCGCCTGCTCACCTGGCTGGCGGTGCGGAAACCCGCGAGCACCACCACCTTCCTGCGGCACATCCTGCCCGGCTCGCCGCAGGCCAAGACCGGGCACCAGGAGACGAGGCCCCCGCCGGTGGAGCAGCGGCCGGGCCAGCTCGTGCTCGGCATGGACGGGGAGATCCGCATCGAGCTGGAGTCGTTGCGCAAGCACGCCATCGTGTTCGCCGGGTCCGGTAGCGGGAAGACCGTGCTGCTGCGCAGGATCGTCGAGGAGTGCGCCCTCAGCGGCGTGTCGGCGATCGTGCTGGATCCGAACAACGACCTGGCTCGGCTCGGTGACGCGTGGCCCGAACCGCCTGCGGACTGGCGGCCGGGTGACGAGCAGAAGGCCGCCGAGTACCTGGAAGGCACCGAGGTGGTCGTGTGGACCCCCGGCCGGACGAATGGCCGGCCGCTCAGCTTCCACCCGCTGCCCGACTTCGCCGAGGTGCGCCAGGACGCCGACGAGTTCGCCGCCTCGGTCGAGGCGGCGGTGGCCCGGCTGGTGCCCCACGCCAAGGTCGCCAGCGATTCGAAGGCCGCGGTCCGCGGCCGGGCGGTGTTGCGCGAGGCGCTCGCCCACTACGCCAAAACGGGCAGGCGCGACCTGACGCAGTTCATCGAGGTGCTCGCCGAACTGCCGGAAGGGGTGAGCAAGCTCAACACCGCCGCCGCGACGGCCGCCGACCTGGCCGAAACGCTGCGGGCCGCGACGGTCAACGACCCGTTGCTCGGCGGTCCGGCCGCAGCGACGGACCCGGCGTCGCTGCTCACCCCGGCCGCCGGGAAACGCGCCCGGATCTCGGTGATCAGCTTCGTCGGGCTGCCGTCCGAGGAGCAGCGGCAGGCCTTCGTCAGCCAGCTCCAGTGGGAGGTGTTCGCCTGGATCAAGCGCCACCCGGCGAGCGACCGGCCGCTCGGGGGCCTGTTCGTGATGGACGAAGCGCAGACCATCGCCCCGTCCGGGACCTGGACGGCCAGCACGCAGAGCACCATCCTGCTCGCCTCGCAGGCGCGCAAGTACGGGCTCGGCCTGCTGCTCGCCACCCAGGCGCCCAAGGGGGTGCACAACCAGGTCGTCGGCAACGCCACCACCCAGTTCTTCGGCAGGCTGAACAGCCCCGCGCAGATCGCCGCGGCGACCGAGATGGCCAGGGCGAAGAACAGTTCCGTCGGCAACATCTCGCGGTTGGAGCGCGGGCAGTTCTACGCCACCGGGGAGGACTTCGGCTTCCGCCGGATGCGCGTGCCGCTGTGCCTGAGCCACCACCCGCCCAGCCCGCTGCGCCTGGAAGAGGTGCTCGACCGGGCCCGCACACGGTGACGCGCCCCTCACCCGGCGAGGTGAGGGGCGCGTTGCCCGTGCTCAGCCCGCGGTGGCCGTCACCACCGTGTTGATCCGCTGCCAGAGCGCGGCGAACAGGTCCTCCCGGCGGTAGGTGCGGGGTTCCCCGGTGCCGCGGCCCAGCACCGAGAAGTCGTGCAGTTCGAGCAGCGCCGTGCCGGTCTCGGTGCTGTAGACCGGCCGGGCCCAGCCGTTGCTGCACGCGCTGCCGGCGTCGTGCCTGCCGACCACGAAGTTCACCGTCTCGTCCCCGCCGATGCCGCCGCGCTGGATGTCCAGTGCGTACACGGTGTCACCCGCGTGCTCGACGCGGACGGCGATCCGGGCGTCGCCGCGGTGCACCGTGCCGACGAACCCGCCACGGCTCAGCCCCGGCATCGCCGCGGTGAGCTGCTCGCCCAGGTAGCGCAGGACCGCGTCCTGCTCGGCGTAGCGGCTGAAGGTGGCGGGCACGGCGGGTGCCGGGGTGGTTTCCCTGGTCGCGGCGACCACTTCGCCGACCCGCGCCCGGCCCGCCCCGGCCGCTTCCGCCGCCTCCACCCGCGCCACCAGCGCCTCGGTGAGCCGGTCGTTCAGGCGCAGGTAGGTCACGTGCGGGTGCAGCAGCTCCGCGGGCACGGTGAAGTCGCCGACCAGTACCGGCAGCACGTGCTCGTCCCCGGTCTTCACCGCGCGCAGCATCGCCGTGGTGAAGTCGTCGACGGTGGAGACGAAGGGGAGGAAGAACCGCACCCGCGCGTCCGGCAGGTCGCCGCCTTCCTTGTGCGCCCACCACTCGTGGGTCTGGTCGGGTCCGTGCAGCACGGTCAGCCCGCGCTGGCGGCACGCCTCGACCACCTCCTCGACCGAGGAGCGCGTCTCCTCGGTGAACGACACGGCGACGTCGTAGCTGGTTGCCTCGCTCAATTCCGAACCTCCCTGTTCGCTGGTGCGTACGCGCGGCAGCATCCGGGACGGGTGTCGACCAGAAGTGGACCAGCGGTGGATGCCCCGGGTGTTTCCCGTTGACCACCTCGCCGGGAAACGGCCAATGCCTTGTTGGCCGGTGGGCCGCTGATGAATCCTCGATGTGGGTGCCGGAATCGACGGAAATGGCATCCGGAATTCAATTCACCCATTCCACAGGAGGATTTGTCATGTCCAAATACGTGTCCGCGTCCCTGGCCGCGGTGGCCTCGCTGACCGCCGCGTTCTGCCTTCTGGTGGCCGGTGCCGGCAGCGGTTTCGCGACTTCGTCGGACGAGCCGCCGTCCCCGCCGCCGACCACCACGCCCGGCCCCGGTCCCGACGGCAACCCGTGGCACGACTGAAATGCGTACCCGGCCGTTCGCGGTATTCCGCGGGCGGCCGGGTGATTGCGCGGGAACTGGGGAAGTGCTGTACTCGAGGTCAGTCGGACAGGAGGCGTGGTGGCCGGATCATTTGGTGAATTGCTGCGGGAACACCGCGTCGCCGCCGGTTTGTCGATGGGGCAGCTGGCCAAGCGCGTCCACTACAGCAAGGGCTACCTGAGCAAGCTCGAGAACGGGCTCAAGCCGCCGCACGAAACCCTCGCCCGGCTCTGCGACAGCGTGCTGGACGCGGGCGGGGCGCTGGTCGCGGCGGCCCGCGCGGCCCGTGACCACGCCGTTTCGCTCGACCGCCGCCAGGTGCTGGTCGCCGGCACGGTGCTCGGCGTGACCACGCTGGCCGGCGGCCCGCGGCCGGTGCTGGACGAACGGGTGGTGGCCGGTATCCGGACCTCGTTCGAGCACCTGCGGGAACTCGGCAGGCAGACGAGCCCGGTGGTGGTGCTCGAACCGCTGACCGCCCAGGTGCGCACGGTCTCCGCGCTGGCCAGGGAGAACCCCGAGCCGACCCGATCGCACCTGCTGCTGCTCGCCGCGCGGATCGCCGAGTACACCGGGTGGATGAGCCAGGAGGCCGGGGACGAGCAGCGCGCGTTGTCGTGGA
This sequence comes from Amycolatopsis sp. NPDC045836, assembly GCF_056431745.1. Classification (NCBI taxonomy): domain Bacteria; kingdom Bacillati; phylum Actinomycetota; class Actinomycetes; order Pseudonocardiales; family Pseudonocardiaceae; genus Amycolatopsis; species Amycolatopsis sp. NPDC045836. The sequence goes on along the minus strand of NZ_JBWKKF010000002.1, from coordinate 94,428 downwards.
CCCGCCGCGCCGCCGAACTGGCGACCGCGGGCGGGGATCGCGAGATCGCCGGCTACGCGTTCGTCCGGGAAGCCGGGCTCGCGCTGTACCGGCAGGACTCGATCAACACGATCGCCCTCGCGCAACGGGCGCAGCAGAGCGCGCGGACGGGCTCGCGCACCCTCGCGCTGGCCGCCCGCCGGGAGGCGCAGGGGCACGCCCTGGCGGGCAACCGGTCCGAGTACCAGCGCGCCATGGACCGGGCCACCGAACTCCTCGGTTCGTCCGCAACGGACACACAGCCGTATCCGGTGCTCGGTTCGACCGCCCCCGATCCGGTGGAACTGGCACACGGGTGGTCGCTGTGCGACCTGGGGCGCCCCACCGAGGCGGCCGCGGTGCTGGACCGGGAGCTGCTCCGGCTGCCGTCGGAGTCCCGCCGCACCCGGGCCCGCTTCGGGGTCCGCAGGTCGCTGGCGCACGCGCTGGCGGGCGAGCTCGACCAGAGCTGCCTCACCCTGGCCGGCACGCTCGAGGACGTGGCGCAGGTCGACTCCGCCACCGTGCGGGTGGACCTGCGCGAACTGGCCAGGAACGTGGGCCGGTGGCACAACCACGGCGCGGTCCGGGAGATCTACCCCGAACTGCGGCGCCTGCTGCACCAGCCGGGCTGAACACCGCTCACCGCGAACCACCGCAATCGCACGACAGGGCCTCGCGTTCGGCACGCACCTCGTCCGCGTCCGGCACTTCGAGCGCGGTGAACCCGGCCTCCGCCGCCTCCCAGTGCGGCACGGCTTCGGCGTGCCTGCCCAGCGCGTGCAGGGCCTGCGCGACACCGCGGTCGGCGTGGGCCCGGTGGGTGTGGTTCCCGGTGCCGGTCGCCAGGTCCAGCGCGGCGCGGTGCAGCCGCAGCGCTTCGGCCGGGTCACCGCCGTCCTGCGCGGTCGCGGCGCGGTCGCGGTAGAGCTGGGTGCGCAGGTCGGCGTCGAACACCTCGGCCGCCACCGCGGTGGCCCGTTCCTGGTAGCGGGCGGCCTCCGCGAGCCGTCCGGCCAGCCGGTGCACGTTGCCGATGTTGGTCAGGGCGTAGGCCACCACGCAGTTGTCGCCCACCTCGCCGGCCAGCTGGTGCGCTTCCCGGTGATCGGCCAGCGCCTCACCCAGTGACCCGAGTTTCTGCCGGACCGAGCCGAGGTTGTTCAGCACGTGCGCCAGGCCCTGCACGTGGCCGATCTCGCGCAGGATGGGTACCGCGGCGCGGTGCTGGCGCAGCGCGACGTCCAGTTTCCCGTGCAGTTCGTTGAGGTAGCCGAGGTTGCTCAACGCGTGCGCTTGACCGCGCAGGTCGCCGACTTCCTCGTACTTCTCCAGCGCCGCCTCGAAGTGGGTGATCGCTTCGGCGTGCCTGCCCAGTTCCATGGTGGGGATGGCGATCGCGCACAACGTGGTGGCCTCACCGCGGGCGTCGCCCACCCGCGCCCACCGGGGCAGCGCCTGCCGGGCCAGGTCCAGCGCTTCGGTCAGCTCACCGCGCCGGTTGTGCGCGGTGGCCAGCCGGAGCAGCACGTGTGCCTGCCCGTAGGCGTTGTGCGGATCGGCGGACACGATCTCCCTGGCGAGTTCCAGCGTCTCCAGCCAGTCCTCGAACTGGCTGGTGGTGTGGAAGTAACGCCAGATCAGCACGGCCAGCCGCCAGGCGTGCTCCGGCAGGCCGTGCGCGGCGGCGTGGCGGATGGCGGCCACCAGGTTCTCCCGCTCGGCGGCGATCCAGGCGACCGCGGTGTCCGCGCCGTCGAACGTCCGCGCCACCGGGCAGCTGCGGTCCACCTTGGGCAGGCGGGGGCGTTCGAACGGGTACGCCACGCCCACCGCGTCCGCCAGGGAGACGAGGTAGAAGTCGAGCAGCCGGACCACGGCGTCCGCGGCCTCGGCGGGCGTGGCCGGGGGTGGTTCCGCCGCGGCGAACTCCTTGAGCGGGTCCAGCATCTGGTAGCGCTCCGGCGCCAGTTCCTCCAGCAGGCACACCTCGTGCAGGTCGTCGAGCGCCACCCTGGCCTGGGGCAGCGGCCGATCCGCGAGCGCCGCCGCGCCCGCCACCGTGATGTGCGGTCCGGGTGCGTGCCCGAGCAGGCGGAACAGGGTGCGCTGGCGGTCGCCGAGCTGCTGGTAGGACACCCGGACCGCGGCGGCGCCCGCCACGTCGTCGGTGTCCGCGTGCCACGGCCCGCTCTCCTCCAGCAGGCGGAGCAGGTGCGCCAGCGGCCACCGGTCGTGCCTGCGGAACAACGCGGCCACCACCCGGATCGGCATCGGCAGGTGACCGCACCGCTTGACCACCGCGGCCACCTCGGCGGTCTGGCCGCGGACGCGGAGCGGGCCCGCCAGCGTGCGGAACAACGCGACCGCGTCCTCCGGCGGCAGCGGGCTGAGCCGCACCTGCTCCCCGGTGTCCGGTTCACCCACCCGCCTGCTGGTCACCACGGCGAAGCAGCCCGGCGCCTCCGGCAACAGGGCACGCACCTGCTCCGCCGAAGCGGCGTTGTCCAGCACGATCAGCGTCCGGGTGCCGTACAACTCCGTCTGGTACAGCGTGGCCTTCCGGCCGGCCGACGCGGGGATCTGCTCCGCGGGCACACCGAGTTCGAGCAGCAGCTGGGTGAGCGCTTCGCTGACGCTCACCGCCGGCACGTTCGGGGTGAAACCGTTGAGCCGCACCAGGATCTGCCCGTCCGGGAACCGGTTCCGCAGCCGGTGCGCCGCTTCGACGGCCAGCCCCGTCTTGCCCACCCCCGGCGCGCCGCTCACCCACACCGCGTGGCGCCCTTCGGCGGCGGCGACCCGGATCTCGTCGAGTTCGGCGGTGCGGCCGGTGAACCCGCCGGGCCGGGACGCCAGTGAGCTGGCGGGCTCGCCGCGTTCCGCGCGCGCGGCGATGTTGCGCAGCACCGGTCCCGGTTCCATCCCGAGTTCCGCGAGGGCTTCGCTGGTGCTCTGGAAGACCCGGATGGCCTCCACCCGGTCGCCGTTCGCGAGCAGCGCGCGCATCAGCAACTCGGCGTGCTTCTGCCGGTCCGGTTCCTTCCGCACCAAGCGGCGGAGGCGGTCACGGGCGGACCGGTGGTCACCGGCGGCCAGCTCCAGACCGGCGAGGTCGCCAACGGCGTCGTAGTAGCTGTCGTGGGGCGAGATCACCTCGGTGCCGCCCACCCGGTCGATGTCGATGTCCTCCAGGAACGGGCCGCGCCACAGGTCGACGGCCGCACGCAGCAGGTCGATCGCCCGCCGGGGATCGTCCGTCTTCCGCGCCTCCGCGCACAGCCGGTCGAAGCGGCTGGTGTCGAGCTGTTCCGGCGAGATCCGCAGCAGGTAGCCGGTCGCCGTGGTCTCGATCGCCACGTCGCCGGCGTCGCCGAACGCCTTGCGCAACTTGTTGATGTACCCGCGCACGAGCGACCGGCGCTCGGGATTGCCCTCCCACACGATCTCGGTCAGCCGCTCCGCGGTCACCGGCCGGTTCGCGTGCAGCAGGAGCACCACGAGGATGAAGCGTTGCTGCTGGTCACCCAGCGGTACGGGGGCGTTGTCGTGCCACGCCTCCAGGGGACCCAGCATTCGAAATTCCACTCCGCCTCCCGGTTCGCGAGCCTGATCTCAGTGATTACGTCGCGCAAGCGTCCATCCGTGTGTCGTCCGATCCGCGTTCTTTCGACTTCTGGTCAACACGGGCCGGGCAGGTTCGGGCGCATGGTGTTGTCCTGTTATGTGGTCTGCGACCTTTCCTGCTCGATGACCGACCACCTCGACGAGCTGAACGCCGGCCTGCGGGAGTTCCGCGGCGCGCTGCACGCCGACCGGGCCGTCGCCGCCGGGGTCCGCGTCTGCGTGATCGGCTTCGCGGCGGTGCCGTTCGTGGTGCAGCCGCTGCGCCCGGCCCGCGAACTGGCCGAGCTGACCGGGCTGACGCCCGACGGCGGCAGCGATTTCGGCGCGGTGTTCACCCTCCTGCGGAACACGGTCGACCGCCGTGCGCTGGTCTTCTTCATCTCCGACGGCCGGGCGACCGATGCGGACTGGCCCGCCGCCTTCGCCGCGCTCACCGACCCCGGGCGCGGCGCGGTCCCGGAGGTGGTCGCCTTCGGCGTCGGCGCGGCGGACCCGGTGACGCTGGGCCGGATCGGCACGTCACGGGTGTTCTTCGGCCGCGACGGGACCCGCCTGGGGGCCGCCCTGACCGCGTCGGTGGTACGGGCGGTGCGGTCGGGCAATCCACGACATGTCCACTCCTGGTCCACTCGGCCGTCGCACGCTGCCGGTGAACCGGAGAAGGCAGGGGAGGCGAGCTGAATGGACGAGCACGGGGAGCTGGTGCGGGAACTGAAGTCGCTCCGCAAGGGGCGCGGGGTGCACGTCGGCCGGATCGGGGAGCGGATCGGGCCGAACCTGCGCGTGGTGTGTGGGATCACCGGGGACGACGGCCCGGTGACCATCCGGGGCAAGGTCGTTTCCCGGCTGGTCGAGCTGGCCGAGCACCTGCCGGAGGACCTGCGCCTGGCGACCGTGGCGGCGTTCGCCCTGACCACCGAGGTGCGGATGCCGCTCTACCAGGACCGGGTCGGCTGGGCGGCGACCCGGATCAACCGCGACTCGCGCACCGTGCGCCGCCGGGTCGACGAGGCCATCGACCAGCTGGCCGAGCTGGTGGTCACCGTTCCCCGCGCCGCGGCCGGTGCCTGGCACGTCGCGGAACTGCACGTGGCGGTGACGCTGGACCGCCCGCACCCCGAGGTGCTGGAGCAGTACCGCCTCTTCGCCGACCAGGACGGCCTGCACGAGCTGGACTTCGCGTCCCCGCTCGCCACCGCCCGCCGCCGTGCGGAGATCGACGTGCTCTACGGCGGCACGCTGCGGGACCACGCCACCCTGGTGCTGCCGGAGCCGTTGCCGCGGGGGCGGTCCCACGACTTCGCGGTGCGGTTCCGGTTGCCGCGGTTGCAGTCGTACGTGGTGCAGGCGCGGCAACGCCCCTGCGACCTGTTCGACCTGCGCCTGCGGTTCGGCCGGGACTGGACACCCCCGCACGTCTGGACCCTGCGCGACGTGCGTGAGGACGCGGGCGCTCCGCAGGGCCACCGGCACCCGGTGGACCGCGCCGGAGAGGTCCACCTGCGCTTCCGGCGGCTCCTGCCGGGCCTGACCTACGGCGCCCGCTGGGACGCCGACCGCGCCGTGCGTTCCCGTTCCTGCTCCTGCGGCGTGCCGAATGCTTCGTGAAACCGTTGACCACCAAGAGGAAACGGGAAACCCATGGCTCACCCCGATGAGCCGGGGCAATCTCGGCGGCGTGTTGTTCATCAGTTTCCGCGTCGGTGACGGGGAAGACAAGGCCGCCTGGCTGGACGCGGAGTTCGGCGCGGTGTTCGGCCGGGACCGGGTGTTCCGGTCGAGCCGGTCCATCGACCTCGGGCACGACCACCGGCCGATCATGTGGGGTGCGGTGGAGAACTGCTCCGCGATGCTCGTGGTGATCGGGGAGCGGTGGCTGTCCGAATCCGCGCTGTTCGAGCCCGGGGACGTGGTCCGGGAGGAGATCGCCACGGCGCTCGCCGCGGGCAAGCCGGTCATCCCGGTCCTCGACCTCCCCGGCCGCCTGCCGCGGGCGGACGAGCTGCCCCCGGACCTGGCCGAGCTGGCCAACTGCCAGTACGTCCGGCTGAGCTACCGCGACCCCCACGCGTTCCCCGGGCTGACCGAGCGGCTGCTCAAGGCCGCGCCCGACCTCGGCATCGGGGTGCTGCCGGGGATCGCGGACCTGGCGTCCTGGAACCGCGAGCGCACTTCGCTGACCGAGCCGGAATTGCCGCACGACCTCGTCCTGCTCGGCCGGGCGGCCGAGGTCGAACGGGTGCGGGCGTGGCTGGGTGAACCACCGGGGAACCTGGTCGTCCAGGGCCAGACCACCGAGGAGGTCGCCGCGTTCGCGGCCGCCGTCCTCGACGAGCGCTCCCGTGCGGTCCTGGTGACTTCCGAGGCGGGGTGGCAGCACGCGGCCAACCTCCCGCCGTCGTTCCCCGCGGTGGTGGTCAGCGACAGCATTCCCGTGGCGCAGGGCCAGCAGGCCCGGCACGTGCTCATCGCCCGTGACGGCTTCGAACACCGTCACGGCGATTTGGTGCTGCCACGGGTACCCCGGGACGAGGCCCGTGACGCCTTCCGCGCCGCCGGAGTACCGCTGCACCGAGCCGACGAGTACGCGGGTCTCGCCCGGCGCAGCCTTCGCGCGTTGACCCGGCGGCTGAGCCCGAACGCCCCTCGTCCGCCGTGGACGCAGGCCATCGCCATACCCTTGGTGCTCGTCAGCCGGTGGGCCACGGGGAACACCGCCGACCACGACGCCATCGCGCGGATCACCGGTCAGGACTACGCCGTTGTGGCGCGCTTCCTGTCGGCCAACGCGGTTTCCGGGGATCCGCTGGTCCACCGGAGCGGGTCCCGCTGGCAGCTCGCTGACCCGTTCGACGCGTGGTCCCAGCTGGGGGCCCAGGTCAGCGCCTCGGACATCAGCCGGTTCAGCGCGGTCGCGCTGGAGGTGCTGAGCGAGGTCGGCGGCACCCGCGGGTGGTCCGGCGAACTGCGGCGGGGACTCGCCCACGGACTCGCCCGCTTCGGTGACGCCGGGGTGGCGCCGATCGCCGGTGAGGCAGCCGAAATCTATGCGGCACGCGTGGTGCGTCAGCTGCTGGCGAAGGCGAACGAGGACCGGACCGGTTCGCTCTGGCGGTCCCTCAGCGACGTCCTCCCGTTGCTCGCCGAGGCGTGCCCGCGCATTTTCCTCGAAGCCGTCCGCATGGGCCTCCGCGGCGAGGATCCCCTGCTCCGCGTCGTGTTCGAGGACGAGTACGGGTACACCGGTCTGCTCTGGGCGCTGGAGACGATCACGTGGGCGCCGGAGCACTGCGCTGCCGCGATCCTCCTGATCGCTCGGCTGGCCGAAGTCGACCCCGGTGGCAGGCTGAGCAACCGGCCGGCGCGGTCGCTGGTGAACCTGCTCACCCACCGGCCGGGGAGCCCGATCGCGCTGGACCGCCGTCCGAGCCTCGTCAACCAGGTGCGGCGCCGGCACGCGGAGGTGGGGTGGCAGCTGCTGATGGATCTCACCGACCCGCGCCCGTTTTCCCCGTACTCGGCGCGGCCGCGGGTGCGGCGCTGGAGCGAGCCGGAGTCGCCGGACAACGCCGAGACCTACCGGGAGGAACTCTCCCGCGCGGTGCTGGCCGACCTGACCGCGGTGCCCGGCCGCTGGGCGGCCTTCCTGCCGCGCCTGGCCTGGCTCGCTCCGGACACCTTGGACCGTTTCCTGGACGCCCTCGAAACCGCCGACCTGGACGAAACCCTGCCGCTTTGGGAACAGGGCACGAAGTTGCTGAACCGGGGCGGGCCGCGAAACCCGACGCAGGACCGTTTGTCGTCCATCCTCGACCGCATCGAGCCGACGCTCGACCCGACCAGGCACTCCTGGGCCTTCGGCCGGCATCCGGACCTGCCCGGCGTCGACTCCACCGACCTGCGGGCGCACCAGGCCGCGCTCGAAGCACTGCACCAGGAGATCGTGTCCGCGGAGTTGCCCCGTCACGGTGTCGAAGGCTTGGTTCGCCTGGCGAAGGCGAGTGAACGGGGAGACCTGGTCGGCACGGCGCTCGCGCAGGTCGCCGGGGACACCGTGCGGGACGAGGTGTTCACCTTGCTCGGTGAGCCCATCGCGGCAGGCTGGACCCGTTGGCGTGCCCGGGAAGGTGGCCGGGAATGGGCTGTTGACGCGCTGGCCGTGCTCCCCGGCGATCCGGCCGCACGGGCGGCGTTCCTCCTCGCGTTGCCCGTGGCGTGGGCGTTCGAGTGGCTTGCCGTGGAAGAACCGGAGGTGTGCGAGCGCTTCTGGCTGCTGACACCGGCTTTCCCGTTCCCGGCCGAGGGGCCAGCGGATTACTTGACGAAGGTACTCGCCCAGGATCGACCGGAAGCGGTCATCAAGGCGATGTCCCTGTCGCTGCACGGGAAAACCGGCTCCTGGCGACCGCCGGTCGAACTCGTCGAGGCGGCTTTCCACCGGCTTCTGAGTTCACCACGTCAAATCAGCGATCACCCCGTGCATTCGATCGACACCCTGGTGACCCACCTGAGCACTGCGGGGCAGAGCCTGCGCGGGGTGGCGAGGTGGGAAATCGACCTCGCGGGTTTGTTCCACGAGCGGCGGCCTCAGGCCCTCCTGGAGTTGATCGCCACCGACCCGGCGAACTTCGTCGAACTGCACCAGTTCCGCTTCCTGCCGAACGGAAAGCTGAATCCCAAAGCCAGGCACTTCTTCGGGACCGGAGAACGCTTGCGTTGCATACCGGGGCAGTCAGGCGACGACGTGGACCGCGAACGGCTGTGCCGCTGGGTGGAGCAGACCCGCCTGCTCCTGGACGAGGCCGGTCTGCGGCGCAGTGGTGACCGAGCCATCGGCGCCCTGATTTCGGACGGACCGGCAGGACAGGACGGAGCATGGCCCACCGAGGCGGTCCGGGACGTCCTCGAACTGGACGACGCCGACGAACTCCGAGGCGGATTCCTCATCGGCCTCTTCAACAACATCGGCGTCACGACCCGAGGCGCGTACGACGGCGGGCAGCAGGAAGCCTCCGCGGCGAAGTGCCTGGCCTGGGCGGACGACGTGGAACCCAACTGGCCGCACACCGCCCAAGTCCTCCGCGACCACGGTGACCGCCTGAAGACATGGGCCAAAGATGACTACGACGAGTGATTCTCTGGGGCATGCGTGGATCAATCACGCGGTTTCCGGGTCGTGATGGTGTGCAGTGCGTGGACCAGTTCGCGGCCCGGACTGATGGTGCTGCTGCCCCTGGCTCCCGCCGCCACCTTGACCACGGTCAGGCGCAGCAGCTTCTTGGCGGCGCGCACGATCAGCACCACACCCATCCTGCCCACCGGACGCATCGGCGATCACGCCGCATCAGCCCGGCACGGAAACAGCCGACCAATCGCTACCGGTCGAACCGCTGGAGTGCCCCCGGCAGGATTCGAACCTGCGACACCCGCTTTAGGAGAACGTAGCTGCGGCGACGTGACGTAGGGCGCTGACCAGGCAAAATCTTCCAGCTAGGAAGCCCGAGCAGGCCGGTTCGGGGCGTCTTCGGGGTGGCATGGCACGAATCGTGGTCGTCACGTGAGACTGGCCGGCGGCTTCTGGGTCCCGCCATCTGCTGGGGCGGTTGGCAGCTGACCGCGGCCGCCGAGCGGATCGGATGCTTCGAGCGCGGCGCGGCAGGGGCGGCAGAGGACGCCGTGGTCAGGGTCGACGGTCGGTTCATCGCCGCACTTGAAGCACAACCTCGGCCCGCTGCTCATGCTACGTATCGTAGGCCGCCTACCGCGGGCCATCGAACACGTGTTCCCCACTACGTGGGCTCCGTCACCCCGTCCTGCGTTCGGCTGGTGTCCCACTCTGGTCGCCAGCCCGGCCGGTAGCGGTACTGCTGTGCCAGTGCGAGCATGAGGGCGAGGCCGTCCGGCTGAGAGAAGTCACGCGGGTTGGTTCGCTGTTGCGGCAGGCGAAGGAGTGCCTTGTAGATGACGCGCTGACCGCGAACCCGTTCGAGGGTCACCGCAGGGTCCGTGGCTTGCACATACTCAGCATCTTGTGCGCCGGGGCCGTAGATCGTGGGGTTGCCGGGGAACGCCGCGATCGCGTTGTCGGCGGCATCGACCAGGGTGATCCAGGACTTCTCGGGATCACGCTCCCGAGCGATCCGCCACGGACCAGCGCTGGCGTAGCGCGCCCGGCCCTCGTCGACGCCGAAATTCTGGCCGACGAACGCGCATAGAGCCCGGTAGTCATCATGGTTCATGGTGCCGATCATGTCTCACTCCGGCGGGTGATGTGCGGCCTGTAGAGACTGTCACCTGTTTGTGGCGGATGTCGCGACTGCGCCGAGGTTGTTACTGCTCTTGCGTCGACGAACCTTGGTGCAATTACTATGCTGCTGCATGAGCATCGACATGGGCGATTTCCCGACTTGGGTGTCTGCAGTATCCACCTTGGGTGCTTTGATCGCGGCAACCACGGCTGCTATGTACACGGGCAGGACAGCTCGGGCAACTCAAAGGCAGGTTGAGGTTGTTAAAGACCAACTTGAAGTAGTGAAGGAAGACTCCTTGCATGCTCAGGCGTCGGCGAAGGCTGCGGAGAAACGTGAGCGCGAAGCGGCCGCTGCTGCAGAAGGTCGGTTTCTTCGCACTCAGTTGGATACCAGGGCGCCTGTCGTCTACGTTCGCGCCACGCAAGGCTGCAAGTTAAACGGATGGGTTGGCGCCCCTCAGGGCGAAATACTTGCTCGCCCTGCCATTACTGCGGTGCCAATTGAAGTGGCCTCTGAAGTCAACGCGCTCACTTCTCGTGCGCATAAGGTTGATCAAGAGTTGATTCTTGGGGAAGAACGCTATATATTCGGCCTCGCCGTCACCTTGCGTATAGTCAATTGCTCAAGCATTCCGGCGGTAGTTGACGTGTTCCCCAGCGTCGGAAGCTTTCTTGGATATCCCGAGGGGAGTGTTACGAAAGTTCTTCCGCCAAATGAGGAACGAAGTCTGGTTTGGAGTCGAAAGTTGTCATCTTGGCTCTTGGGCACGGAAGAAGACATCCATCGTCCGGAGAATACTTTTCTTAATATCGAATATTGGGTCAGGGATCTGGGCATGAATATTCGCGACACGTACAAAATGTGTTTGGACCTCCGGTACTTCGGGAGAGACGGCTCTAGGTTGATTGTGCGCGGGCAGCCGTCGTATCCATGGACGGAACAGTTTGGCTATCAAGATGGCCACAGGAGGTATGAACGTTTAGAGGGCAATCAAGAAGACAGTGGTTCGGCAGGCGGCTGAGTGGTCGGTTCTCCCTGGCCGCATCACCAATCTCGCGGTTGGCTGGTGTCTCACTCTACGTACCGCCCCGGCCGGTTCCGGTCTCGGTGTGTGATCCATGCCCTTGATCGTGCCTCACTGACCCGGTGAGCGCAGTATCATCGGTCACGTGGCGGATGAAGACTTGCAGCGACGTGTCGAGCGGTTGGAACGGCTCGTGACGGAGTTGAGCGAGCGGTCCGTGGATAGCGCGGCGGCACGCGTGCTCGCGGCCGGCGCGGATCGCGACGTCGCCGAGGTCCGCGCCGAGCTGCGTGCCCACACTGGCACCCTCAACGCGCTTCGCGAGGATCAGGTCGACCTGCGGGAGGAGATGCGCAGGGGCTTCGCCACCGTGAACACCTCGCTCGGTCGGATCATCGAACTACTTGACCGAGACGGGCAAGACCAGCCCTGATCTGCGCAATGGGCGAGTGCGCGTTCGGCGAGGGGGCTTCGTTGGCCTGGCGGGCAGCAAATGACCAAATTCTGACAAGTTTCCGGCATGTTCGTTCCCCCTCCAAACAGTAACGTTGGTGACCATGCTTCTCGTCCAGGATGCTTCCGTTCTTGCAGTCCAACTCGTCGGCCCGTTGGGGCGACGTTGGCAGTATGTGCAGGCGCATAGGGCCCGGTAGCCGTCGTGGTTCATGCGCCTGCACATGTCCTGCCACGACGGTTGCCGCTCGTTGAGCCCGAGGTCCACAAGGCGCCAGTCGGCGCCTTGTGGACTGTAGCCTGTAGACGTCTTTGAATGGGAGCAGACTCCGTGACCGTGACCAGTAATGCACTCACCGCCGATTCAGCCCGCGCCGCTCTCAAGAGTGCGTGTCGTGCGGCGGATCTTCGCTGTAGCGATGCCACGTTGCTTCGGATGGGCGAGAATGCGATCTACCATCTTCCGTCGGAAAGTCTGGTGGTGCGTGTCGGACGGTCGAAGCTGGCCAGTGAGAAGGAGGTTCGGGTCGCCAAGTGGCTGGCTGATTCCGCATTTCCCGCCCTTCGTCTAGCGGATCATCCTCAGCCTCTCGCTGCCAATAATCTATATGTCACCTATTGGGAATACGTCGATCAGGGGGATCGAGAGCCGAGTTCGGTTGATTTGGCGATAATACTGCGTAGGCTCCATGGATTATCTGTTCCGATGGGGCTAAGTCTTCCTGATTTCGAGCCGATGCCCAAGGTCGACGATCGTCTTAATTCGATTCCGGTCAACGCCGTCTCGAAGGAAAATGTGGAATTCCTGCGGCGTCGCCACCTGGAGCTTCGGGATAGTTTTGAGCACCTGAAATTTGTTCTCCCGGCCGGGCCTATACATGGTGATGCGCATAATGGTAACCTGATGACTCGCCGCGATGGGTCGGTATGTCTTATTGACTTCGAGGACTTCGCATGGGGTCCGCGGGAGTGGGATGTCGCGGTGACCGCTGTTCGATACCAAGCATTCGGTTGGCTCGGTCGGCGCGAGTATGAGTCGTATGTGCAGGAGTACGGTTTTGATCCGCTGGCCTGGGAAGGGTATCCGGTCGTACGCGCAACCCGAGAGCTGAATATGACTACTTGGCTTATGCAGCAACTAGGGCAGTCTGCTCGCATCGACGACGAAGTCGCAGAGAGAATCAACAGCCTACAAGAAGATGAGTTTCCCCGCCGGTGGCGAGTGTTCTGACGGGAACTTTTCTCTGCAGTATTCGCTGAACGCGACGACTGTGCTCTCTTTGGATTTGCCCGATAGGCGAGCGTGGAAGTCTTTCAGGTAGGATATGACCCGGAAGGACTTCAATTCGGCTGCTGTGTCAACCACTCCGCGTGCCACGGCTAACGCTTCGTCCAGGTCGTTCGCCTGTAGGTGAGCAGTGGCAAGAACCGTTCGGCAGAACGAGAGACTGCGAACGTAAATGTTCTCCGACGACGCAATCGATGCCGCCGCGTGCTCGGCAGCACGGATAGGGTCACCGAGGTCTCGGAAGCAGTGAGCGAACTCGGCATGGAGTTCGGCTCGGTCGAAATATTTGATCCACTCGGGGTCATTGTCTGGTTGGCTGCGGCAGAGCCAACTCTCAGCCGAAGAAAGTGCGGCTGCGGTTTCTGCCTGGTTTCCCTGTGAGGCTAACGCGCGAGCCTCCATGGCGTGAAAAAGCGCCATAGTCGTGGCGGTTGCGTGGCCAGCAGCCCCGTGGGCGGCGGCGCGGGCAAGGTGTACGGCCCTCTCGTAGTCGCCGAGGAAGTTGGCCTGATGGCTCATACCTGCGAGGATGCGTCCACACAGTGCCCTATCGCCGCCAGCTCGTGCCAGGCGAAACGCCTGATAAAGGTACCGCTGGGCAAGGGCGTGGTGGCCAATATCGTACGCAGTCCAGCCAGCTAAGCGAGTGAGCGCAGCGACCGCCCGGAAGTACTCCCGCCCGAGTGTCGAATTGGGGGAGACGTGCGGAATCAACGGCAATACGTCAGTTTCGAGAAAACGTGCAACCAACGGCTTCGGCCGTCCCCCTCCGTAGCGATAATCGAAATTCGCGAACATCGTCGTCGCGTCGCGAACCGCCAACACATCCATCTCGTGGATCGGACGTGGATTCACCGGCTGCGATAATTCGGCGTCACTGCCGAACATCCACTTGGCGAGCAATCCGTCCCAAGCTTGCGGGACGACTCGTAGTTGCCGTACGACATCGTCCTGACGAAGCTCATAGTTGGCGAGCTGGGTAAGTGCGACAGCCGAGGCCGCGATGCTCTCAGGGTACTCAAGCGTGCCGTCGGTGCCGAGATCTTCGGTTCTTACGCTGCCGTAACCCACCTGCTCTAGCGTGACGGGCCGTCCGAGAGCGTGGGACAACACCCTGACAAGCACCTGGCAGGTGCGTGGTTGGGGTTGCTTCGTTTCCCCGCTCAGCCACTTGTCGACGTTCGTATGGCTTGGGGATACCGGCTCGCCGTTGTCGAGCTTGCTGAGGTCTCGCATCCGCTTCGCGAGGCCCTTATTGCTGATCCCAGCTTCCTGCATCACCGCAGCTAGATGGCGGTTGGGCGTCTTCTTCCGAGCACTCACAAGATCCTCCCGCCATCAGTAAAACACGCTCGACGGCCATGGGGGCACACGTTCGTGAAGCCGTGTGCCCCCTTCGTGCGTCATGTGCCTGTCGTTGTGCACTGCTGCGCGGCGTCGAGATCCGCTGAACTGGAGTCATCGCGACGAGCGCGATACGACACGGATCGGAGATCGACATGGCGAAGAACCCGTTCAACATCAAGAGCGGCGGCAGCGTCCTCAAGAAGGTGGTCGTTGCCTTGCTGGTACTCGCGATACTGGCCTTGGTGGTCAACCACCCGCAGGATGCGGCCAGCATGGTGAACACGGCCACGGATACGGGGGGAGGCATCATCGACAGCGTGGCGCAGTTCTTCCGTGGAATTGGGGGTCACTGACGCTCTTCGAGCCGGTCCACGCGTTCCCGGAGTGCGGCAACTTCCTGGGCAAGCTGCTCGAAGGTGATTGGCTCCGGCTCGCTGAATGGGTTCGCCGCGACGTAGGTCGCAACTGGCGGACGAGTCACTACCACCCCTCGTTCTCGTAGTAGGCGAAGCGCGCTGGTGAGCGTTCCGCCGGCAACGCCGTAGATCGTCTTCAACTCCCGCTGCGCCGGAAGTCGGGAGCCGGGAGCGTATTTCCCGCTCCGGATATCGTCGGTAATCCGCTTGGCTACCTGCTCAAACGGCGCTAGTCCCGCATCCTCAGCTGCCATGGCAGAAGCTTATCTGCCGTGTCCCACCTTGTACCAGTTCACTCGATCAGCCTATTCCCCAGTGTCTCAGTTTGTCCTAACTTGTACTGAGACATAGCAGCGAAAGGAACTTCCACGATGAGGTCCGCACACATCACCCGCCGCCAGGCCGAGGGCGCGTTCAGCGTTCTGGACGCCGACGTGAGTGGTTTGCAGGAGTACGTCGCCACCTGCCACGACCTGGACGAGCACAACATCGACCTGCTGCTCCAGGACGTCGACCAGGAGTTGGCCGCCGAGGCGCAGCCCGAGTCGACGCCGCCGCGGTGCGCCGGGATTGACGGCCGCGGGCCGAGCCGGTCGCGTCGTCGTGCCGACCGCGTGGTGTTGCAGGTGCTGAACACCCGGATCGATTTGTCCGGGCTGGCCGATGAGCTGACGGACGAGTTCGACGGCGAGGTCGCGTGATGACCACCGTGGTGCGCGCGTTCGAGCAGCTGCATTTGGACCGGCCGGGCGCGGACGCATCGCCGGTAGTGGTGGCTGCTTGGTACGAGGCGAAGGCCGCGCTGTTCTCGCAGTTCACCAAGGTGGAGTGCCCGGACGCTGACCACATCGCCGCCGCGGCGCAAGCCCGTGCCGAACGTCTTCGCCGCACCACCGCCTGATCTTTTCTCCGCCTGATCACCAGGCACCAGCACATTTCTTCGCAGATTTCCGCATTCGTTCCAGGGCACCGCCATGCCTGCTGCACGGAAGGACGATCATGACCCGCACTCCGACCACCGCGATCGCCGACCGGTTCCGCGCCCTGGCCGACACCCTCACCCGCAACGCCACCGTCTTGTCCGGCGCGGACCTGCCGGAGCCCGTCGTGTCGACCCGGGTCACGGTGTATCGGGATGTCGCGGCGCAACTGCGGCTGCTGGCCGCTGCCGAGCTGGAGCAGGCCGAGGGCAACCCGCTGGTGAGGGCGCTGCGGGAGGGTGACGTCGTGGTGGCGGTGGCTCGCCGCTGCGAGCAGCTGGCCGGCCTGCTGGCCGCCAACGCCCGCACCCTGACCACCAGCACGACCGATGCGGAGATGCTGCGACGGGCCGCGGTCTACCGCGACGTGGCTACCCAGGTCCGTCTGTGGGCGGCTCCTGAGGTGGACCGGGCCGAGATCCGGGTTCGGCGCTCCCTGCGTCCGGTCCAGCTGGGACAGCACGGGCGGATCGCACAGCTGGCCTCGGAGTTCTACCTCGACGCGTCCACGGGTCGCCCGGTGATCCGTGCGGCGTTCATGGCACCGCTGGTGGACGCGATCGCGAAGCGGCACCGCGCTGGCTGGTCGGTGGCCCGGCTGACGCTGTGGCTGGGCACGGTCCTGACCGACCCGCAGACCGGCGAGGTCTACCTGGCCTCGCGAGCCTTCGTCGCCTACGTCACCGGCCTGCTGACCGGCGCCCGTGTCGCCGGTCGCGCCGCCTGATCTCGCTTCCCCGGTTCTGACCAGCACGTCCTGCCCTGCGCCGCCCTGCGGTGGCCAGGCCCCTATCTACCCAGGAAAGGCACCCTGATGACCAGGACTCTCACTCACACCAGCACCGGTCCGGTGCGATTCGAGTTGGACACCGACATCGCCGAGGTCACCATCGCGGTCGACCAGGGCTGCGAGACGGCGTGCGTGCGGCTGGAAGCCGTCAACCCCGGCGATGCCGAGGCAGCGCGGCTAATCGAGAACGCCACCAGCGGCAGCGACGGCGAGCTGTTCAGTGTCCGGCTGCCCCGCGCCGGTGGTGGCGGTGACTCGCTGGTGGTGCGGCGCGGCCCCGGCTCGGTGCGCATCACCGGGGGCGTGGTGACCAGCTCGGTGGTCGGGATGGTGGTCTCCGGCGACGGCAACATCGTCTCCGGCGGCGACCTGAGCATCGTCAACGGCCAGATCATCGGCGGCACCGGCACCACGATCGTGGTCGGCGGCGGTGGTGGTGTGCGGGCGCTGGTGACCCTGCCCCCGGGCTCGGCGGCGAAGGTCTGCACCCGCTCCGGCCCGGTGCGCGCCACCGGCACGCTGACTCGCTTCGAGGTCGTCACCGTGTCCGGTGATGTGGACGTCGAGCACGCCGAGGTCGCCGTGCTGCGTACCAACTCCGGCGACGTGCGGCTGCGCCACAGCCACGAAGTGTCCGTCCGCACGATCTCCGGAGACGTGCAGATCTCGCGCCTGGCCGGTCCGGCGCTGCTGCAGGCCACCTCCGGTGACATCGACGTGCACGCGGTCGGCCCGTCGGGTGTGCGCGCCACCTCGGTCTCCGGCGACATCGAGGTCACCCACGAGCCGGGCGTCACCGTCCACACCGACCTGAGCAGCGTCTCCGGTCGCGCCCGTACCCGCCACTCTCGCCGCGTCTGAAAGGTGGTGACATTGACATGTCGAGCACGATCACTCGCGAGCACTTCCCGACGCCGGATTTGGCGTTGCGCAGCGACGACCCGGCCACGATCGAGCGGGTCCAGGGCTTCGCCCAAGAGCAGATGCGCGGCGCCTGCCTGGTGCACAGCTGCCTCAAGCGGGAGCTGACCCCGCTGAAGAGCCCGCGGCATCGGGCGTGGGTGCTGCGCGAGGCGTTCGAGGTGGCCATCCAGTGGCGCATCAAGCTGGCCCGGCGAGCCACCACCCGGCTCGGGCAGGGCCTGCCGCTGGACACCGCCCGGTTCGCGGTCCTGATCACCGACGCCACCGCCAACCTCGACCGGCTTGGGGATCTGGGCCGGATGCGGATCGGTGCGCAGTGGGACCCGGCGACCCAGACCTACACCGGTGGCCGGCCGACCCCGGCCAGCCGCATACTCGCCCGCTACGAGCAGCTGGCGCGGGCGCGGATGGACCGCGAGGTCGGCGACGCCGAGATGCTGGACAACCAGGTGCTGCTGCCGAACGGGCAGGCGGTGACCGGCAACCGGCTGGTACGCGGTGCCGCGGCCCGGGAACTGGGCCGGGAGCTGGCGGCCCGGGTCGCCGCGCGGGGCCGGGACGCCTCGCGGATGGAAATTGGCGGTGACCCGCTCTACGCGGTGACCGCCCCCCAAGCCGACCGCCACCGCATGTTTCTGACCGCGCTGGACCTGCTCGGCGGTGCCGAGCACGGCGACCTCGACGCGCTGCGGCAGGCCGAGTACCTGCTGTTCCAGTCGCCGAGGATGAAGAAGGGCAGCGACGCCACGGTGCGGGTGTTCCTGGTCGCGGTCAGCGCGTGCCTGCTCGACACCCCGCGGGCGCTGGCGCAGGACGCCGACTTGCGCGCCATGGTGCTCGGCCAGCGCGCCGCCACCACGGCACCGGACGGGCAGGCCGGGCGATGACCCCGTCCGAGCAGCAGCTCACGCTGCTGAGCACACAGCTGTCCGAGTTGCATGCCGAAGCCGAGGCCGACCGCGCCCGGTGCCCGCTGCTCGCCGATTTCCACCGCGGGCAAGCCGCGGCTTACCGCATCGCGCTGCACGCCTTGCACTGCTACAGCGGCGGTCGCTACGGCGCCAAGCACTTCACCGGCCGCTGAGCAGATCCAGGTCCGCCGCCTGTAGCCCGCACGAAAGGAGGGAGAGCATCGTGCGGCTGAATCTGGATTTCACGGGCCAGATGCCGGTCCACATTCCGAAAGGTACCGCGCTGGGCAGCACCGATCTGACGCTGACCGCCGGGCAGATCGGCGAGGCCGAGCGGGAGTTCCTGGGCTTTTGCAACTGCCATTGGCTGGCCGCGGCGATGAGCTGCATGACCGGCTGGGACGTGCTCGGGGTGAAGCTGGCCACAGGGCAGGGCTGGGAACCCGTGCACAGCGCGGTGGTCACCCCGACCGGCGAGGTACTCGACATCTTCGGCAGCGCCCCGGACTGCGACGAGTTCGCCCGCCGCTACCGCGACGCCTTCGGCCGTGAGGTGCGGCTGGATCGGATGGGGCCGGGCGAGATGTTCGACGACCACATCGACACCAGCGACCCCAGCATGATCGGTGACCCCGCGTGGTGGACCTGCAGCGAAACCGGGGCGGCGGTCTACCAGCACTATGCCCGGCTGGTCCTCACCCGCGCCGGCTACGCCGTTCCCGAGCACTGCCAGCCCGCCAGCGCGCCCGGCACCACACCCACCACCGCCTTCAGCGGTGGTGTCCCCGACCATTCCCCTGCACAGGAAGGACTTCCCGCGATGTCGGCAGTCGAGCAGATCCGAGACGTGCTGCACGCCGTGGACGGCAAGAGCGAGACGGTCCTGGCGCTGCTGGCCCAGGCAGCCCAGGAGACCAGCGAAATTCAGGCGCAGCTGGCTCAGACGGTCGGCGGCAGCACCCAGCAGGCCGTGAACACCGCCCAAGGCGCCTACGCCCAGATCGGTGAAGCACTGGTCCAGCTCACCGGGATGGTCTCCGGGGCCCGCACCGCACTCAGTGAATACGCCCACACCCAGCTGTAGGGCCTCGCGAGAGCACCACCGGCCTGCACTCGTGCCGCCGGTTCACCGTGACGCGGTACGCGCCACAACACGAACCGCGCATTCCGTGAGCAGAGAGGAGCCAGCGTGCTGGACCACGAGATGGACTTGTTGATCGTCCGATCCGCGCGCCGCACCGGGGTACGACCGCGTCGGGCGTCGCCGCTGGTGCGGATGATCACGCGGCTGATCGGCGCGGGGGACTCCACCGCCGACATCGCCGCCTACATGAACGCCTGGGTCGGCGCCCGCCACCCGATGGCCTCGCCCGCCTTCATCGACTGGGTGCGTGCCCAGTGAATGAACCACGAGCTGCACGAGGCGGCGCTTACCGCCCGGGTCGCCGGGCAGCTGTGAACCCCAGCCATGACCAACGTCTGGAAAGGACAGTGAAACCCATGAGCACGTCATCGATCGACGCCCTGGACGACCGGGGGGAGAAGGAATCCAACGTCACCGCCGATGTGGTGGCCTTCGCCCACGACGAGCACGGCGTGCTGCAGGTGCTGCTGGTCCAGCGCCGCTGGAACCCGTTCGCCGGGCGCTGGGCGCTGCCGGGCGGGTTCGTCGAGCCGGGCGAGGACCTGGACACCGCAGCGGCCCGCGAACTGGCCGAGGAAACCGGGGTGACCGACCTCGGGCTGACCCAGATCGGCGCCTACGGCACCCCGGGCCGCGACCCCCGCGGCTGGGTGGTCACCATCGCCTACACCGCGCTGCTGTCGCACCCGGTGCCCCCGCGGGCCGGGAGCGACGCCCGCCTCGCCCGCTGGTTCCCGGTGCGCGACCTGCTCGCCCAGCCCGACGAGCTGGCGTTCGACCACCACCAGATCCTCACCGACGCGCTGTTGGAGTGGGGCGGGCTGTCCCAGCACGGGGGACTGCTCGGGTGAGCACCGAGCCGGCGACCGCCTACCTGCCCGCCGCACCTCCACTGATCCGCTGACCAGGAAGGAAAACGATGCTGAAAGTGCACGCCCTGAAGAAGGGCCGGGCGGTCTGGCAGTACAACCCGAAGACCGCCACCGACGAAAGAGCGGTCATCAACGACATGGTGCCGGTGGCCGGTGGCCGGTTGCGCGTGACCCTCACCCCGGAAGGCCAGCGTCCCCGCACGCTCACGCTGCTGCCCGAGGACTACCTGCGCTGGTGACCAGACCGGAAAGGGGACAGGCATGGCTTCACCGCCGCCGAACGCGGCACAGATCAGGGCACTGCTGGCCAAGGCCGGAGTGCAGCAGCGCAACGGCAAGGACGCCGAGATGACCTGGAAGGAGATCGCCGCCGAGGTCCGCAAGGCCGGACAACACGACCTCGCCGACCTGCTCGAACAACGCGGGCGCTGACCCGCACACCACCCACGAGAAAGGACCGATCCCCATGGCCACCAGGAAACGCGCCCGCGACCTCCAGCGCGGCGACGTGGTGCTGCACAACGACGGCACCCCGCGCGGCACCATCAAGACCGTCAAGGTCACCAAGGACGGCTACGGCGTGCACGACGTCAAGGTCACCTTCACCGACGGCAGCCGCGGCGAGTGGCTCGACGGCCCCGACGTCCGCAGCGGCGTGCCCGTCCAGTAGCACCCGTTTCTTCGCCCCGGTCCGGCAGGCCAGACCTGCCAGTCACTTCCTGCCGGACCGGGTTCCCACATTCCTCACGCGCTCACCAGGTGAGCGCGCTCCGGAAGGAGGACCTCATGCTACGCAACGACGCGGTGTGGGTGAACACCACCGCGACCCCGTACCACAGCGCTACACCGATCCCGCTCAACATCCGGTTCGTCACCGACCGGCCGTTCACGGTGCGGTTCGAGTTCGCCAACCCCGGCGGCTGGGTCGCCTGGGAGTTCGCCCGCTCGCTGCTGCTGGACGGGCTCACCGGCTCGGCCGGCGAGGGCGACGTGCGGTTCTGGTCCGAGCCCGGCGACCCGGGCACGGTCGCGCTGCGTTTGCGCAACGAGGCCGAGCACCTGGTGCTGCGGCTGCCGCGCGCGGACCTCGAACGCGCCGCCGACGCGATGGAACAGCTGGTGCCCGAAGGCCGCGAAGCCGAGTTCGTCGACTGGGACACCGCGCTGGCCTCCCTGGCCACCGGCGGTGATCCCTGGTGAGCCGCGCGGTCGTGGACCTCTCGGCGCTCGTGCGCCCCGGTGACCGGGTGTTCGTCGCGCTGCTGGGCCCGGACGGCACCCCGACCGGCACCGGGCACGCCACCACCGTGCGCCCGGATGGCAGCTACACCAGCCAGGCGCAGGTGGCCGCCGGGCGGGCCCGGGTCGAGACCATCAACCGCCCCGGCCGCGGCCCGCTCCGCTGAGCCGCCAGCCCCGCACCTGAACGCCACCCGCACAGCTTTCCGGCCGGTACGCCGACCCTGACCGCCGCCGCTCAGCGCGCGGCGCTCGACATCACCTCGCGCTCGGCGGCTCCTGCCGCCCGAAGCGCGCACACCACCTCACTTTCCTCTCGCAGAGAAGGGTTCTTCGTCATGGGCAAGTTCATCAAGGGCGTGAAGGCCGCGGCCAAGGCGTTCGACGCCTCGGCCGAATGGGCCGCCAACCGCGGCGCTCCCAAGACCGTCTACGCCCACAGCCACAAGCCCACCACCCCCGGCCGCTGCGGGTGCTGCGGGCGCCGGATTCCCAAGAGCGACAAGCACTGCAACCGGCCCGAGTGCTTCAAGTACTTCCTCGCCGGTTGATCGCCGACTGCCCGCCGCCGCTGACCCGCTGCCCGGAAAGGACTCCAGTCCATGAACCACCCGAACCAGCCCCACAGGCTGTCCGATGAGGAACTGCACACCGCTCTGCGGCTGTGCGCGGGCGGCACCGCCGAACGCGCCGCGATCGATCTGCTGGCCGCACACGAGATCTGGCTGCACCGCGCCGAGTTCGCCCGCCACATCGACGTCGACACCGACCCCGAGATCACCGGCGACGCCCCGGCGGTCGCCACGATCGACTGGGACACCGCGATCCAGCAGGTCGACCGGATGCCCGGCACCGGGTCCGACCTCGCGGTGCTGCGCATCGCGCTGAGCCTGGCCGGCGGGCTGCCGATCGACCTCGGCGACGCGGTACTCGGCCTGGACCGCAGCAACGCCCTGCGGGTGTCCACCGCGATCCTCACCGCGGCCGGTCACTCCCGGGCGCGGCGGCGCCACCGCGGCGGTGAGTCGTGATGTCCACATTCGACGTGCTCCGCCGCTACGGCACCGCCGCGCTGCTGCGCTTCGCCGGTGCGGTCGCGCTGTTCCTGCTGCTGCACCTGATCCGCATCCCGCTCGTGCTCGCCGCGCAGGTGCTGGCCGGGGTGATGTCGCGGGTGGACAGCTACGCGGTACGCCAGGCCAGCACCCCCACAGGCCCGATCAACCACTACTTCACCCCGCAGGAAGGAGGCCGCGATGTCGGCACCTGAGCACCACCCCGACCACGACACCAAGGCCGACCCGCTCGGCGAGGCCGATGAGGCCGACGACCAGGTGATCCGGTTCGAGGCCCGCCAGCAGTTGGTGCTCGGCGCGGCGAACCGGCCCCGTACCCGCACCGAGCGCGGGGTGTCGTGGGCGGTGTGGCACTTCGGCGAGATCACCGCGACCGGCAGCCCGCTGCTGCTGGGCGCGCTCGCCGACGGCCGCATCGCGCTGCTGTCGCTGCCGATCGCCGCAGCCTGGGCCGGGCGCGAGGTCTACCAGCGCCACCGAGCCCAGCCCGCCGGTCACGCCGCGGCGTCCCGGACGCGCCCCCACGCCCCGGGCGACACCGGTGGCATGCCCGGACCTGACCAGGACACGGCGACCACCGCGGCCGGAGACGACGCCGCTCCCGGGCGACCTGAGCACAAGGAGGGCAGCGCGTGAGGAAGCGAGAACGGCGCCGCGCCGCCGCGCACCAGGATCGGCGGCACCGCGAGGCTGCCGAGCGCGCCGTCCGAACCCGGATCACCGCAGAGCGTGTCGCGCTCGGGCGGGCGCGGTGGCATCACCGACGAATCCGGCTGGCCGGTGCGGTGCGCCGCGCCCAGGCGCTGATGCAGAGGAAGGGAGGGAACCAGGATGGCTGACTACTTCGACCGCAAACGGCTCGACGCCGCGGCCAAGGCCCAGCGCAAGCGTGAGGATGAGGCCGCCGCGCTGGCCAACCAGCTCAAGGCCGAGGCAGCCCGCGCCGAACTGGAGCGCCAGAACGCCGCGGCCAAGCGGGAACAGGACCGCGAGGACTTCCTGGCCCGATCCCAGGTCAAGGAGAGCAAAGCCGACCGCCGGTCACAGAAGCTGCGCCGTGGTGCGCGGGCGGTGCGCGGCTGGCTGGCCGAGCACTTCGTGGCGCTGCTGATCTACGGGCTGGCCGCGGCGTCGGCGGCCATGGCGATCCCGTCCATGGCCGCGTTCGGCATCAAGGTCTACGGCCACCCGGGCGGGGCGCTGCTGTTCGTGCTCTCCGAGCTGGGCATGTGGGCCTTCGCCGTCGGCATCACCCGCACCCGCCGCCTCAAGCCCGGGGCGCCGGTGTGGGCGTTCCACGCCGGGATGTGGGCCTTCGCCGTGGTCGCGTTCGTCCTGAACTTCGTCCACGGCATCGCCACCGAACCGGCCCCGGTCCCGGGCGGTGAACCGGTCCCGGGCAGCGCGCTCGACGGGCTGGTCATGGGCGTGGCGTCGGTGGCCGGACTGGTCGCGCACCAACTGCTCATCGCCGCGCCCCGCCGGACCCGCGCCGAGCGGGCCGCCGACCGCATCGCGGCGCGCTCGCTGACCCGCATCAGCCGGGCCCAACGCGCGGCGCTGCGAGCGGCGGTGGCCGAGATCGACGCGGACGGCAGCGCCCGGCTGGTCTACCGGCCCGGCCGCTACCAGGTCCGCCGGTTCCGGCGCGGCCTGGACGACGCCGCGGTGCCGGGGCTGCCGGTCGAGCCGGTGCCGCCGGTGGCCGACTCCCTGGCCGAGGAAGTCGCCGCGTTCCTGGCCACCCAGCCGGACCCGGCCAGCCGGGGCAGCGACACCACCGGCGGCCGGGGCCACAACCGGGGCGAGGACGGCGAGGAACCCGGCGGAGACCGGACCCCGGCCGCCCCCGGCCCCAACCCGGTCTCCGGGGGCGGGGCAGCCACCCCCGATACCGGGTCTGACCAGCATCAGCCGACCCCGGCCAAGCGGCGACCCAGCCGGGCCACGAAGGCCCGGACCCCGCGCCGCCAGCAGCGCACCGACGCCGACCTGCGCGCCGAGTTCGCCGAGGCGATCGCCACCGGCGCGGCCGACAAGAAGAGCCCGACCGGGCGCATCGATCCGAACTCGGCTCAGTCGATCGCCCGGACCCTGCGCTGCGGGGACCACAAAGCGCGCGCCCTGCGCCGCGAGTACCAGAGCAAGGAGGACTAGACCGCCATGAGCGAGACCACCGCCGACCCCGGCAACACCGACGACAGCGACCGGCTGGCCCAGGTACACCACCTGCCCGCCCGCCCCGACACCACCGCTGCCGCCGACCCCGCGCCGGGGTCGGCGGTGACCCCGGCCGAACCCGCCCTCGACGGCGAAGTCGTCTCCGAAGCCGAGTTCCGCCGCCGCTTCCGCGACAGCGCCTCCTACCAACGGGAAAAGCAGAAAGCCCTGGAGCGCTACCGCGGCTACCGGGCCGATGTGGTGTGGGTGGGCCGCACCAGCAAGAAGGGCGCGCAGACCAGTGCCCGAATCCTCAAGACCGGTGGCACGCCGGTGGTGCGGTTCGTGCGCCGTCACGGCACGTTCGTGATCAAGGGCGCTGAGGCCGAACGGCAACGCCGCAAGGCCGAGAACGGGCAGCGCGACGCCCGCGCCGCCCGCGCCCAAGCCCTGCGCGACGGGGACTTCGCGCAGGTCAGCCAGCTCAACGAGCAGATCCAGCAGCAGCGGCACGTGCGGGTGGACACCCTGACCAAGTGGGCCGAACTGGTCTGGATGATCACCCGCAAGGTGGCGTTGGCGCTGGTCATCGCCCTGGGGGTGGCGCTGGTCGTGGGCGTGCTCAACGGGTTCGGGCGCTGGATGGGCGAGTGGGGGATCGGCGAAACCCTCGACACCATCGGCGCCATCATCGCGACCACCGCTGAAATCGTCGCGTTCAGCGTCACCCACTGGTGGGCCTTCGCCGCCGGCGCCGGGGTGGTGTGGCTCTCGCGGCGCTGGCGCGATGGCACCAAGCTCGGTGAGCAGGTACTGCCCGAGGTGCTGCGCCGCGACGCCAAGCGCACCGCCTACCTCGAACTGAACGAGAACACGCTGGTCAAAGCCCTGGCGAACATCGGGCACGCCAAGCTCGGGGCGCAGATCAAGGACGGCTGGCCCAACCGGGACACCGACCAGGCGTGGGTGCAGTTCCCGATCATGGCCGAGGGCGGCAAGGGCTACACCGCCAAGCTGCGGCTGCCCATGTCCGCCTCGGTGGCCGAGGTCAACCAGAAGAAGGAGCTGCTCGCGCACAACCTGGGCTGCCGCCCGCAGGAGCTGTTCCTCGACACCGACCCCGACGACCCCACCGTGCTGGACCTGTTCCGGCTCGAACCTGGGGTGCTGCGTGAGCCGGTGCCGCCGTCTCCGCTGCTCAACGAGGGTGTGACCTGCGATTTCTTCGCCGGTTTCCCGGTGGGGATGAGCCCGCGCGGCAACGAGGTCACCACCACGGTGTTCGAGCGCAACTTCGTGTTCTCCGGGGCGATGGGCTCGGGCAAAACCACCTTCGTGCTCAGCTTGCTCGCCGCGGCGGCCCTGGACCCGCTGGTCGACATCGACGTGTTCGTCTTCGCCGAGAACAACGACTTCGATCCGCTGGAACCGGTGCTGTCCACCTTCGTCAAGGGCGACTCCAAGGACAACGTGCAGGGCTGCCTCGACCACATCAGCAACCTGCACGCCGACCTCGCCAATCGGGGAAAACTGCTGGTCAAACACAACGTGAAGGAGGTCAACCGGGAGGTCGCGGCCAAGGAACCCGGCCTGCGGCCCCGGCTCGTGGTCATCGACGAGTGCCAGAGCTTTTTCCGCCAAGGCACCCCGGAAGAACGCAAGGAAGTCGTCGACCAGGTGGTGCGGTTCTACTCCGCCGCCCGCAAGTACGGGGTGGTGCTGGTCTTCGCCACCCCGAACCCCTCGGACGCCTCCCTGCCGCGTGACCTGGTCGCGGTGACCAGCAACAAAGCCTGTGGCGCGATCGGGGACAAGCTGCGCAACAACGTCGTGCTGGGGGAGAAAGCCCATGAAAACGGCATCTCCGCCCTCGGGCTCAAGCCCAAGACCCGCGACAAGCTCAACGACGCCGGAACCCTGATTACCGTCGGTTTCATGGACACCGCCGGTGCCGTGCGCAGCTACTACTACAGCAGCGAGCAACTGAGCCAGATCGGCGAACGCGGCGCCGAACTGCGGGGTGGCACGCTCACCCCGAACACGCTGGAACCGCAGGTCAGGAACCTGATCGAGGACCTGAACACCGTCATGACCGGGCACGAACCGGTAAACGCCGGCGACCTGGTCGGCGCCCTGCGCAACCTCGCCCCCGGCTACAAGCCGTACAAGGAGCTGAGCAAGCCCAAACTGGTCGCCGAACTGGACCGGCTGGGCATCAAACCACCCTCGACCGGCAACCTGTACCCCGTCGATCCGGTCACGGTGCGTCAACTCCACGCTGGGCAAGCTGCCCAGCTCGACCGAGGCACCGACACGGACTGAGTTACGGGCACCAGCGCCCGCGCAACCTCCCGATTCTGGGGGGTGCGCGGGCGTTTCCGGCCCCTGAGCTGGTCCGTAACTTCGTAACTTTCCGCTGATCAAACAGGGTTACAGGACATTTTCAGGACAAGTTACATCCGTAACTCGGTTCCCGG
Source organism: Amycolatopsis sp. NPDC045836 (assembly GCF_056431745.1). NCBI lineage: Bacteria > Bacillati > Actinomycetota > Actinomycetes > Pseudonocardiales > Pseudonocardiaceae > Amycolatopsis > Amycolatopsis sp. NPDC045836. The sequence continues at coordinate 67,431 of NZ_JBWKKF010000002.1, read as the reverse complement.
GTCGTAACTCCGGCGGTAACTCGCCCGTACCGAGCCGCTGAACCTGCCCGGGCCAGTTCCCTGCACTCATCGACAGCTACTGAAAGTGACATTCGGCGGTGGGTGTTGCCTGCGCACCGCCCTGAATCGAGGAGGAGACCACCGCGATGCCCCATCAGCACGATGCCGCCGCAATCGCCGCGTGCCTGCGTCAGACCGACACCGTGGAGGAAGGCGCCGCGTACCTGAGCGCGCTGCGCCTGCCCCGGCAGGACCTGCTCGCCGTCGCCACCGCGCTGCATCTCACGCGCGTGGACCGCCTGAGTATGAAGGGCTTGACCGAACGGGTGCTCAAGCAGGCGATCAGCGACCGGCGCAAGTTCGCAGGGCTGCGCAAGTGGTAGCGCCCTGGCGCTAAGCAAATCCCGTAGATCCGGCTCCGCATCGCGGTGGCCGGTGCTTCGTCCTGCCCGCACTCGAAAGGACCCGCCGATGGCCCGCCGTCCGGTGGCCGCGCTGGCGTTGTTCGCCGCGCTGCAAGCCACCTTCTCCGACATCCATCCGTTCTGCGACCAGATAGTGCAGCACTCCGGCGACGCGATCGACAAGGCCAAGCCTGGCCCGGCTGGGCGCCGGGCCTGCTCCCGGCACGTGGCCACCTACACCGCCGGGCAACTGCTGGCCGCCACCGCCGTGACCCGCGCCCTCGGCTACCGCGTGCCCACCGGCGGGCTGCTGGCCGGCGCCGGGGTCAACGCCGCCACCCACTACCTGATCGACCGCCGCGCACCGCTGATCAGGTTCCTGCGCAGCAATCTGATCGGCAAAGGCGGCTATCTCGACCACGCCACCGTCCAGCGCCGGGTGGCGCCCGACGGAACACCGGTCGTGGACACCGCTGGGCCCGGCACCGCGCTCATGGAATGCGACCAGGCCGTCCACCGTGCGATCTCCGTGGCTGCCTCGCTGCTGACCACCTGGCTCGCGCTGCGTGCCACCAAGCGCTGACCACCTCGCCGGGCCCAGCGGACCGGGTGCCGCCTGCGCCCGCTGCCGACCCGCCGGTGCCACCGGCCCGCGACCCGCGCCGGTCGCGGGCACCCCACGCGCACACACGCCATCGCCGTACCTCCGCTTCGTTCCGGGCTGCCCGCGCCACGCGGGCCGCTCACCCCCAAACCGCGGTGAACCCGCCGCCCTGTCGCGACACCACCCGAAAGGACGACCCACCGCCATGTCCCGCGAGCCCGCCGCACCAGCCAGCGCCTCTCTGCGGGGCCGCTACGGGCGCGGCCTGTGGCGCTGCCGCCGCTGCCGCACCCGCAACACCCCCGACCGCACCACCTGCGAGGGCTGCCCCTGCCGCCGCCCCCGCCACTGAAAGCCCCAAGCCCAGGAAGGAATCCCGACGATGCTCACTGCCTCACGGTCCGCTTCCAGCCCACCCGCCAGCGCCGCCGCGCTCACCTCGGCGACGGTCCACTACACCCGCCGCGACCGGCACACCGTGCTCGGCGAGGCCACGACCCCCGGGCTGATCGTGGCCCCCGACATCGCCGACGGCGCGTTCACTGGCGCGTGGGTCGTGGTGCACAGCCGGTCCGGGCGAATGCTGCCCGTGACCGAGCCCTGCGGGCTGGCCCACGCCCGCCAGTACGCCACCGCGCTGGCCGCGCTGGACACCGACTGGACCCGCGACGAAGAGCAGGTGCGTGGCGACGAGGAGCTGCGGGCCGCGCTGCGGTCGCTGCTGTGGACCCTCGACCTCGCCGTGTCCGGTGGCCGGCCGCTGTGGTGGGCACGCTGGTCGCTGCACCAGTGCGCCCCGCTGTGGACGGTCACCCACGAGAACGGCGTTGCCTGGTGCGGCGGCTTCTCCTGGCTGACCCGGTTCCTCGACGGGCGCGGCGACCTCGGCGACTTCACCGTCACCTACGACCCGGCCCCCACCTGGCAGCTGCGCTGCGCCGCCCCGGGCTGCGCCGCGGTGGTCGTCCACGACGAGGACGACGAACCCGGTGGCACCGCCCGCACCACCTGCCGCCGCGAGCTGATCCGGCTCGCGCACGAACAGTGCTGGCATCGGCACGAGCCCGGGCGCTGGACCTGCCCCGCCTGCACGCTCACGCACCAGCCGATCACCCCCGCCGAACTGGCCTGGTGAACCCTTTCCGGTAACCCGGACCGCGCTTCCCCTCGGCCCCGGCGAACCCGTCGCCGGGGCCTTGTCACATCCACAGGAAGGAACACCATGGCCGCCGAAATCCGCCAGAAGACCGAAACCATCCGCACCCGCTGCTTCGAATGCAACTCGGTCGCCCACCTGACGTTCACCGCCAAGGGCAGGGTCGGACAGCCCGTGCGAGCCACCGCCAGCGGTGTGTGCGAGGACGGCCACACCGTCACCAAGCACCGCGACATCCGCATCGACTAGGTCCCACCACCGTTTCCACGCGATGCCCGGTGAGCGCCGGGCACGGAGCGCTCCTCCACGGAACTCCCGCACCCGCTACGACCTTCCAGGCCCCGGCGAACTCACTCGCCGGGGCCTTCTCACACCCGCAGAAAGGACCGGCCCGCCATGGCCGACACCCGCGGAGTGGCCATGCCCGCTCAGGTCGCCTGCTTCATCTGCAACGCACCCACCATGGCCGAAACCTGTTGCTTGGACTGCTGGCACGCCGATGAGGGCGCTGGCGCCCACTGCGGCACCTGCGACTGCTGCCGCCGCCACGGCAAGTAGCCCGGCTGCTGATCACCCCTGACCTCCGCGACGCCCGCCGACGGCTGACCAGAAAGGACAGAGCAATGACCAACAACGACGACGTGGACCCGTGGCCTGCCGGGGCCGATAACTCCGTGGACGAGAAGACCGCCAGCGCGGATCAGGATCTCAGCTGGCGGCACCTGTCCAACTGAGCAACCACCGACCTCCGCGACGCCCCGGCGAACTGATCGCCGGGGCGTCGCCTTCTTCCGAGGAGTTCTTCGTGCACACCGTCGATACCGACCTGACCGCGCTGGGCCGCAGCCTGCGCGAGTGGGCGCTGTATCTGGCCGGGCGCGACTGGGCGGTGTTCCCGCTGCGCCCCGGCACCAAGCGCGAGCCCGCCATCAGGGACTGGGAAAACCGGGCCAGCAGCGACACCGCCCGCGTGGGCCGCGCCTGGGACCGCGGCGAGTTCAACATCGGGCTGGCCACCGGCCCGTCCGGACTGGTCGTGATCGACCTCGACCTGCCCAAGCACGGCGACACCGACCCCGACGGCACCACCGCGCTGGCCGCCCTAGCCACCGAACGCGGCGGCCCACTGCCCGAGACCTGGACCGTGCACACCCCCTCCGGGGGACGGCACCTGTACTACCGCTGCCCACCCGGGGTGCGGCTGCGCAACACCGGCGGCACCCTCGCCTCCTGCGTCGACACCCGCGCGTGGGGCGGATACGTGGTGACACCCGGCTCGGTCACCGACCAAGGCGCCTACACCCTGCACGACGACCGCGACCCGGTCGAGCTGCCCGCCTGGCTGGTGCAGGCATGCGCCGAACGGCTCACCACCACCACGGGCGGGCCGCTGACCATCCGCACCGGCCACACCTGCGCCTACGGCGCCGCCGCGCTGCGCGGGGAATGCGACCGCATCCGTGCCGCCGCACCCGGCCAGCACAACCCGACGCTGGCCAGCGCCGCCTACACCATCGGGCGCAAGGTCGGCGCCGGACTGCTCGACGCCGCCACCGCACGCGCCGACCTGATCGCCGCCGGGAACACCCTCATCGGCACCGAGCACTGGCCACCCCACACCGGCGAAGTCGCCCGCGTCGTCGACGCCGGACTCACCGCCGGCGCCCGCAACCCCGTCGCCCGCAAGGAGACCGCATGAGCGACACCTCCAGCACCGACCTGCCGCCCACGATGCCGGAGGGGCGAGAACCGCTGCTCTGCATCGACGCCGACTGTCCCGGCTGCGGCTGGCCCGAACGCTGGTTCTCCCCGTGCCGCTGGCTCTTCGGCTGCCCGAAGTGCACCCACGTCTCGACCGAACGTGGCGCCTGACCAACCCGCTCGTCTTGAAAGGACACCCACCTGGTGACCATGCCTCCAGACCCCTTCGCCGACGATCAGCACGACTTCACCGGACTATTCCCCGAACTCAGCGACATCCAGGTGACCGAGCCGCTGACCGTCCAGGAACGCCGCGCGCTGGTGGCCGACCGGAAACAGCTCACCGAGTACCAGTCCCTGCTTGCCCCCCGGGGTGTGCGGGGCATCGCCGTGGGCTGCGGCGAATGCGACCAGCCGCATTACCACGACTGGCAGTTGCTGCTGGGCAACATCGAGCAGTTGCTCCACCAGGGCAGCGTCCGCCCGCACGAACCGGCCTGTCACCCCGACCCAGCCTGCTACGTCAGCTGGGACTACTGCCGCGGTTTCGCCGACGCCCTCGCCTGACCCTCCGTTCTCGCCCGATCCGGCCCCGCCGGTGACGCCCGCCGCCCTCGGCCGTCACCGGCGGGGCCTTCCACTGTCCGGAGAGGACATGCACGATGAGTGATCACAGCGCAATCGAGTGGACCGACGCCACCTGGAACCCCGTCACCGGCTGCACCAAAGTCAGCGCCGGGTGCGAGAACTGCTACGCCGAGACCTTCGCCGAACGATTCCGCGGCGTGCCAGGCCATCACTTCGAAAACGGCTTCGACGTTCAGCTTAGGCCGGACAAGCTGACGCTCCCGACACGGTGGCGCAAGCCGCGACGTGTGTTCGTCAACAGCATGTCCGACTTGTTCCACAAGGACGTGCCCGACGAGTACATCGCCAAAGTGTTCGCCGTGATGGCCATGACCCCGCAGCACACCTACCAGCTGCTGACCAAGCGGCATGCTCGCATGCGGTCCCTGCTGGCCAGCGTGGATTTCCGGCACCGGGTGGCCGCAGTGGGCCGCGCCCAGCTCATCGGCTGCCAGCAGGACTGGCTCGCCGCCGGCGCCCTGCTCGGCGGCCAGCCCCTGCCCAACGTCTGGTTCGGTGTCTCGGCCGAGGACCAGGCCACCGCGAACCTGCGGATCCCGGCCCTGCTGGAGACCCCGGCCGCGGTCCGGTTCGTCTCCGCCGAGCCCCTGCTCGGGCCGGTCGAGCTGACCGCCCTGCAGCGGCGGCCCGGCGGTCCGCTGATCGACGCGCTGGCCGGTGAGGTGCGTGACCACGACGGCACCGTCTACGCCGCCGCGCCCGGCTGCCTGGACTGGGTGATCGCCGGAGGCGAATCCGGGCACGGTGCCCGCCCGATGGACCCGCAGTGGGTCCGCTCACTGCGCGACCAGTGCCAGGCCGCCGGGCGGGCATTCCTGTTCAAGCAGTGGGGAGCCTGGGCTCCCGCCGACCGAGGCATCGGCCGGTTCCGCCCACCAGAGTGCCTGATCGGTAAGCCGCTGGACGACATGGGGCATCGGCAGATCATGCGCCGCACCGCCAAACACGCCGCGGGCCGAACCCTCGACGGCCACACCCACACCGCCTTCCCCCACCCGCACGCCTGAACCACGTCCCACCGATCCGGCTCCGCCGGTGACGCCCGCCGCCCTCGGCCGTCACCGGCGGGGCTTTCCACTGTCCTGCCCACAACCCGGAGGGACCGCTGTTGATGCAGAACACCCTGGGAACCCTGATCGCCACGATCGGCCCGCCCGGTGCCGGGAAAACCACTCTGCGCCGCCAGCACGCCCCGCGCGGCGCGGTCGTGGTCTCGCTCGACGACCTACGTGCCCAGCTGTCGCCGTGCGGCTGCTCGGGTGACCTCTCGGTCCAGCCGGCCGCGCACCGGCTCGGCATGTCCATCACCGACCAGGTGCTGTCCTTCGGCGGCACCGTGTGGTGGGACGTCACCTGCTTCTCCCTGCGGTTCCGGGCGCGGCTGCTCACCCTGGCCGCCGCACACCGCGCCCGCACCGTCGGCCTGGTGCTCCTGCCCCCGCTGCTGACCGTGCTCGCCCGCAACGGCGGGCGTGACCCGCGGGTGTGCGCGGTCTGCGGCACCGCCCGCCGGGTGCCGGATCACCGGGTGTGGGCCTTCCACAACGACATCACCGCCGCGCTGCCCGGCCTGCACCGCGAGGGCTGGCACGAACTGCACTACCTCGAACTTCCGCCCTACCTGCACACCCACCCGAACCCGTGACACCCCAACGACAAGGAAGGGCCTCTTTCGTGGCTGCCATCGTTCACCGCTGTGCCTGCGGGCACCTCGACGCCTTCCACATGGTCCACCCCCAGACCCACACCCGCAGGTGCTCCATGTCCGGGTGCGCCTGCACTGGCGTTGAGCCCGGAGCGGGCGCGCCCGAGATCATCCCCACCTGGTCGCCGTCGGGCTCGGCGACCGGGCCGACCAAGCTGGACCCGCGCCTGATCGAGCCCGGGACCATCGACGCGCCCGGACTGGGCACGTTCTGCGCCTGCGACGCCTGCAAGGCGCTCTACGCGGGCGAGGGGAGCCCCGCCTGATGTTCACGTGCAACGACTGGTTCTGCGGCTTCGGCGGCAGCTCCCAGGGGCTGACCGCGGTGCCCGGGGTGGAGCTGCTGCTCGCTGCGAACCACAGCGAGCTGGCGGTGCGCGTGCACCAGATGAACTTCCCCGGCACCCGGCACTACCGCGGCGACATCCCCAAGGCCGAGGTCAAGCGGATGCCGCGCGCGGACCTGTTCTGGGCCAGCCCGGCCTGTCCGCCGTGGACCGACGCGCGCGGGAAGAAGCGCGACTTCGACAAGTCCACCCAGGCCACGCTGTTCGACCTCGACACCGGCGAGGTCGTTACCACCGACCCGGAGGTGGAGCGGGCGCGGGCGCTGATGGAAGAGGTCCCGCGCTACCTGCGGGCGATGAACCGCAAGGGCCGCCCGGTGCTGGGCGGGGTGGTGGAGAACGTGGTGCAAGTCCGCAAGTGGGCCGAGTTCTCCCGCTGGCGCCTGGAGATCGAGCTGCTGGGTTACCGGACCCGGGTGATCGCGCTGAACGCCATGCACGTCACCGGTCCGGTGCTCGGCCGGGTCGCCCAGTCGCGCAACCGGTTCTTCCTGGCCTACTGGCTGGCCACCGCGCCCGCGCCGGACTGGGATAAGTGGTTGCGGCCGAAGGCGTACTGCACGGCCTGCGACGCGGTGATCGACGCGGTGCAGAGCTGGAAACAGCCCGGGGTGGACATGGGCGTCTACGGCCTCCGCCACGGCCAGTACGTCTACCGCTGCCCGCACCGGGCGTGCCGCAACGCGATCGTCGAACCCGAGGTGCTCCCGGCGGCGACGGTGATCGACTGGTCGCTGCCACCGGGGCAGCGCATCGCCGAACGCGTCGACGCCCAGGGCCGCCCGGACCCGCTCAAGCCGGCCACCCTGGCCCGCATCGAAGCCGGGCTGGCCCGCTACGGCGGGGCGATGCTGGTCCCGGCCGGAGGCACCCGCCGACGGCACGCCAGCCCGCTGGACACGCCGATGCCCACCCGCACCACCCGCGAATCCGACGGGCTGGTGTGCCCGCCGCTGGTGGTCCCGGTGGCCAAACGCGCCGGAGTCGACACCGCCAAGCCGGTGCAGGCGCCGCTGGCCACGCAGACCTGCCGCCGCGAGCACGCCGTCGTAATCCCGCCCGAGATTCCGCCGTTCATCTCCCTGATGCGCGGCGGCGGCTCGAAAACCACCGCCTACCCCGTCGACGAGGCACCGCTGCCCGCGGTGTCGGCGCAGGGCAACCACCACGGCCTGGTCGGCCCGCCGGCCGAGGCCGGGGCGCTGCTGCTCGCCTACTACAGCAACGGCACCGCCCGCCCGGTCAGCGAACCGGTCGGCACCCTGACCACCCGCGACCGCTACGCCCTGATCCGCCCCACCGCGGCCCAGGTCGCCGGGCAGTGCACCTTCCGGATGCTCGAACCCCACGAAGTCGGCGCCGGAATGGGCTTCCGCCCCGGCTACCAGGTCACCGGCACCAAACGCGAGCGCGTGCACGGCTACGGCAACGCCGTACCCCCAGCCATGGCCGAAGTCCTGTTCTCCGCCCTGACCGAAGCGCTCTCCGGCGAAGCGCTCGAACCCGCCGCCTGAGCACGGAAAGGAGGCATTGCGATGCCGCGTCACCTCACCACCCACACCCCGTTGCTGGCCGCGCAGCTGGGCCTGGCCGACGACAGCGACACCGCATGGATGGCCCACGGGCTGTGCGCCCAGACCGACCCGGACGCCTTCCACCCCGACCGGGGCGTCAGCACTGCAGCCGCGAAACGCACCTGCCACGGCTGCCCGGTGCGAACGCGCTGCCTGGAACACGCGCTGACCCAGAACGAGCGCCTCGGCGTGTGGGGCGGGCTCACCGCCGCCGAGCGCCACCGGCTGAAGAAGAACCGCGCGAACCCCGCGGCCTGAACGACCCCGGCACCACCGCGGGCCCGCTGCTCATCCGGCAGCGGGCCCGCGGTGGTGTTCTGCGTGATTGGAGCACGACATGAGCAGCACCGCCGAGGACCAGTCCACCGCCTCGCGCCTGTGGTCGGTCGGCGACGGCGGGCGGTCGCGGCTGAAGATGCGCCCCGGGCCGGACGCGATCCGGACCCTGACCGGCGCGCTCGACGCCGGGATCATTCCCGACACCTACGTCACCAACGGCGAGCTGGTGGTTGTGGAGGAGGTCTCCGGCGCGACGAACCCGACCGCCGGGGACGAGGACGTGGCGCTGCCGCTGACCGCGTCGGTGCTGCGGTCGCCGCGGCTGGCCGGACTGCTGGCCGAGCATGCCGACATCGTCAAACCCAAGATCGACGACAAGGGAAACATGAGCTACGTCGAGTACAGCCCGCCGGCCACCGTGCTGACCCCGGTCCTGGCCCGCAAATCCTGGCGTGGGCGACCGGTGCTGCACCGCATCATCTCCACCCCGGTGCTGCGCCCGGACGGCACGCTGCTGCAAACCCCCGGCTACGACCCCGCCACCGGCTTCTACCTGGCCGCCAACAGCCACCTGGCGCCGATCCCGGACAAGCCCACCGCTGAGCAGGTACGGGAAGCGCGCGAGTTCCTGCTGGAGCGGTTCCTGCGGGACTTCCCATGGCGGGACCCTCACGCTGACCGCGCCAACTACTTGGCCTTGCTGGCCACGCCGCTCATCCGGCCGTTCACCCGCGCGCTGAGCCCGTTCGGGATGATCGAGGCGTCCATGCCCAGTTCGGGCAAGACGATCCTGACCGGGTGCGTGGGGCTGCTGGTCGGGCAGCGGGTGCTGACCTGGACCGACAGCGAGGAGGAACTGCGCAAGACGATCACCAGCGTGTTCGCCGACGAGGTCGGCGTGGTCGTGTTCGACAACCTCACCGAAGGCGAAACCGTGCGCTCGGCCGTGCTGGCCCGGCTGATGACCGACCGCACCTGGACCGACCGCATGCTCGGCAGCAACAACGCGGCCACCTTCGCCAACGACCGGCTCTGGCTGGCCACCGGCAACAACCTGCACACCGGCGGCGACATGGCCTCCCGCACCGTCTGGGTCCGTCTCGACCCGAACTGCCCGCGCCCGGAAGCCCGCACCGGGTTCACCATCCCCAACCTCGACACCTGGATCCTCGACCCCGCCAACCGCGCCACCGTGCTGCGCCACGTACTCACCCTCGTGCTCGACTGGACCGCGAAAGGAGCCCCTACCAGCGCCTCAGTGCCGCCGATGCGGCAGTTCACCCGCTGGGCGCAATACCTCGGCGGACTACTCGAACACCACGGCATCACCGGTTTCCTCACCAACGCCGAGACCACACGCGAACTGGACGACGACGCCGGCGAGTGGCGCGGCTTCCTGCTCCGCTGGCACGAGCTGTTTGGCGACAAGCAGCTGTCAGCCCACCAGGTGCGGCTGCTGGCCAATCCCGAATCCGGCGACCAGTGGAACGGCACCTTCCCCACCGACAAGCGCGGCAACCCCGTGTCGAACAAGTCCCTGGGCAAGCTGCTCAGCGGCCAGGTCGACCGCTGGCGCGGTGACATCGTGTTACGACGCGACAAGGACACTGACACCAACGCCAGCATCTACTGGGTCGAGCGCAAGACCGACGACGACGAAACCCCCGGATCAAACCCGGTAAATCCGGAAACCCGGTAACCGATATATCGTAACGCTCTGACCAGTGCAAACAACCACCCGAGCTTCCCGGATTTAGCCGGAACCGTAAACCCGGGCCAAACCCGGTAAACCCGGAACCCGCCGGGTTTGGCCCCGTCCCGGATTTAGCCGGATTTAGCGATCCAGCCAAACCCGGGAGCAAAACCCCAGCTCAGACCATACGCAAGGCACCCTGCCGGGTTTACCGGGTTTCACCCCCGTACCCGCGTTCTTTTCCCGACGACCATCGCTTCGGGGATGCCAGCACATCCCCGCACCTTGACTACTCCCCGTCACCTTGCGCAGCCCCGTCAGTCGGGCAACGGGCGAGTACGGGGGTGCACCCACTCCAGGAAGGCGGCCCCAGGCAACTCATGCCTCGCCAGCCGACACCCCACTGCAAAGGGCCTCATCGCATGGCTACCCGTGAAGACGAACTGTTGACAGTAGACGAAGTTATCGACGAACTGAAAGTCAAGCGCCGTACCTTCTACGAGTGGCGGAAGAAGGGTACTGGACCGCGTTGCTACAAGCTGCCGAACAACGAACTGCGGATCTACCGCGCAGATCTCGATGAATGGTTCGCGCGACGGCTAGAGAAGGGGGCTGCCTAGTGGAGCACGAGACGTCACTCGACGTCCAAATCTGGGCAATCGAGAAATACGTCGGCAAGACCAAGAGCACCTATTGGGTGGTGTGGTTTGTCGCCAAGCGACGTTTCAAGGAGAAGTTTACTGCCAGTGCGCTGGCTGAGTCGTTCCGGTCGCAGCTGGTCACCGCCGCAAGTAAGGGAACACGGTTTCGGATCGCCGACGGCCGTCCCGTGTCGATGGCGAAGCAACGTCAGGTAGAGGCCAGCTGGTACGCCTTCGCCTGCAGCTACGTCGATCGCAAGTGGCCTGACGCGGCGGCGACCTACCGCCGCACCATTGCCGAGGCCATGACGGCGGCAACGCCGGTGATGCTCCGGGAGGGCCGCGGTCGTCCGGATGCCCAGCTGATCCGTTCAGTGCTGATGACCTGGGTGTTCAACCCAGTCGCTCGTGCCCGTGAAGACAAGCCTGCCGAGGTGCGCGAGGTCATCGAGTGGATTGAGCGCAATTCGCTGCCGGTTAGCGCGGTAATGCAATCTGAAGTAGCGCAGGCTTTGCTTCGCGCGGTGACAACACGTTTGGACGGCAAGCCGGGTGCGAAGTCGGTATCTCGCCAGCGTCGGATGCTGTTGAACAACGCCCTCGATGGGGCTGTGCCGAACATCCTGCCGAGCAATCCAGTGAAGGAGATCAAGTGGGTCGCACCGAAACCTGTGCGGTCCCTCGACCGTCGCCGGGTGCCCAACCCAATCCAGGCCCGCACCCTGCTCGGGCAGGTCCGCGCGTGCGGCGAAAGCGGCCGGCGGTTGTACGCCTGCCTCGCGACGGTGTACTTCGCTGGCTTGCGCCCCGAGGAGGCTGTGAACCTGAACAGGGACCTCTGTACCCTGCCGAGTCCGACGGTCGACAAGGAGACCGGCGAGCTGAGGTGCGGCTGGGGGGAGCTGTATGTCGAGGAGGCTACGCCGCACGCGGGTGCACAGTGGACGGACACGGGCGAGCCACGGGATCGGCGCCAGCTCAAGCACCGTGAAGTAGGGGAGGGGCGCTTCGTACCTGCCCCGCCAGAACTGACTGCGATCCTCCTCGGCCATGTCGAGGAGTTCGGAGTAGCCGAGGACGGAAGCTTCTTCCGTGGCGTCCGTGGCGGCCCGATCCCGCTCGTCACCTGGCAGCGCGTGTGGACAGCGGCTCGGGCCACGACGTTCGCTGGTCCAGCGGTGAAGTCGCCGCTCGCCCGGCGCCCGTACGACCTCCGTCACGCGTGCGTGTCAACGTGGCTGGCTGCGGGCGTCGATCCCAAGCAGGTCGCCGAGTGGGCCGGGCACTCTGTGGATGTGCTGTTGCGGATCTATGCCTGGGTGGTTGACGGGCGGCGGCAGGAAGCGCTGCAGAAGATCGAGGATGCACTGGGAGGTGGGCGGAAGGCGATCCCGGGGTGAGCCGGTTTCGGGGCGTCTTCGGGGCGAATGGCTGCACATGCGTGCATCTGGCCGCATCTGGCCGCACAACGCAAGATCGCCCATTGCCAGCGTATTGGCTGGTCAATGGGCGATCTGCGGTGGTCGTCGAGGGTGCCCCCGGCAGGATTCGAACCTGCGACACCCGCTTTAGGAGAGCGGTGCTCTATCCCCTGAGCTACGAGGGCGGGGACGTGCGCCCCCAGCCTACCGGGCCCCGCCACCCACCCGCAGGCCAGGGGAAAGATCAGGGATTGATCACGACGCGTCATAGCCCGGCCCGCCGACCCTCACCGTATTGCCGGGTGGTCACCAGTGGCTCGCGTCGAAACCGACGCTACCCCTAGGTAGCCTTCGGCGATGGGAAGCGGGGACCCCGCGTCCCCCGGCAGCCGGAGGCGTCCGTTGATCAAGGTGATGTTTGCCGACGACGAGGAACTGGTCCGCTCGGGCCTGCGCGCGATGCTGTCCGGGGCACCGGACATCGAGATCGTCGGGGAGGCCAGCGACGGCAGATCGGCGGTGGAGACCGCGCGCCGCTTCCACCCCGACGTGGTGCTCCTCGACATCAAGATGCGCGCCGCCGACGACGGGATCCGGGCGCTGCGCGCCATCCAGGCCTTCCCCGAACCACCCACCGTGGCCATGCTGACCACCTTCGACATCGACGAGTACGTCAGCCTCGCGCTGCGGCTCGGGGCCAACGGGTTCCTGCTCAAGGACATCGACCCGGCCGCCCTGCTGCGCGCCATCCGCGACCTCGCCCGCGGCGGCGCGGTGCTCGACCCCGGCGTCGCCGCGCGGATGGTCAACGCCCACCGCGACGAGCAGCGCGCCGCGCAACCCGCGCGCAAGCTGCTGGCCTCGCTGTCCGAACGGGAACGCGAGGTCGTCGGGCTGATCGGCCAGGGCCTGTCCAACGCCGAGATCGGGGGCAGGCTGCACCTGTCCGAGGCCACCGTCAAGGGCTACGTCAGCGCCGTGCTGTCCAAGATCGGCGCCGCCAACCGGGTGCAGGCGGCCCTGCTCGCCTACCGCGGCGGGCTGATCGACTAGCGGCCGTGCTCATCGCGCTGGAGATGATCGGGCTGGTCGCCTTCGCCGGCTCCGGGGCGCTCGCCGCGGTCTGGGCGCGGCTCGACCTCTTCGGCGTGGTCGTGGTCGGCCTGACCACCGCGCTCGGCGGCGGGATCATCCGCGACGTGCTGCTCGGCATCACCCCGCCGACCACCCTGCGCACCTGGCCCTACCTGGCCGTGCCCGCCGCCACCGCGCTCCTGGTCTTCCTGTTCCACCCCCAGGTCGCGCGCCTGCGCCGGGCCGTGCTGCTCGCCGACGCGCTCGGCCTCGGCGTGTTCGCCACCGCGGGCACCTCGACCGCGCTGCACGCCGGCGCACCGGTCTACACCGCCTGCCTCATCGGCATGACCACCGGTATCGGCGGCGGTGCGCTGCGTGACCTCCTGCTGCGCGAGATCCCGCTCGTGCTGCGCAAGGAGATCTACGCGGTGGCGGCGCTGGCCGGGTGCGTGCTGGTCGGCGTGGGTTACCTGCTGCGGCTGCCCACCGGCGTGGTCACCACGACGGCGGCCGCGGTGGTGATCACCATCCGGGTGCTGGCGCTGTGGCGGCGCTGGAACGCCCCGGTCGCCAGGGGCACCCCACCGGGTTCATTCACCTGATTCTCCGCGTGCTCTTAGGACTGTCTCAGACCCGCGAGTAAGACTGTGCCCATGCGCATTCTCGTTGTCGACGACGACCGGGCGGTCCGCGAGTCGCTTCGCCGCTCCCTGGAGTTCAACGGCTACCAGGTCGAACTGGCCAGCGACGGTGCGATGGCGCTCGAGTCGATCATCGCCAACCGGCCCGACGCGATGGTGCTCGACGTGATGATGCCCCGCCTCGACGGCCTCGAGGTGGCCCGCCGCCTGCGCAGCACCGGCGACGACCTGCCGATCCTGGTGCTCACCGCCCGTGACACGGTCTCCGACCGGGTGTCCGGGCTGGACGCCGGTGCCGACGACTACCTGCCCAAGCCGTTCGCCCTGGAGGAACTGCTCGCCCGCCTGCGGGCCCTGCTCCGCCGCGCCAGTCCGGACGCGCAGCCCGGCCAGAACACCGAGGCGCTCTCGTTCGCCGACCTCACCCTCGACCCCGGCACCCGCGAGGTCCGCCGCGGCGACCGCGAAATCAGCCTGACGCGCACCGAGTTCGCGCTGATGGAGCTGTTCCTCTCCTACCCGAAGCACGTGCTCACCCGCGGCCGCATCCTCGAGGAGGTCTGGGGTTACGACTTCCCGACCTCGGGCAACGCCCTCGAGGTCTACGTCGGCTACCTGCGGCGCAAGACCGAGGCCGGTGGTGAGCCCCGGCTCATCCACACCGTTCGCGGCGTCGGGTACGTGCTCCGCGAGACCCCACCGTGAGCACGATCAACATCGTCAAGGTCGGCGAGGACCCCACCCCCGAAGCCGGTCGCCGCCGGATGTCGCTCGGCTTCCGCGTCACCATGCTCGCCGCGGTCTGCGTGGCCGGTGCGGTCGCGCTGGCCTCGTTCGGCGCCTACTTCACCGTGCGCGACAACCTCTACAGCCAGATCGACGAGAGCCTGAACACCCGCGCCAGCACCGTGCTCAACGACCGCGACGTGGTGCGCACCGGCGGCGCCGAGATCCCCAGCTACATCTTCAAGCTCGCCGACGTGCAGTTCGACGTCATCTACTCGAACGGCGAGAGCGCGCTGCGGGACCAGATCACCCAGCGTCCCCCGATCGGGCAGCTGGAACGCCAGGTCGCCGCCCGGACCAGCGGGCCGTCCATCCGCACCGACGGCCGGACCGACTCCCGCGTGCTGGCCGTGCCGTACGAGGTCACCAGCGGCACCCCGCTCGCGTTGATCATCGCCCAGCCGCTCGAAGGCACCAAGCGCACGCTGAACGAGCTGTCCGTGGTGCTCCTGCTGATCGGCGGCGCGGGCATCATCGTCGCCGCGCTGGCCGGGACCGTGGTGGCCCGCGGTGGGCTGCGGCCGGTCGAACGGCTCACCCAGGCCACCGAACGGGTGGCGAAAACGGGTGATCTCACGCCGATCCCGGTCAGCGGCGACGACGAGCTGGCCCGATTGACGCACAGCTTCAACACCATGCTCGGCACGGTCGCCGAATCGCAGGAACGCCAGCGCCAGCTGGTCGCCGACGCCGGGCACGAGCTGCGCACCCCGCTGACCTCGTTGCGCACGAACCTGGAGCTGCTGCTCGCGGCCAACCGGGCGGGCGCGCCGAAGCTGTCCGACACCGACCGCGCCGACATCGAAGCCGACATCGGCGCCCAGCTCGACGAGCTGACCCAGCTGATCGGCGACCTGGTCGAACTGGCGCGCGCCGACGAACCGCGCACGCAGTTCGAACGGGTGGAGCTGGTCGAGGTGGTCGAGCGCGCACTGGACCGGGCCCGGCGGCGGGCCGGCGAGATCGAGTTCGACGTGGACCTGCGGCCGTGGGTGCTCAGCGGGGATTCCAGCGCACTCGAACGGGCGGTGCTGAACCTGCTGGACAACGCGGTGAAGTTCTCGCCGCCGGACGGGCACGTGCGGGTGCGGCTGTACCCGCTCGGCGACGGCACCGCGGTGGTCGAGGTGGCCGACTCCGGTCCCGGCATCGCCGAAGAGGACCTCCCGAAGGTGTTCGACCGCTTCTACCGCTCGTCCGAAGCCCGCACGCTCCCCGGCTCCGGCCTGGGGCTGGCCATCGTCAAGCAGGCCGCCGAACGGCACGGCGGCACGGTGTACGCGGGCCAGGCCCCCGGCGGTGGCGCGCTGCTGACCATCCGGCTCCCCGGCGTCCCCGGCTGACAAAATCCTGGCGATCGCGATCGGTGTTTGATCGTGTAGGATTTTGTGTAGTTGATGGGGTTCGGGATGGAGTCGACGGAGTGCTGGCGCGGCAGCGACAGGCGGTGATCCTCGAAGAGGCGCGGCGGACCGGTGCGGTCCGGGTCAGCGACCTCGTCGGCAGGCTGGGCGTGTCCGACATGACGGTACGCCGGGACCTCGACGTGCTCGCCAGCCGCGGGCTCATCGAGAAGGTCTACGGCGGCGCGACCTCGGTGATCGGCAAGAGCACCGACGAGCCGGGTTTCGAGGCGAAGTCCGTGCGCCAGCGCGCGCAGAAGGAAGCCATCGCCGCGAGCGCCGCGGGCCTGGTCAAACCGGGTACCGCGATCGGCATCTCGGCGGGCACCACCACCTGGACGCTGGCCAGGGCGCTGGACGCGGTGCCCGGCCTGACCATCGTGACCAACTCGATCCAGGTCGCCGACGTGCTGCGCGGGTCCAGCCAGCCCGACCGCACCGTGGTGCTCACCGGCGGGGTGCGGACCCCGTCGGACGCGCTGGTCGGCCCGGTCGCCGTGAACAGCCTGCGCACGCTGCACCTCGACGTGGTGTTCCTCGGCGTGCACGGCATGGCCGACGGCCCCGGGTTCACCACGCCGAACCTGACCGAGAGCGAGACCGACCGCGCGCTGGTCGAGGCGGGCAGGCGGCTGGTGGTGCTCGCGGACCACACCAAGTGGGAGACCGTCGGCATCTCCACCATCGCCGACCTCGACGAAGCCGACGTGGTGGTCAGCGACGACGGCCTGTCCGAACGCGCCAGGGAAATCCTCAGTGAGAAAGCTGGAGAGTTGATCATCGCGAATGTGCCGGGGGACGACGAGTGAAGCGCACGTCGCACAAGCTCGCGGACGGCCGGGAGATCATCTACTTCGACGCCGACGAGCACGCCCCGCCGCGAGACGCCGTGGACACCAGGGACCTGCCGCCGGTCGCGGCCGCCTCGGAGATCCGGCTGGACCCGCTCACCGGTGAGTGGGTGGCGATGGCGGCGCACCGCCAGACGCGCACCTACAAGCCGCCCGCCGACCTCTGCCCGCTGTGCCCGACCAAACCGGGCAAGCCGAGCGAGATCCCCGAATCCGACTACGAGGTGGCGGTTTTCGAAAACCGCTTCCCCTCCTTCGCGCAGGGCGTCTCCGGGGTGGAATCCACTCTGGACGGAATGCCGATGGTGCCGGTGGCACCCGGGCGCGGCCGCTGCGAGGTGGTCTGCTTCACCAGCGACCACGACCGCTCGTTCGGGCAGCTGAGCCCGCGTCAGGTGCGGACCGTGGTGGAGGCGTGGGCCGACCGCACCAGCGAGTTGTCCGCTTTGGACGGTGTGCGGCAGGTCTTCCCGTTCGAGAACCGCGGTGAGGAGATCGGCGTCACCCTGCACCACCCACACGGGCAGATCTACGCCTATCCGTTCGTGACGCCGAAGACCGCCCGGATGCTGGAGGTGGCGCGGGCGTACCGGGCCGAGCACGGCAGCCACGTGCTCGGTGACGTGCTGGCCGCCGAGCAGGCTTCGGGCGAGCGCGTGGTCGCCCGCGGCGAGCACTGGACGGCGTTCGTGCCGCCCGCCGCGCGCTGGCCGGTGCAGGTGCAGGTGGTGCCGCACCGCCAGGTCCCGGACATCCCGGCGCTGACCGACACCGAACGCGACGACTTCGCGAACGTCTACTTGGAAGTCCTCCGACGGTGTGACGCGCTCTACGACCGGCCGCTGCCGTACGTGGCCGGCTGGCACCAGGCCCCGGTCGGCACGGGCCGCGAGGACTGGTGGCTGCACCTGGAGCTGTTCTCCGTGCTGCGGAGCAGGGACAAGTTGAAGTACCTTGCGGGTTCCGAGTCCGGGATGGCGGTCTGGGTCAACGACACCACCCCGGAGCAGATCGCGGAGAGGCTGCGCGCCGCGCTCTGAGCCGTTCTGGTCCAACCCACAGCTTCGGCTCAGGTGCCTCTCAGGACCGGAGCGTTAGGTGGAGGCATGACCGAGAACGACCCGCACGGCCAGCGGCCGGAACCTCAGGACAAGCCGGATGACTCCGCTGGGACCGAGTACACCGCGCCGAACCCGTGGTCGGCGCCGAGCGCGCACTCGGAGCACCAGCACAACCCGTACGCGACCCCCGGCCAGCAGTACTACCAGCCGTACCAGCCGGGCACGGCCGTCTACCCGACCCCGCCGCCGCAGCAGCGCGGCCAGCGCGGCGCCGGCAAGCTCGTCGCCGGAGTGGCCGCGCTGGCGCTGCTGGTCGGCGGCGGTGCCGGTGCGGTCGGCGGTTACCTGGCCTCGGACGGCGCCAACCAGTCGGCCAGCTCGCTCGAAGCCCCGCAACCGGCCAGGCAGACCGGCAACGCGCCGGCCGGTTCGGTGGAAGCGGTGGCCCAGAAGGTCTCGCCGAGCGTGGTGCAGCTGCAGGTGGTCGGCCGGGGCGGGCAGGCGAACGGCGGTTCCGGGTTCGTCATCGACGGCAACGGCTACATCCTGACCAACAACCACGTGGTGGAGAACGCCGCCAACGGCGGCGGGCAGATCCAGGCGGTGTTCCAGGACGGGCGCAAGGCCCCGGCCACCGTGGTCGGCCGGGACCCCAGTTCCGACGTCGCGGTGGTGAAGGCCGAGGGTGTCAGCGGGCTGACGCCGGTCGAGCTGGGCCGCTCGGACGACCTGAAGGTCGGCCAGGGCGTGGTGGCCATCGGCTCGCCGTTCGAGCTGTCCGGCACGGTGACCTCGGGCATCGTCAGCGCGCTGCACCGGCCGGTGCGAGCGGGTGGCGAGCAGGGCAGCCAGTCCACCGTGATGGACGCGGTGCAGACCGACGCGGCGATCAACCCGGGCAACTCGGGTGGTCCGCTGGCCAACATGTCGGGGCAGATCATCGGCATCAACTCGGCCATCTACAGCCCGCCGAGCAGCGGCCAGTCGCAGGGCGGCAACGTCGGCATCGGCTTCGCCATCCCGATCGACCAGGCGCGCCGCACCGCCGACGAGATCATCAAGACCGGGCAGGCGACCCAGACCTTCATCGGCGCGACGGTGACCGACGCGCAGGGGGGCGGCGCCTCGATCCGCGAGGTCTCCCCGGGCAGCCCCGCCGAGCAGGCCGGGCTGAAGGCGGGCGACGTGGTGACCAAGATCGACGACCGGCTGGTGGACACCTCGGACGCGCTGGTCGCGGCCATCCGCACGAAGACGCCCGGCGAGAAGGTCAAGCTGACGCTGGCCTCGAACAACGTCATCGAGGTGACGCTGGGCGGCCAGCCGGTGCCGACCAACTAGACGCTCGGTCGCCTTGGCGACCGAGACCAACTCCGCGAGTGACCGGGACGCCCCCTCCTGGTCACTCGCGGTTTTTCTGCGCCGTGACGATCCCCGGACGCCCGGCGGTGGACACCACGACGCCGGTGACCAGCCGGGGTGACCGCAGCCGGTGGCCGCGTTCGCGGACCTTTCCGGGCTTTCGAAGGCCGAGACCGGGCGGATCTGGCTACCGTTCGCGGTGTGGTGGCCGCCCAGGCGGTGACCGCGCTCGTGGTGAACCATCTGGTCTTCACGTACTGGTAGGAGCAGGCATGACGCAGGAGAGCGGGCGCGTGCTCGTCGTCGACGACGACGAAACCGTGCGCGACGTGGTGCGCCGGTACCTGGAGGTCGCCGGGTTCACCGTGGAGGTCGCCGGCACCGGCGAGGAGGGCCTGCGGTCGTTCGGCGAGCGGCCGCCCGACCTGGTGGTGCTCGACGTGATGATGCCGGGCATCAGCGGGCTGGAGGTGTGCCGCCGGCTGCGGCGGACCAGCCAGGTGCCGGTGGTGCTGCTGACCGCGCTCGGCGAGGAGGAAAACCGGATCGCCGGGCTCGAACTCGGCGCCGACGACTACGTGACCAAGCCGTTCAGCCCCCGCGAACTGACGCTGCGGGTGGGGTCGGTGCTGCGGCGGGCCCGGTTGCCCAGCCGTCCCGCCGCCCCGGCCGAGGAGCTGCGCGACGGCGACCTAGTGCTCCGGACCAGTGCGCGGGACGCCACGCTCGGCGGCGTCGAACTCCCGCTGACCGCACGGGAATTCGACCTGCTGGCGTTCTTCCTGGCCCATCCCGGCACCGCGTACTCACGCGCCGACCTGCTGGAGCAGGTGTGGGGCTGGGACTTCGGCGACCAGTCCACGGTGACCGTCCACGTGCGACGGTTGCGGGAGAAGATCGAGCCGCAGCCCGCGAAACCCGTGCGCGTGGCCACGGTTTGGGGCGTCGGATACCGCTACGACCCGGTGTCCTCGCGATGATCGAGCCGGACGAATCCTTCGGTGCCATGCTCACGCACGCGTGGCACATCCTGCCGTTCGCGTTGCTGTTCGCGCTGCCGGTGACCGTGGTGGGCGGGCTGCTGCTGTTCCGGCTGCGCCGCGGTTCGCTGGCCAGCACGCTGACCGTGCTGGTGCTGATCCCGCTGGTCGCCACGCTGACCGGGGTGCTGGGCGTCAGCGGTTTCATGTTCAACTCGACGCTGACCACGATGCTGCTGGTGTGCCTGCTGGTGGCGGTGGTCACCGTGCCGTGCGCGATCCTGTTCGGCCGGGCGATCGCGCGGCGCAGCGTCTGGGAGCGGGAGGCGCGCGAGCGGGAGCGGGCGGCGGAGGCGTCCCGGCGGGAGCTGGTCGCGTGGATCAGCCACGACCTGCGCAGCCCGCTGGCCGGGATCCGCGCGATGGCCGAGGCGCTGGCGGACGGGGTGGTGTCCGAACCCGCCGAGGTCGCCGGGTACGCGCAGCGCATCAGCGGGGAGAGCACCCGGCTCTCGGGCATGGTCGACGACCTGTTCGAGCTGTCCAGGATCACCGCGGGCGCGTTGCGGCTGACCATGTCGGCGGTGCCGCTGCAGGACGTCGTCAGCGACACCCTCGCCGCGCAAACCCCGGTGGCGCGGCGGAAACGGGTGCGTGTCGAGGCACGTGCGCAGGCGTCGCCGGTGGTCAGCGGCAGTGACCCGGAGCTGGCGCGGATCGTGCGGAACCTGGTGTCGAACGCGATCCGGCACACCCCGCCGGACGGCACGGTCGCGGTGCAGATCGGCGTGGACGGCACGGAGGCGCTGATCGCCGTGGACGACGGGTGCGGCGGCATTCCGGAGGACGAGATCGGCCGGGTCTTCGACGTCGCGTTCCGCGGCACGCGGGCCCGCACCCCGGACCCCGACGGTGCGGGCGGCGGCCTCGGTCTGGCGATCGCGAAGGGGCTGGTCGAGGCGCACCGGGGCCGGATCCTGGTGCGCAACCACGGTCCGGGGTGCCGGTTCGAGGTGCACCTGCCGCTGGCGGTCTAGACGCTGCCTCGCCGCGCGTCACTCGCCGAAGGCGGCCACCCCTTCGGCGAGTCCGAAGGCGCCTGGGTGTGCAGGGCGCGCGTGGGCGTCAGGTTGTCGAGGAGCACGGGTTCGTCATCCCGCTTCGCTAAGCCGGAACGCTGCGTCCGCGACACCTCCGCCACACCCCTGACCTGCGGAACCTGCTTTTGCCCGCAAAAGCGGGTTCGGGCATTCGGGACGTTCGGGGCGGTGCTGGGACTCACCATGCGCGCGGTGATCGCCGGGCGCCGGTTCGCGCTACGGTGGGCACATGGAACGCAGTGCACAACGGCTGGGCCGTGCCCTTGTGGTGATCGTGGACGACCGTGCCGCCCACGGCGAGGTCGAGGACACCGCCGGTCCGCTGGTCACCGAGTTGCTGGAAGAGGCCGGGTTCATCGTCGACGGCACCGTGGTGGTGCACGCGGACACCGTGGCCATCCGGAACGCGCTGAACACCGCGGTGATCGGCGGGGCCGACCTGGTGATCACCGTCGGCGGCACCGGCGTGTCCCCGCGCGACGTCACGCCCGACGCCACGGCCGGTGTGCTGGACCGCCCGATCCCCGGGATCGGCGAGGCCCTGCGGTCCTCCGGCCTGGCCGCCGGTGCGGTCGACGCCGGCATCTCGCGTGGGCTGGTCGGTGTTTCCGGCAGCACGCTGGTGGTCAACCTGGCCGGCTCGCGCGCCGCGGTGCGGGACGGCATGGCCACGCTCTCGGCACTGGTGCCCTACGTGATCGACGAACTGTCCGGCCTGAACGAGGCCTGATGTCCGAACCCCCCGCCGAGCGCGATCGCCGACGCCGGTTCGAAGAGATCTTCGGCGACGTGCTGCCGGAGACCACCGCCGACGAACGCGACCCCGAGCCCACCGGCGGCGGCGACCAGGACAGCTGGTACCACGAAAACCGCCCGCCCCACCACGATCGCTGATCCCATCGCCTGCTCCGCGACCCTCGCGGAGCAGGCGATTTTCGTTTCAGCTGGCTGGCTCAGCTGCGATCTTGGCCACGGTCGCTGGCGCTGTCGCGCTGCTGCTGGCGCAGCAGGTCGCGGATCTCCTTCAGCAGTTCGACGTCAGTCGGCTCAGCGGGCCCGGTCTCCTTGCCGCGCTTGCGGCGTTCCTGCACCTTCTGCAGCGGCAACACGAACAGGAAGTACACCACCGCGGCGACGATCAGGAAGTTGATCCCCGCGTTGATCACGCCGCCGAAGTCCAGGAACGTGCCCTGGTTGCTGGAGAAGATGTAGAAGCCGAGCCCCTGCGCCGCGTCCGACCCGCCGATGGCGTTGATCAACGGCTTGATCAGCCCATTGGTGAAGGCAGTGACGATCGCGGTGAACGCCGTGCCGATGACCACCGCAACAGCCAGCTCGACGACGTTGCCGCGCATCAAGAAGTCCTTGAAGCCCTTCAGCACGGGTTCTTTCCTTTCCGGTGGGAACGAATCGCCACCGGAGCGTAGTGCCAACCGCCCCACCCGGCGCGCCAACAACAGCCGCCGACGCGTTCCGGCGCAGCCCGTTGAACCGCCCGGCGCCCCCACTCCATTGGGTCGAGCGCCGCGAACCCCCGCTCGTTGAACGCGTGGATCACATCACGCACCCAATCGGCGTCGATCTGCATCAACGACGTGATGTCCGGGACCGCCTGCCCTTGTGCGGACATCAGCACCACGATCACCCGGCGTAACCGCACCGGGTCCTTCGCGGTCCGCCCGATCCGGGCGAGCTTGCGGCCCTGCTCCATCGACAACGGCCGGAGGAACACCGCCGACGACGCCCCACGACCACCTCCCGCTCAACAGGGAAGACCAGCGTGGACTGCCAGCCCACCGGACCGATTGCCGAGTCAACGTTCTGAGATGCAGCACGCTGTGATGTCCGGGGAGGTTGTCGCGAGTTGAGGAGATGAGCGACGGCATGTCGTGCTGAGAGGTGAAGCCTCCGGTTGTGAAGTGGAGCTGTCTAGGAACCACGTCACCTGTCCGGAGACCTTCGTGTCCCACCCCAACGCCACCCTGACCCCGCGCACCCGGCTGCGACTCGCTCGGTTGATCGTCGAGCAGGGCTGGACCTGCGTCGAGGCAGCGGAGATGTTCATGGTCGCCGCGAAGACCGCCCGCAAGTGGGCACAGCGCTACCAGGACGAGGGCGAAGCCGGGATGACCGATCGCAGCAGCCGACCGCGCCGCAGCCCGGCCCGCACTCCCGAGCAGTTGGTGCGGGCGATCGTGCGGTGACGGCACCGGCTGGGGCCGGTCCAGATCGCCGGCCGGCTCGGCTTGCCCGCCTCCACAGTGCACGCGGTGCTGGTGCGCTGCCGGATCAATCGCCTCTGCCGGATCGACCGGGCCACCGGCGAACCCTTGCGCCGCTACGAGCACCACCATCCCGGGTCGCTGATCCACGTCGATGTCACCAAGTTCGGCAACATCCCCCGACGGCGGCGGCCACCGCTACGCCGGCCGGCAAGGCGAGATCAACAAACGCGCCACCCCGGGCCTGTCCCGCGGCACCGCCACCGCACACCGTCATCGACGACCACTCCCGCATCGCCTACGCCGAAATCCACACCAGCGAAACCGCCGCCACCGCCACCGACGTGCTGCGCCGCGCCGCAGCCTGGTTCACCGGCCTCGGCGTCACCGTCGAACGCGTACTCTCCGACAACGGCTCGGCCTACCGCTCCCGCCTGGCGCGACACCTGCACCGAGCTGGGGTCATCCCGACACGCACCCGGTCCTACCGGCCACAGACCAACGGCAAGATCGAACACTTCCACCGCACTCCGGCCGAGGGCTGGGCCTACGCCCGCTTCTACCCATCGGAGACGGTCCGGCGGGCAGCGCTACCACGCTGGCTGCACTTCCACAATCACCACCGGCCCTACAACCCAACCGGCGGCGAGCCACCAGCTACCCGGCTGACCAACCTCCCCGGGCATCACAACTAGCGAAGGTTGGGCCCCCGTTGTGAGGAGGCACCTGCGAAGGCGGCCTTCTCCGCGCACAGCTCCAGTTGCGTCCAAGTCGGCGGCGAGCGGGGCAAAGCAAGCAGGGGCAGGACGGGCAGGGGCAAGACGAGCAGGGCGGCGAACTTCGGTCGACGAGACCAGGCGAAAGCCTCGCAAGGGCATCGGCCTGACATGGACGGATTCGGGCGGGTGCGGATCGGCTAGCGCAGGGTGACGGTTACCGGGGTGTCCAGGGCGGCTGAGGCCAGTGGGGTGGCGGCCTCAGCCGGCACGGCGATCAGGACCAGTGGGCCTTTCGGGCGGGACTTGGCGTCGGCGGAGGAGGCGACGACCGTGATCACGGTCACGGCGGAGGCCAGTTGATGGTGGTGGAGGCCGTCGGCGGCGACGACGTCCACTCGGGTGCCCGGGTGCAGGAGGTCGGCGACCCCCGGATCGGCCAGGCGGATGGGCACGGTGGACGTGCCGGGCGGTCCGTGTGCGGGGGACACCAAGCGGACGTCGGTGAGGGGCTCACCCGCACGCGCCGCGCCGGCCAGCAGGCGGCCGCCGGTGTCGTCGGGCACGCTCAGCGCACCCGACGGCCGCAGCTCGCCGGGGATGTGGATGATTCTGGTGTCAGCGGGTGAAAGCAGGGTGCCAGGGCTCAGGTCGCGCGCCGCGACGAGCGTGGGTTCGCCGCCGGGGCCGGTGGGGGCCAGGAGCGGTACCAGTGCTACGGCGATGGCGGCCAGTGCCAGCAGGGCGGCCAGTGATTTGCGCGTGTGGCGGCCGTTGACCAGTGCGTTCAGCCGGGCGGCCAGGTCTTCGAAGAGTTGCACGATTCCCCCCCAGATTGTCGGTGGGGGATCGGGCTTGGTGATCCCCCGCGCCTTCGACGTTAGGGCGCGGGGGAGGGGTGAGCCAGGAGGAGACAGGCAACTGTGGACAAGTGAGGTGCCTGTGGACAACTCGGTGGATCAGGAAGCAGCGGCGGTCGCCGTCGTGGAAGATGAAGAGGACGACGAAGACGACGCCGCGGAGGAGGTGGTCGACGAAGAACCAGACGAATCGCTCTTGCCCGAGTCGCTCTTGGCCGAGGTTTCAGCCGGCTTCGAGGACTTGCTCGAAGCCGAGGACGACTTCGAGTCGGAGCGCGAGTCGTTGCGGTAGAAACCGCTACCCTTGAAGATCACGCCGACCGCACCGTAGAGCTTGCGCAGCGGGCCGGTGCACCGCGGGCACTCGGTCAGGCTGTCGTCGGAAAACGACTGGACCGCCTCGAAACGGTGGTCGCATTCCTTGCAGGCGTACTGGTACGTGGGCACAGCTGCTCCTTCGGACATTGGCACTCGGGGCTCAAGAGTGCTAACCCAATTGTGCTTCAGATCATTCCCCCGATGCAAACCAGTGTTCGTCACACCCCGCTGAGCTGGTCGAAGTAGCCTTCCGCCATGGCATGCCGGATCAGTGAACTGGTGCTCGACGCCCGGGATCCCGCCCGTCTCGCCGCCTTCTGGTGCGAGGTGCTCGGGTACGTCGAGCTGGGACGCGAAGGGGACGACATCGAGATCGGGCCGCCGGACACCGGGTTCGGCGGGCCGCAGCCGACGCTGGTGCTCAACGCCACGACCGAGCTGAAGCCGGGCAAGCTGCCGCTGCACATCGACCTCAGCCCGACGGACCAGGACCAGGAAGCCGAACTGGAGCGGCTGCTCGCGGCCGGAGCCACGCACGCCGACTGCGGGCAGACCGGTGAGGAGAGCTGGTACGTGCTCGCCGATCCGGAGGGCAACGAGTTCTGCCTGCTCAGGAAGCAGATCCCCCAGGTGTGAGCGGAAGCCGGACGAGGCCGCGGCCGGGCAGCAGGACGCCGCTCATGACGGCGTCGTGCGACTCGGCGGGTAGCCGGGGCACCAGTTCGTCGTCGCGCACGACGGCCACCAGGTCGGCGTGCGTGATGGCGCCGAGGGAACGGTCGTAGAAGCCCGCCCCGCGGCCGAGCCGGACGCCCTGGTGGTCGACCGCGAGCGCGGGCACCAGCACCAGCTCGGCCTGCTGGACGGCCGCTTCGCCGAGCCGGTCGCCGGTGGGCTCCAGCACGCCGCGGAACCGGCCGGGGGCCAGCGACGACGGACCGGTGTACTCGGCCCAGTCCAGTGGTCCCGGTGTGGTCGGGACCACGGGCAGCAGCACCCGCGAACCCGCGGTCCGGAGCACGTCCAGCAGAGCCAGTGAGCCGGGCTCCGTGCCGAACGGCACATAACCGCAGATCGTCTCCACCCTGGGCAGTTCGGCGACGAAGCGGGCCAGCGCGCCCGCCTCGCTCACCCGGCGCGCGATCGGCACCGCCGACCTCGCCTCGGTCAGTCGTTTGCGCCACTCGGCCTTGCTCAGGTGCTCATTGCCCGCAGCTCGCACCTGCTCAGGTTAGGCTTTGCGCCCATGACGGGCGCCGAAATTCCGCAGACGTTCCGAACCGCCATCGTGCCTGCCGCCGGGCTGGGCACCCGATTCCTGCCGACCACCAAGGCCGTGCCGAAGGAGCTGCTGCCGGTGGTCAACCGGCCGGGCATCGAGCTGGTCGCCGAAGAGGCCGCCGAAGCCGGTGCCCAGCGCCTGGTGATCGTCACCTCACCGGGCAAAGAGTCGGTGGTGGAATACTTCCGCGCCGCCCCCGAACTCGAGGAAACCCTCTCCGCCAAGGGCAAGACCGACCTGCTGGACAAGATCCGCCGCGCCCCCGCCCTGCTCGAAGTCGACGTCGCCATCCAGAAGCAGGCGCTGGGCCTCGGCCACGCGGTGGCACAGGCCGAGCCGAACCTGACCGAAGAGGACGAAGCGGTCGCCGTGCTGCTGCCGGACGACCTCGTGCTGCCCACCGGCGTGCTCAGCCGCATGGCCGCGGTGCGGGCGAAGGAGGGCGGCAGCGTGCTGTGCGCCTTCGACATCCCGCGCGAGCAGATCTCCCCCTATGGGGTGTTCGACGTGACCGACACGGAGGACCCCGATGTGAAGCGCGTGCACGGCATGGTGGAGAAGCCGAAGCCGGAGGACGCCCCGTCCACCTACGCGGCCGCCGGCCGATATCTGCTGGACAAGGCCATTTTCGACGCGCTGCGCCGCATCACCCCCGGCTCCGGCGGCGAACTCCAGCTGACCGACGCGGTGGCCCTGCTGATCGAAGAGGGGCACCCGGTTCATGTGGTGGTCCACCGCGGTGGCAGGCACGATCTCGGCAACCCCGGCGGCTTCCTGCGGGCGGCCGTCGACTTCGCGCTCGACGACCCCGAGTACGGGCCGTCGCTGCGCACCTGGCTGACCGAACGAATCGAGAACGCGAGCCGATGACCGCCCCTGACGCGCCTGACGTCCCCGACGCGCCGACCCCTGCCGCACCCGCGGAGGGCGTCGCGGAGGAACTCGCCGAGTTCCGTTCCGTGGACGCCCAGCTCGCCCTCGCGCTGGAGGCCGCGGTGCGCCCGCGCCCGGTGCGCGTGGCGATCTCGGAGGCGCAGGGGCTGTTGTGCGCCGAGGAGGTGGTCGCCGAGCACGCGCTGCCCGGCTTCGACCAGGCGGCCGTCGACGGGTACGCGGTGCGCAGCGTGGACGTGCGCACGGCCGGGCAGGAACCGGTGCAGCTGCCGGTGGTCGGGGAGATCCCGGCCGGCTCGCGGCAGCCGCGCCGGTTGCAGCCCGGCCAGGCCGTGCGCGTGGCCACCGGCGCACCGCTGCCCACGCTCGCCGACGCGGTGGTGCCGACCGCCTACACCGACGGGCACCACGCCAAGGTGACCGTGCACAAGCCGGTGCCGTCGGCCGGTTACGTCCGGCGGACCGGCGAGGACGTGCAGATCGGCGACGTCGCGGTCCGCCAGGGCGACACCATCGGCTCGGCCCAGGTCGGCCTGCTCGCTGCGGTCGGCAAGGCGAAGGTGCTGGTGTACCCGCGGCCGCGGGTGTCCATTGTGTCCGTGGGCGACGAACTGGTGGACATCGATCGCACGCCGTCGGTCGGGCAGGTCTACGACGTGAACTCCTACGCGCTGGCGGCCGCGGCCCGCGACGCCGGCGCGGAGGTCAGCCGCGTCGGGATCGTGGCGAACGATCCGAAGCGGTTGCGCGAGGTGGTCGAAGGCAGGCTGCTGATGTCCGAGGTGGTCGTGGTGGCCGGTGGCGCCGGCGGCAGTTCGGGGGACGAGGTGCACGCGGCGCTGTCCGAGCTGGGCCGCATCGACCTGACGCGGGTCGCCATGCACCCGGGTTCGGTGCAGGGCTTCGGCAGGCTCGGCCCGGACGCGGTGCCGACCTTCCTGGTCCCCGGCAACCCGATGAGCGCGCTGGTGGTGTTCGAGGTGCTGGTGCGCCCGCTGATCCGCGCGGCACGCGGCACGCGGAACCCGCACCGCCGCATGGTCGGCGCGCGGTTGCTGTCGCCGATCACCTCGACCAAGGGTCGGAAGGGTTTCCTGCGCGGCCAGCTGCTGCGCGACGAGGCGAACGGGGAGTACCTGGTGCAGCCGCTCGGCACGTCCGGTGCGCACCTGCTGGCTTCGCTGGCGGAGGCGAACTGCCTGATCAACATCGACGAAGACCTCACCGAAGTGGCCGCCGGCGAAGAGGTGAAGGTGACCTTCCTGGCGCAGCGCGGCTGACGGGGTGTCGCAGCTCTACGGCGTCGAAGGCCGGCATCCCGGGTGGCCGGCGAAGCTCGGCCCGCTCCGCGTGCGCGCCGGCGTGGTCGCGGTGCGGCCGGTGCGGTTGCGCGACGGCGGTGACTGGAGCCGGGCGCGGTTGCGGGACCGCGAGCACCTGGAGGAGTGGGAGCCGAGCGGCACCGGGACCTGGGCGGAGCGGAACTCGGTCTGGTCGTGGCCACCGCAGTGGTCGGCGCTGCGCTCGCTGGCGCGGCGCGGGCAGTGCCTGCCGTTCACGATCACCGTGGACGGCCGGTTCGCCGGTCAGATCACCATCGGGAATGTGATCAGGGCCTCCCTGCGGTCCGCGTGGGTCGGGTACTGGGTGTCCACTTCAGCCGTCCGGGGCGGGGTCGCGACGGCGGCCGTGGCGCTGGTGGTCGACCACGCCTTCCGGGCCGGCGGGATGCACCGCATCGAAGCCACCGTGCGGCCGGAGAACACCGCGAGCATCCGGGTGCTGACCAAGGCGGGGTTCCGGCAGGAGGGCCTGCTCCAGCGCTACCTCGACGTGGCGGGGGACTGGCGGGACCACCTGCTCTTCGGCCTGACCGCGGAGGAAACCGGGCCGGGGCTCACCGCCCGGCTGATCGCGGCCGGGCTCGCCGACCACGAGTGAGCCCCGCGGGCGCCCGATACCACATCAACGTCATTTCTCCTAACGCGGTGACACCATCCGGAATAAGAACCGGCGAGCCTTCCGGAGATCTGTTACTCCTGTGACTAACGTGACGAACGAAGGAGTTCACGTCGGGGGAGGTGACGGGAGATGCCAAGCTCGTTGATCATCGTCGCGCTGGCCGCGGCATGGCTCGTCGTCCTCGTTCCCATGATCGCGCGCAAGCGCCAGGAGATCGCGCGCACCGCCGACTCCGCGTTGGCCGCCAGGGTCGTGCGGAGCGGGAGCACACGCCACGAGGGGCGAGAGGAGTTCGCGATGTCCGATTCCGGAAAACGCGACGATGACGCCGACGACGAGTACGACGAGGTCGAAGCCGATCTCGACGACGAGGTGGACGACCTCGACGAGCTCGACGACGTGGAGTCCGCCCCGGAGGGACGGGACCTGCCGCCGTTGCCGCAGCCGCGCGAGAGCGGCCGCCAGTACCGGCCGGGTCGCGGGGGCTACGACCCGGAGGCCGCGGAGATCGCGGCGAGGGCGAAGTACGCCTACCGGCAGCGCGTGGTGGTCGTCCTGCTCGTGCTCGCCGTGGTCACCGCCGGGCTGGCCGCGTTCCTGACGCCACTGGTGTGGTGGGGGCACGGCGCGGTCGACCTGGTGCTCGTCGGGTACCTCGCGTACCTGCGACGGCAGGTCCGGATCGAAAACGAGATCCGGCAGCGGCGCCTGTCGCGGCTGAACGCCGGCACCCGCGTCACCCGGCGCCCGGTGCCCGAGGAGAGCCAGGCCGAGGAACCGGTGGCCCCGCGGCCGCCGCGCCGGGAGATCCCGGCGCGCAAGCCGTCACCCACCTCGCGCCTGCGGCGGCACGCCGTCGTCGTCGACCCGGAGGACGAGGACCCGGCCTTCCACGAACTCGACGACCCAGGTCAGCGGTCCTTCCGCCGGGCCTCCGGCGAATAGGACCCCCCGGCTCGAGCGGTCGGCAGCCACTGTTATGCTGAGCAAGCTTTCAGGGGCTGTAGCGCAGTTGGTAGCGCGTCTCGTTCGCATCGAGAAGGTCAGGGGTTCGATTCCCCTCAGCTCCACAGCAGGTCAAAGGCCCTTCCCGGGATCACTGGGAAGGGCCTTTTGCGTTCCGTCATCACCTCGGGGCAACTCCCGGATTCGATCGAGGCGCCATCTAGAACCACCACGCGAGGTGCTCAGGTCGGTGTTCGGTAGCGGTGCAGCAGACTGTTGAACCGCTGCAGTTGGTCGACGGCGTCTTCGGCGACCGGGTCGGGGTGGAAGTGCATGACCTTGTTGCGGATGTGCCGGATCTCCCTCAAACGCGCGATGAAACTGGCTCGGTCCAGCGGCCAGCCCAGCTTTGCCCAGACGTCCCGGTTTTCCAGCACGCGTTCGTAGTCACCGATGGCGAGTTGGTCGAAGCTGCCGATCTTCCGGTGGCAGAGCGCCTCGACGGTGGGCAGGTCCACCGTGCGGCTCACCACCCACCTCAGCGTCTGATCCAGTTCACCCACCTGGAAGAACGGCATGGCCATCGCGCCGAAGCGGCGTGCCACGTCCGCGGCGGTGACGATGCCCTTGATCTCCTTGCTTTCGTTCCACACGAAAACGAAATCACGTTGTTGCAGTGTGGGCAGCACATCGAACAGATTGCGGTCATACGCGACGACTTCCACGTGCCGGACGATGGCGTCGGCGAAGCCCGCATCCGATCTGCGGTGCATCGCCTGGGCGATCGAGCGCCAGGTCACGGCACCGCGCAGGTTCCGCTCACCGCTCAGCACAGCCAGCTGTGAGTAGTCGTTCAGGTGCATTATGGTGATCGCCTCTTCGAAGCAGCTGTCGGGCGCGACAGCGCCGACTCCACGGAGCGGGGTCAGGTTTCCCACGGTGAGGCGCACGTTGAGATCCTCGTCGCCGTCGTCTTCCGTGTCCGGCGACTCATCGGACTCCGCGGGCGGTGTGGTCAGCAGGACCTCCGTCTCCAGGGTCACCGCTCGGAAGCTCGGCGAGGTGACCAAGCCGTGGTTGGCCAGATCGGCCTCGATCCGGCTGATCTGGTCGCCACCGCGATCCGTAGCTCCCCAGTTCTCCAGCAGGTCGCGAACCGAGAAGCGCTCGGGACTCCCCCCATCGGCCCGCGCGCGTGCTTGCCGCAGCCACTCGTGGATGCGCTGGCGTGCGGTGTCCTCATTGCGCTGGTTGGCCACCGCTGCCACGGTGGTGATCTCCTGGTCGAGCAACTCCTGGCGCACGGCGTCCAGCAGACGGTCCTGATCGACCACCCGCCACGCCCGCCAGCCGTCGACCGCCCGCATCCCGGCCGCGACCACGGCCGCTCGAGAGGGCGAGCGGAACTCCTTCCCATCGGACTCGAGGCGAATCCGGCCTTCATCGGTCACCGTGGCGTGGAAGGTCGCACCGATGCGACTGCGCTCGAACTTGAGCTTCGCCCCCGCCTGGAGCAGCCCGGCCTCCATCAGGTCGCGAATCGTCACGCGGCGACCGCCGATCAAGTACATCGAGCGGCTGCCGTTCTGCTGGTTCGCGGTCCGTTCGCCCACCGCTGCTCACCACTTCCGCAGGCCGGCGAACTTGCGCCGGTCCCCGATGGCCTGTTTGAGCACCCTCTTTTCGAGCTCTTTTCGACTCAAGCGATCAACTCGCGTCAAGTTCAACTCGGTGGCGATGGCGAGCAGGTCCTCCCGAGTCAGGTTTTGTGCACGAAGGTAGGTTGCGCCCTGGTCTTCGGTCTCGGTTTTGCGCAGGTGCGAGGCGATCGCCACCACCTCGGCGCTCGGTTCCGCTGGTTTGGCCGGTAGCTGGTCTTTCCGTGCTCTCGTGGTGTTGCCGGTCGACTCGGGTGGTTCGGCTGTCGAGGTGTGACCGTGGTCTGCCAAAAGGTTGATGAGGCCGCTCCGAGTCAATTTGCTGTAGCCGGTGAGGTCGAGCAGCTTGGCTACTTTGCGCAGTCCGGGTATCTTCAGTTCAGCCTCGGTCAAGTAAATTCGCCTTTCTTGCGGTGAGGTCAACTCTGAAAGGCGTTGTGCTGCTTGAAAAGGGTCGCTGGAGGGAAGGATTCGGGCGTTGTCGCTCGGTTTTTCAACAGTACCCACCACGGCCAGTTGTGCTGTTCCGTTGGCGATCGACTGAAGGGTGGCCTCATCCTGTTCATCCAGAAATGCGTACAGCCGGGCCTGCAGTGCCACGAATCTCTTCAGGTCGTTCATCGCTGGCCGCCTGGAGACAACTCGAGTGCGTCCAGTACTTCGTCGGCCAGTTGCTCGAACTCCTGTACGACTTCATCTTTGTGAGTAGCACGCAGCATGACGGGTACGCCGCTTTCGCCGGAGTCCCCGAAGTGGCGAGGGCTGTTGCGGATCGTGGCCTCCAGCACGGGTACCTGGGAATTTTCACGGACCGCGTCGATGTAAGGCGCTTGGGCGAGGGTGACCTGTTGCGAGTAGATCTGCACCATGGTGAAAACCACTCCCAGAAACTCGGGATTGATAGTTTGGTGTTCTCCGCTGCGCTTGTGGTTGACGAAATCGTTGAACTGTTGTACCAAGCTCTCGCAGTTGCCTGCCAGGTAGTCCAAGCCGAGCGTGGACAGGTAGTCCGCCTTGGCGGGGACGAGAATTCGGTCACTGGCCACGATGGCTGTCTTGGTGACCAAGCCGAAGTTCGGGGCGCAGTCGATCAGCACCAGATCGTATTGCGCGAAGTGGCTCTCGCCGAGCGCCCGCCGGAGGCAGCCGTGCAGGTCCAGAAACCTCCGCTTCGATCCGTCGAGCGTGGTGGTCCCGCCCAGTTGGGCGGCGAGTTCGAGGTCGATGTCGATCAGGCCGAGGTGGGAGGAAAGCAGGTCGAGCCGCCCGCCGGTGTTCTCCAGTGCTTCGTTGACCCGCTCCGGTGTGACGACGAGATCGGCCAGTGGGCTGTCCCGGCCCGGCATTTCGCCGCCATACCAGGTTCTGATCGTCAGGTGGTCCGCGAGTCGATCATGCCAGTCGTCGATCGAGTAGAAGGAGAAGGTCAGGTTCGTCTGTGGATCGAGGTCGATGAGCAGCACGCGGAGACCGCGGCTTGCGGCGACCGCGCCGAGATTCGCGGTGAGGGTGGTCTTGCCCACCCCACCTTTGTAGTTCATGACCGCGACAACCCGCATGTGCGTCTCCCCGGTGGTCTCGTGTCCGGCGCCGGTGAACCTGATCGGTTCTGCTCGCTGATGAGGCACCGAAGACCTTCGCAGATTTCTCGTGCGGGAGGCAACCGGCGAGTCCGAAGGTCAACACGAACGTGCTCTGGGGATGGGCCATTCGTCGTACTCAAGACGTTGAATCGGGCACCGCCCGGAGTCGGAACAGATCAACTGTCAATTTTCCTCGGAAAAGAGGTCACGGGCGGTGCCTGATTTGCAACTATTCCGTCAGATTTGTCGTGGACTCGCCGGTGGTGGGGTCAAACGGGTACGAGACGTGCTGGTGGATCATTTGCCACCGGCCGCCGCGCCGCTGGAAGATTCGGGTGCCTCGCGAGTGGGATTCGGCGGGGGTGCCGTCGGGGAGGTCGGCGGTCATGTGGTTCAGGCCCCAGGTGACGGCCAGGTCATCCCTGGCGAGGACGGTGAGGGCGGGCACGGTCCAGGTGACCGAACCCGTGCTGCGGTCCAGGCCCGTTCGGCACACCTCCCGCACAGCCGCGGCGCCGACGTATTGCAGGGGCGCCTCGTGTTCGTAGGAAACGACGTCGTCGGCGATGTGGGCCATGATGCCGTCGATGTCCTTGCGGGCGGTGGCGTCGAACCAGGCGGTGTGAATGGCGCGGACCTGGTCCTCCCCGTCCGACGCAAAGGGGAACGAATGGTGTTCGTGGGCGATGTGCCATTGGCCCGCGACCTTGCGCAGCCCGAAGGTCAGGCGCAGGCGCTGGTCACCGATTTCCGGGGGCAGGCCACAACGCAGCAGGGCGAACGCGTAAGCCACGTCCGAACCGGCGGTGACCTCCAGCGATTCGATTTCGAACACCGCCCCGTTCGCCTGCCATTCGAAGAAGGCGGGCCAGGTGTCGCGGTAGGCGGTGAGGCCGTGGGCGTTGGCGGGTACGTCGAACATCACCACGTCGTCGGTGTGCGAGGCCAGCACACCGGGCAGGTCGCCCTGGTGCGCGGCGGTGGCCCACTGCTCGATGAGGGTGCGGATTTCTTCGCTCATGCACCTGTAACCCGGCGAGCGGGCCGAACTCATCGCGCGACGGTCAGCACCTTTCCGCGGGTGGCCGGGTCCGGGACCGCTTCGAGGATGGCGTGGGCCAGGTTCGCGCGGGAGATGCGGAAGCCGCGGCGCAGGCCCTGGTCGACGGCGGTGCGGTAGGCGCTGCGTGGACCTTCGGTGAGCCGGGGCGGGCGGATGATCGTCCAGTCCAGCGGACTGGCGCGCACCAGCTCCTCCATGCGGGTCAGGTCGGCGAACGGGTGACGCAGGATCCGCTGCACGATCGGCTTGACCAGCACCCGGGTCAGCGGGTCGTCGCCCTCCTTCGAAATGCCCGCGGCGCTGACGACGACCAGGCGCCGGGTGCCGGCGGCGGTCATGGCGCGGATGACGCTGGCGGCGCCGTCGGCGCAGATGGTGGTGGGGCCGCGGCCGTTCCGCGTGCCCAGCGCCGAAACCACGGCATCCGCGCCGGCCACCGCCGGTTCGATGGCGGCGGGGTCGAGGACGTCGGCTTCCACCACGGTCACGCCGGACACCTTCGACGGAGCCCTGACCACGGCGGTGACCTGGTGCCCGGCGGCGCGCGCCTGCGTCAGCACGTGCTTGCCGGTGGCCCCGCTGGCCCCGAAAACGGTGATCTTCATGGCGGTTCCGTCCCTCGGTAGGTTGGTGAGTGTTCACTAACCACTATAGTGGGTGAGCACTTACTTACGTCAAACCTGGAGGCACCCGTGAGCACGCGTGACCGGATCCTCGACGCGGCCGCGCAGGTGATGCGTTCCCACGGGCTCGCGAAGGCGACCACCAAGGAGATCGCGAAGGCGGCCGGGTTCTCCGAAGCCGCGCTGTACAAGCACTTCCGCGACAAGACCGACATGTTCCTCGCGGTGCTGGAGGAGCGGATGCCGAGCGGGCTGGCCAAACTGATGGGCAGCCTGCCGGAACGCGTCGGCGCCGACCCGGTGGAGCGCGTGCTGGTCGAGTTCGCCCACGCGGCGATCGCCTTCTACGGGCAGACCTTCCCGATCGCGGCGTCGCTGTTCTCCGACCCCCACCTGCTCACCGCGCACCGCGAGGTGGTGCACGACCGCGGCAAGGGTCCGCGGCACGTCGGCGACCTGCTCACCGCCTACCTCGAAGCCGAGCAGCGCGGCGGCCGGATCAGCGCCGAGGCCGATCCGCGCGCCGCCGCCGACCTGCTGCTCGGCGCCTGCCTGCAACACGGGTTCCTGAGCAACTTCGACCAGCGGCACGACGACGAGGCCACCCGGCGGCGGCTGGCCGAGACCTGGGTGCGCACCCTGCTCGACGGTATTGGCCTTCTCGAGCGCGCGTAGAGCCCCGTCGGTGACCCTGCCTGCATGCGAAAGATTGTTGCGAGCCTCTTCATCTCGCTGGACGGGGTGGTCGAGGCACCGGAAACCTGGCAGGGACCGTTCTTCGACGACCGGATGGGGGAGGTCACCGGCGCGCGGTTCACCGAGGCCGGTGCGCTCCTGCTCGGCCGCAAGACCTACGAGATCTTCGCCTCCCACTGGCCGAACGAGACCGAGGACGCGCTGGCGGGCGTGCTGAACAGCGTGCCGAAGCTGGTCCTGTCCACCACGCTGACCTCGGTCGACTGGACGCCGTCGACCCTGCTCAACGAGGACGCCGCGGCGAAGCTGGCCGAGGAGAAGACCCGCGACGGCGGTGACATCCTGGTCTCCGGCAGCGTCAGCGTGGTCCGCTGGCTGCTCGCCGAGGGCCTGCTCGACGAGCTGGAGCTGCTGGTCCACCCGACCGTGCTGGGCAAGGGCGAGCGCCTGTTCGACGACACCCAGGTCAACTTCGAGGTGGCCGAGTCCGAGCAGTTCCCCGGTGGTGCGGTCCGCATCGTCTACCGCCCGGTGGTTCGATGACCGGGTGAACCGGTGGTGGCCGAAGGGCCCGGCGGGCGACGTGGTGCTGGCCGGGCTCGTGCTGGTGGTCGTGCTGACCTACACGCTCGCGCGGAACGGGTCGGTGGAACCGCTCGGCGTGGTGCTGATCGTGCTCAGCTGCGCGGTGCTGGCGCTGCGGCGGCGCTACCCGGTGCCGGTCGCGGTGGCCACCGTGCTCGGCGTCGGGCTGTACTACCCGCTGATCGGCGCGGGCAGTCCCGTGCTGCTCACGCTGATGCTGGCGTTGTACACGCTTTCGGCCGAGGGGCACCTCCGTGCCGCGGCGGTGGTTGCCGGGATCACCGTGGTGGCGACGCTGGGCGGGGAACTGGCGAGCCCCCACCGGCACGTCGGCGACGTCGCGATGTTCATGCTGCTCGGCTGGATCGTCGCCATGCTCGCGCTCGGCCGGGTCAAGCGGCAGGTCGAGCTGGGCCGTGAGGAGGAGGCGCGGCGCCGGGCCACCGAGGAACGCCTGCGCATCGCCCGCGAACTGCACGACGCGCTCGGGCACCACCTCTCGCTGATCACCGTGCAGGCCGGGGCCGCGCTGCACGCCGGGAACGCCGAGCAGTCGACCGGGGCGCTGACCGCGATCAAGCAGGCGGGCCAGGAGGCGTTGCGTGAACTGCGTGCCACGCTGGACGTGCTCCGGACCCCCGTGGCCACCGCACCCGGGCTCGACCGCCTCGACGAGCTGTTCGCCCACGCCGAAGCGATGGGCTTGACCGTGACCGCCGAACTGGCCGAACCCCGGCCGGTGCCGCCGGAGACCGGGCTGGCCGCCTACCGCATCGTGCAGGAAGCGCTGACGAACGCGATCCGGCACTCCGGCGCGAGTACCGTCGTGGTGCGGGTCCGGTACGGCGAACACGAGGTGCGCGTGGAGATCGAGGACAACGGGTCCGGCGGGCCGATCACCCCCGGCCACGGCATCCGCGGCATGCGTGAACGGGCGCGGGCCGCCGGCGGGGAGCTGGCCCTGCCCGACCGCGGCACCGGGCTGGCCGTGCACGCCCGGCTGCCGATCGGCGGACGGCGGTGATCCGGGTCCTGCTGGCCGACGACCAGACCCTGGTCCGCGCCGGCTTCAAGTCCATTTTGGACGGCGAAGCCGGCATCACCGTGGTCGGCGAGGCGGCCGACGGTGAGGCGGTGCTGGGCCTGGCCGCCGAACTGCGCCCGGACGTGGTGCTGATGGACATCCGGATGCCGCGGCTGGACGGGCTGGCGGCCACCCGCCGCCTGCTCGCCCGCGACCGGGACGGGCCGAAGGTGATCATCCTGACCACCTTCGACCTCGACGAATACGTCTACGGCGCGTTGCGCGCGGGGGCCAGCGGATTCCTGGTCAAGGACACCGAGCCGACCGAACTGATCCACGGCGTGCGGGTGGTCGCGCGCGGGGACGCGCTGCTGGCGCCGTCGGTCACCCGCCGCCTGATCGCGGAGTTCGCTTGCCGGGTGACCCGGCCGGAACCGAGCCCGCGGCTGAACTCGCTGACCGAACGCGAGCGCGAGGTGATGACCCTGGTCGCGGCCGGGCTGTCGAACGACGAGATCGCCCGCCGGCTGGTGCTCAGCCCGGCCACCGCCAAGACCCACGTCAGCCGCATCATGACCAAAGTGGACGCCCGCGACCGCGCGCAGCTGGTGGTGCTCGCCTACGAGGCGGCCATGGTGACCCCCCGGTGGACGCAACCCGGGTAGTACGGGATCGCCCGTAGGGAACAACTCCCGGGGTACCGCGGATCGGCCCGTTGGCATGACGACGCGACCGGGGTCGCTGCCGTTACCTGGTCGCCGTGAAAACAACGGAACGGAGCCGGTTCGAACGGCTCGCGGAATGGTCGCAGCGGCACCGCGCGCCGGCCATCGTGCTGTGGATCGTGGTGCTCGCCGCGATCACCTTCGCCTCGCAGGCCGTCGGCAGCGCCTACGAGGACGACCACGCGCTGCCGGGCACGGAATCGCAGGAGTTGCAGGACCGCTTCGGCGGTGCGGTGGGCGAATCCGCGCAGATCGTGGTGCGCCACGACAACGGTGTCCCGGCCGGCCGGGTGGAGCGGATGCTCGCGCAATTGCCTTACCCGGCCAGCCCGCTGCAGTTCTCCGAGGACGGCCACATCGCCTACGCGACCGTGCCGTTGCCCGAGGGCATCGCGGTCGAGGACACCCGACGCCTCATCGACGCGGCGAAGGCGGCCGAAGGGGACGGATTGACCGTCGCGCTGGGTGGTGACGCGGTCCGGGCGGCGGTCGAAGGCGGTGGCGGACCAGCCGAAGGCGCGGGATTGCTGGCCTCACTGGTGATCCTGGTGTTCATGTTCGGCTCGTTCCTGGCCGCGAGCCTGCCGGTGCTCACCGCGGTTTTTGCGGTCGGCGGTTCGCTCGGCGTGATCGTGCTGGCGTCCCACGTGTTCACGCTGCCCGGTTACGTGCCGTACCTGATGGTGCTGGTCGGCCTCGGGGTCGGCATCGACTACGCGCTGCTGATCTTTTCCCGGTACCGCACGGAAATCCTCGACGGCACGGATCGGGACGAGGCCACCAGGAGGGCGCTGGACACCGCGGGCCGGTCGGTGTTGTTCGCCGGGCTGACGGTGATCATCGCGCTGGCCGGGTTGCTGGTGCTGGGCCTGGGTTCGCTGCGCGGGGTGGCGCTGGCGGTGGCGATGACCGTGCTGCTCACCATGGTCGCGGCGGTCACCCTGCTGCCCGCTCTGCTCACCGTGTTCGGCGGCCGGATCGAACGGGCGGTCAGCAAGCGCGGCAAGGCGCACGGCGACCGGTGGCGGCGGTGGGGTGCGCTGGTGCAGCGCCGCCCGTGGGCGCCGCTGCTGCTCGCGGTGGCCGCGCTCGGGGTGCTGTCGCTGCCCGCGCTGGGCATGCGGCTCGGGTTCGCCGACGCCGGCACCGAGTCGCCGGAGCAGACCACGCGCCAGGCGTACGACCTGCTCGCCGAGGGCTTCGGGCCGGGTTTCAACGGGCCGCTGGTGGTGGTGTCCGACGGCGGTGACCCGGCCGCGCTCGGGCAGGTGCTGGCGACCACGCCGGGGGTGGCGGGCACCACGACGCCGCCGTCGGCCGGGCCGGTGGCCACCACGCTGGTCTTCCCGGCGAGCGGTCCGCAGGACG
Organism: Amycolatopsis sp. NPDC045836; assembly: GCF_056431745.1. Taxonomy (NCBI): domain Bacteria; kingdom Bacillati; phylum Actinomycetota; class Actinomycetes; order Pseudonocardiales; family Pseudonocardiaceae; genus Amycolatopsis; species Amycolatopsis sp. NPDC045836. The sequence continues at coordinate 27,473 of NZ_JBWKKF010000002.1, read as the reverse complement.
AGGCGACGCACGAGCTGGTCACGCGGCTGCGTGGGGAGGTGCTGCCGTCGCTGGAGGCGCGGACCGGCGGGAACTACCTCCTCGGCGGGGCCACCGCGGCCGCGGACGACTTCGCCACCGCGGTCGCCGAGCGGCTGCCGCTGTTCATCGGCGTGGTGGTCGGGCTGTCGGCGTTGCTGCTGCTGGTGGTGTTCCGGTCGATCCTGGTGCCGCTGAAGGCGGCCGTGCTGAACCTGCTGGGCATCGGGGCTTCGCTCGGCGTGATGACCCTGGTGTTCGGCGAAGGCTGGTTCGGCGCGCAGCCGGGGCCGATCGAGGCGTTCGTGCCGGTGATGATCTTCGCCATCGTGTTCGGGCTGTCCATGGACTACGAGGTGTTCCTGGTCTCGCGCATGCACGAGGAGTGGCGGCGCACGGGTGACGCGGCCCGCGCGGTGCGGGAGGGGCTGGCGAACACCGGCGGGGTGATCACCGCGGCGGCCGGGATCATGATCGTGGTGTTCGGCGCCTTCGTGCTCAGCTCGGACCGCATGCTCCAGCAGTTCGGCCTCGGCCTGGCGGTGGCGGTGCTGCTGGACGCGGTGGTGATCCGCTGCCTGGTCGTGCCCGCGGTGATGCGGTTGCTCGGCACGCGGGCCTGGTGGCTGCCGTCCTGGCTGGACCGGCGACTGCCGCGGGTGGCGCTGGAACGCTCCGATCAGGCCCCGGTGAGCACGCCGACGTAGGCGTCGAGGGTGACCGCCAGCGGCACGTCGATCGACGGCGCGAAGCTGGCCTCGGCGAGCCCGCCCCACAACCACAGTTCGGCCAGTCCGTGCAGGGCGGCCCACAGCGAGGCGGCGGCGGGCCTCGGGTCGGCGGCCGAGGCCGAAGCGGCGCCGACCAGTTCGGCGAAGAAGTCGAAGACGGCGCTGCTGGCGCGGGCGAGTTCGGGATCGGCGGTGTCGAGCAGGTCGTGCCGGAACATCAGCTCGAACATCGCCGGGTTGTCCAGTGCGAAGCCGACGTACGCGCGGCACGCGGCGACCAGCCGGTCCCGTGGCGGTCCGGTGGGCAGGCCCTCGCGCCGGGTGTACAGCTCGCCGAACCCGGTGGCGGCCACGGCGGAGAGCAGCTCGGCGCGGCCGGTGAAGTGCCGCAGCGGGGCGCCGTGCGAAACGCCGGTGTGCTTGGCGATCCCGCGCAGCGTGACCGCCTCCACCCCCTCGGCGGCCAGCAGGGCGACCGCGCTCGCGATCAGGCGTTGCCGGGGAGCGGGGCGGCGATCCATGCCCGGATTTCCTCGGCGGAGACGGGCCGGAGTTCGGGGCGCTTGGGCCGGAAGCCGTCACCGGGGGAGCGGCCGATCAGCCGGTTGCGGACCCGGGTGACGGCGACCGGGCGCACCACGTGCCACACCCATTCCGCGTGCGCGCGGGTGGTCGGCCGGGCCGGGTCGCCGGGGAGGTCGGCCAGCCAGCTCGGCTCGAACGGCACCGCGAGCGCGTTGAGCAGGTGCGCCGCCAGCCGCCGGTGCCCGAGGTCGGACAGGTGCAGGCGGTCGCGGCCGAAGTACCGCAGGTCGTCGGCGGCGCGGTCCGGCCAGAGGTCGACGAGCAGCGTGCCGTGGTCCGCGGCGGCCTGGCGGATGGCTTCGTTGAGTGACTCGATCCGGGGTCGCAAGCGATTGCCGAACGGCATCCGGTGCGAAATGTCGCTCAGCGTGAACAACACGACCTTCGGCGCGAGTTCGGTGACCCGGCGGACCGCGGTGTCCACCCGGCGGCCGAGTTCGGCCGGGCCCGCGCCGGTGAGCACGTCGTTGGCACCGCCGAACAACGCCACCAGGTCGGGTTCGAGCGCGGGCAGCGCGGGTACCTGCTCGGCGGTGATCTGGTCCAGCCGGCGGCCGCGCACGCCGAGGTTGGCGTAGCGGAACCGGGGCTCGTCCATGGCCAGCCGGGCGGCGACGAGGTCGGCCCAGCCGCGGTAGGGCCCGCCCGCGGGATGCGGGTCGTCGAGCCCCTCCGTGCAGCTGTCACCGAGCGCGACAAAGCGTTCGTAGCCCATTCATCTCTCCGTCACCGTGCGTTCAACCGGGTCCCATTTTGTAGCAAATCGATGTAGACGCTGTCTACTTGGAAACCGCTGCCTTCGCACGAACGGTCGTGCTAATTTCCTGGCCATGACCGAACTGCTGATCAACGGGGTTTTCATCGGGCGGCCCAGGGTGCTGGGCCACCAGCGCGGCGAGCCCGTGCTCAGCGGCATCACCAAAACCCGGACCGCCGAGGCGCACCTCGAACTCGCCGAGGTCAACCTCGCCGGTGACGGGCAGGCCGACCTCGGCGTGCACGGCGGCCCGGACAAGGCCGTCTACGCCTATCCGGCCGAGCACTACCGCGGCTGGGACGCCGACGGCTTCGGCATGGAGGCGGGGTCGGTCGGCGAGAACCTGTCGCTGCTCGGCGCCGTCGAGGACACCATCCGCATCGGTGACCGGTTCACCTGGGGTGACGCGCTGGTGGAGGTGTCCCAGCCCCGCACGCCGTGCTTCAAGCTGGGTATGCGCGCCGGGCGCAAGGACATCATCGCGGCGATGATCGACTCCGGGCGCAGCGGCTGGTACCTGCGGGTGCGGCGGACCGGCACGGTGCCCACCTCCGGTGCGCTCACCCTGGTCGACCGCGACGAAGCGAATCCGACGATCAGCGAGCTGTACCTGATCCTCTACGCCAACCCGGCCAACCTCGACGCCGACCAGCGGGCGGGCTACCTCGACCTGGCGCACCGGGCGATCAAGACGCCGGCGCTCGCGGAGCAGTTCCGCCAGGGCCTGCTGCACAAGCTGAGCCGCGTGGGGGCGCGGGATGCCGGTTGACGGCCGAGTCCTGCGCGGGGACGCGACCCGGCGGGCCGTGCTCCGGCGCGCCGTCGACATCGCGTCCGTGGAGGGGCTCGACGGGCTGTCCATCGGCAGGCTCGCCGCCGAACTGGAGTTGAGCAAGAGCGGGGTGTTCGCCTGCTTCGGTTCCAAGGAAGAACTGCAACTCGCCACCATCGACGCGGCGGACGCGATCTTCACCGCGCACGTGGTCGACCGGGTGCCCGCTTCGCTGAGTGGTCTGGACCGGTTCAGCGAGTTGTGCGAGCGCTGGCTGGACTACTCGGCGGCGCGGATCTTCCCCGGCGGCTGCTTCTTCTTCCACGCCACCGCCGAATACGACGCCCGGGACGGGCGGGTGCACGACGCGCTGGTCGCCAGGAGCCGGAACTGGACCAGGCTGCTGGTCGACGCGCTCGACGGCCTGGACAGCCTCGACACCGACGCGGAACAGGTCGTCTTCGAGATCGAAGCCCTGGCGCGCAACGCGAACGCGGCTTCGGTGCTGCACGGGGACAAGGACGCATACCGGCGGGCGCGGATCGGAATCCGCGCCCGCCTGGCTCAACTGCGCTGAACTACTTCCAGTCGATCTGCGGGGACCGGTAGAAGTTGATGTCCTGGGCGCTCAGCCGCGGACCCTGCTTCGCCAGCCGGTCGCGGTAGTTCTCCCAGTTGTGCTTGGCCTGCGGCGACCAGCCGAGTTCGGCGATCGCGGTGAGCCGCGGGAACGCCATGAACTCGATGTCCTCGATGTTCCGCAGGGTCTCCGACCACAGCGGGGCTTCCACACCCAGCACGGAGGACTCCGGCACGTTCGGGACGATGGTGCCCGGGTTCCACTCGTAGGCGGTCTGCACCTCGATGTAACCGGCCCACTTCAGGCCCAGCTTGGTGTTCTCGTCGTACTTCATGTCCAGGTACGCCTTGTTGGCAGGCGAAACCAGGACCTTGCTGCCCCGCTTGACGGCCTCGGCCACCGCGGCGTCGCCGTCCGGCGTGCTCCACCAGTACTGCGGGGTGGTGGTGGCCGGCGAGTTGGCCTTGGCGATCTCGTGCCAGCCGAACGGCTTCTTGCCGTACTTGGCCGTCATCGGGATGACGCGCTCCATGAACTTCTTGAAGTCCTCGTCCGTGGTCGCGTGCGCCTCGTCCCCGCCGATGTGCAGGTACGGGCCGGGGGTCATGGCCGCCAGTTCGCGGATGACGTCCTCGACGAACTTGTAGGTCAGCTCGTCGTCGATGCACAGCGAGGAGTAGCCGACCTCGATGTCCGTGCGCGGCGGCGGGGCGATCCCGTCGCAGTTCAGCTCGGCGTAGGTGGACTGCGCGGCGTTGGTGTGCCCCGGCATGTCGATCTCGGGCACGATGGTGATCTGCCGCTCGGCCGCGTACTTGTTCAGCGCCGCGTAGTCGGCCTTGGTCAGGTAGCCCGCGCCGACGCCGTCCACGCCGGTGCCCGGGCCGCCGCCGACCGTGGTCAGCTTCGGCCAGCTGTCGATCTGGATGCGCCAGCCCTGGTCGTCGGTCAGGTGCAGGTGCAGGTAGTTGATCTTGTACTGAGCCACGTGGTCGATGTAGGTGCGGATCTCGTCCGGCGTGTGGAAGTGCCGGGCCAGGTCCAGGAACGCACCGCGGTAGCCGAAGCGCGGGTAGTCCACGATTCGCCCGCCGGCCACCGACCAGGCGGTGCGCTGCGGGGTGTCGGCCTCGATCCGCGGGCCGAACAGCTGGCGCAGCGACTGCACGCCGTTGAACAGCCCGGCCGCGGAGTTGGCCCGGATGGTCACCCCGGCGAGGCCGGAGTCGAGCTGGTAGCCCTGGTCACCGATGCGCTGGTCGGCACCGCCGATGAGCAGCGAGATGCCGGGGAACCAGGACGGACCGGAGCTGACCTTGAGCGGGTAACCGGTGGCCGGCCGCAGCAGTCCGGCCAGGTACTCGCCGACCTGCTTGGCCTCCTTCGAACCCGGCTGGGTCCGGATCTGGCTGAGCGGGGTCAGCCAGAACTTCGTGTGCCCGTTGGGCTTGACTTCGACCGGCGCGGGCAACACGTCGGCCAGCTGGGTTCCGCCCGAATTCGACTGGGCCGACACCTCCTCGGGAGCCGCGGCGGCGGCTCCCGGAGCGGCCACCGCCGACACGGCCAGCGCGGCCGCACCGAGCAAGGCGGACAAGGACAAACGCTTCCTCACGGAGCACCTCCGGCAGGGAGACTAAGAGTGCATAAAGGTATAGACCAATAAATCGAACAGCACAACGGCCGTTGGTGGGGTTGAGGAATTTTCACTTCGTCCGGCGAGCGGGGAAATGCGTAACCGGATGATCACTCGCTGCGCAGGACGGAACGCAGTGCGTCAAGCACCGCCGGGTCCTCGATCGTCGAGGGCACCGGCTCGTCGCGGCCGTCGGCGATGCCCCGCATGGTCTTGCGGAGGATCTTGCCGGACCGGGTCTTCGGCAGCGCGTCCACAACCGACACGTCGCGGAAGGCGGCCACCGGGCCGATGTCGCGGCGCACCGCGGCGACGAGTTCCTCGCGCAGCAACGCTTCGTCGATGTCCACACCGGACTTGAGCACGACGAAGCCCCTGGGCAGCTGACCCTTCAGCGAATCGCGCACGCCGATGACCGCGCATTCGGCCACCGCCGGGTGCGCGGCGAGCACGGCCTCCATCGAACCCGTCGACAGGCGGTGCCCGGCCACGTTGATGACGTCGTCGGTGCGGCCCATCACGAACAGATAGCCGTCTTCGTCGAGATATCCGGAATCGCCGGTGAGGTAATGGCCTTCGTAACGCGAGAGGTAAGCCTCGACATACCGGTCGTCGTCCCCCCAGAGCGTCGGCAGGGTGCCCGGCGGCAACGGGAGCCTGATCGCGATGGCGCCTTCGCGGCCGGCCGGCAGGTCGTTGCCCTCCTGGTCCAGGATGCGCACGTCGTACCCGGGCACCGGCACGGTCGACGAGCCCGGCTTCACCGGCAGGGGTTCGAGCCCGCGGGGGTTCGCCGAGATCGGCCAGCCGGTCTCGGTCTGCCACCAGTGGTCGATCACCGGGGTACCCAGTTTTTCTTTCGCCCAGTGGTAGGTCTCGGGGTCGAGGCGTTCCCCCGCGAGGAACAGCGTCCGGAAGCCCGCCAGGTCGTACTTCGCCAGTTCCGCCGCGTCCGGGTCGACCTTCTTGATCGCGCGCAACGCGGTCGGCGCGGTGAACAACGCCTTCACCCGGTGCTCGGCGATGACCCGCCAGAACGCGCCCGCGTCCGGGGTGCCGACGGGCTTTCCCTCGTACAACAGCGTGGTGGCGCCGATCAGCAGCGGCGCGTAGACGATGTAGGAGTGCCCGACCACCCAGCCCACGTCGGAGGCGGTCCACCAGACGTCGCCGGGGTGGATGTCGTAGATCGCGCCCATCGACCAGGCCAGCGCCACCGCGTGCCCGCCGGTGTCGCGCACGACGCCCTTCGGCTTGCCGGTGGTGCCCGAGGTGTAGAGCACGTACAGCGGGTCGGTCGCAGCGACCGGCACCGGATCGACCGGTGACGCGTCCTCGACCAGCTCGTCCCAGTCGACGTCGCGCTCGCCGAGCTCGGCGCGGGCGGCGTCGCGCTGCAACACCACGACGTGGTCGGGCTGGTGCTCGGTGCCGCGCAGCGCCTCCTCGATGATCGGCTTGTACTCGACCACCCGGGTGGGCTCGATGCCGCAGGACGCGGCCACGATGACCTTCGGCTTGGCGTCCTCGACCCTGGCCGCCAGCTCCTTGGGCGCGAAGCCGCCGAAGACCACCGAGTGCACCGCGCCGAGCCGCGCGCAGGCCAGCATCGTGACCACCGCCTCGGGCACCATCGGCAGGTAGACGATCACCCGGTCACCGCGTTCGACGCCCAGCCCACGCAGGGCGCCGGCGAAGCGGGCGACGGCCGCGTGCAGCTCGCGGTAGGTGTAGGTCCGCTGGGTCCCGGTGACGGGGGAGTCGTAGATGAGGGCGGCCTGGTCCCCGCGGTCGGCGAGGTGCCGGTCGAGCGCGTTGTGGGAGGTGTTCAGCTCGCCGTCCGGGAACCAGCGGTGGAGCGGGGCGGCGGAGTCGTCCAGCGCGCGGGTGGGCTTCCTGGTCCAGTCGATCGCCTCGGCCGCCTCCAGCCAGAAACCCTCGGGATCGGTCATGCTCCGCTGGTAGGTTTCGGCGTACTGGGCCATCGGGGACCTCCTCGTTCTCGATCCGGCGAGACCATCTTGTACCCGGGCCGGACGCGGGCGAAGGGAATGCGGTTGACCTGCGAGAACGCCCGGTCGGCCGGTAGGCTGACCCGCTCACCGCAGGCACCCGTGTCCGTGGCGTGATGAACCTGGCGGGTGACAGCGGCGTCCAACGACCGACCCGACATACTGGAGTCGGGTAGCACGGCAACAACAAGGAGCGGAGCGGGGAGTGGATTCATTCGCGAGCTCGTTGCTGTCGTTCGCATACGAGGTGTTCGGGCCTGGTTTCTGCCCGGGTGGCGCGGTGTGGGCGACCAGCATGGCGGGCGCGCTGATCGCGTTGTTCCCGGTGGCGGGCGCGGTGATCGTCGCGTTGATCCGGAAGTTCACCGGTAACCGGTACGACCCGACGATGATGGCCGTGTTCGGCCTGGTCGCCGGGTTCTTCACGCTGATCATGCCGTGGTTGCTGTTCATCGGGGTGTCGAGCAACTTCAGCGCGGTGCGGGCCGGCGAGTCGGCCGACCTGTCCGCCGGGCTGATGGAGGAGCTGGGCAACAACCGCTGCGAGTTCATCGGCAAGCAGAGCGACTACCTCGGCGGCGGCCAGAACGTCTACGAGGCGCTGTTCTACCCGTCCGGCGGGCTGGCCTACGGCTACTACCTGGGTGCGCTGATCGGGCTGCCCGCGCTGACCCTGCTGTTCATCATGCTGCTGGCGCGCACGGCGCTGCGCCGCGGGCCGAAGTGGCCGTCGCGGTTCTTCTGGATCCCGTTCGTGCTGATGTTCTTCTTCAGCATCGGGACCTCCGCGAACACCGCGGTGCACCTGTGGCTCGGCTTCCTGCCGGTGATCGTGCTGGGGATCATGCCGGTGGCGCTGGTCGGGCCGCCCGCCTGGTCGACGCTGCAGCGGTCGGAACGGCCGCCGGAGCGGCGTCCGGTGGAGCCGCCGCGGCAGCCGCCGCCACCGTACGTGCCGCCGCCGTCGCAGAAGCAGCAGCTGCCCCCGCCGGCGCCGCCGAAGGAGTACCCGAAGACCGCGCTGGCGCAGGCACCCGAGCCGCAGCCGTCACAGCCGTCACCGAGCCCCGGTTTGGCGAACACCCCGGGGCCGATGCCCGTTCCGCCCGGTTCGAGCAGCCAGGGCAGCGGGCGGTACCGGCGGGTGCGGCGGCTCGGGCACGGCGGGTTCGGCACCGTGTGGGAGGCCGTGGACAACCAGCTCGGCCGCACCATCGCGCTGAAGATCGCGCACGCACCGGACCGGGACACCGTGGAGCGGATGCAGCGCGAGGCGCGGGCGCTGGCCGTGGTGAACCACCCGAACTGCGTGAAGGTCTACGACCTGGTCGAGGAGCCGGACGGGCTCGCGCTGGTGATGGAGTACCTGGAGGGGCAGCCGCTGGGTGCCGCCGTGGACACCGGCGGCCCGCTGGACGACGTCGCCGCGGGACGGCTGTGGGCGACCATGGCCGGCGCGCTGTCGGCGGCGCACGAGAAGGGTGTGCTGCACCGGGACGTGAAACCGTCGAACGTCATCCTCGACCCGGCGGGCATCGCGCACCTGATCGACTTCGGCATCGCGCGCAGCAAGGGCGACTCGGCGCTGACCGCGACCGGCATGATGATCGGGACGCCGGACTTCACCGCCCCGGAGACGGCCGCGGGCGCCCCGGCTTCGCCCGCCTCGGACGCCTGGCAGCTGGCAGCGACGGTCAGTTACGCGTTGTCGGGCCAGCCGCCGCGGGGCACGCGGGAAACCCCGATGGCGGCGCTGATGGCCGCGGCGCGGGCGGAACCGGCGAACAAGCTGCCTTCGCGGAGCGTGCACTCGCGGTTGCTGATCGCCTCGCTGGACCCGGAACCCCGCCGCCGCCCGACGCTGGCTTCGGTGCGGAAGGAAGTCGAGGGGTGGCTGTCGCGGGCGGGGAAGTCGCCGGATGGGCCGGTTACGCGGGTGGTGCCGCGGGCTCGTTAGCAGGTTTCTCATACGCCCCGGTTTTTCATTGTGACTACGGCGAAGACCCCGATGTCAAGGCGGGAAAGATGCCTTGACATCGGGGTCTTCGCCGTGTTTTTGGCGGTGGACCGGGGCGGGGTGGGGGTCTGGGCGATGGCTCCGGTGGCTGGCCCCGGCCGGCGGTTGGGTTCGCCGGGGGGTTTCTTGTGCTTGGTCTGGGTGGGTGTGTGGGTTGGCTGCTTGAGGTGGGGTTTTGGTGAGTGGCTCGGCTGGTGGTCGGGTTCGCCGGGGGTTTCTTGTGCTTGGTCTCTGTGGGTGTGTGGGTTGGTTGCTTGAGGTGGGGTTTTGGTGAGTGGCCCGGCTGGTGGTCGGGTTCGCCGGGGGTTTCTTGTGCTTGGTCTCTGTGGGTGTGTGGGTTGGTTGCT